>JAFAMM010000252.1 GCA_019233375.1 Acidobacteriaceae bacterium
AGTCGTAGCAGAATTTACCCCATCGGCCGCAATCGGCCGTCTGCGCCCCGGCCAGCCTGCAGTCGTGCACCTGGAAGGCTTCCCGTGGGCACAGTATGGCACCGTGCCGGCGTCTGTGACGCGCGTTGCCGAAGATATCCGCGACGGCAAGGTCCGCGTCGAGCTGGCGCTTGACAAGACGGGCCGCTCCTCCCGTATCCCGCTCCAACACGGACTTCCCGGTTCGGTGGAAGTGCGCGTCGAGCAGGTCTCGCCCGCGGCGCTATTGCTGCGCTCGGCGGGCCAGATGCTGGGCTCGCATTGAGACGCTTTCTCGCACCCGAGGTCGTGCAGACCTCCGCGCTCGATTGCGGTCCCGCCGCACTCAAATGCCTGCTCGAGGGATACCGTATCCCGGTAGCCTATGGCCGCTTGCGGGAAGCCTGTCAGACCGGCCTCGATGGCACCTCCATCGACACGCTCGAAGTCGTGGCGAACCAGCTTGGCCTTATCGCCGGGCAGGTTCTGCTTCCCGTGGATCATCTGCTGCTGCGGGAAGCTAAGGCATTTCCGTGCCTGCTGGTCACGACTTTGCCGAACGGCGTCACCCACTTCGTGGTCCTCTGGCGGAAGCACGGCAGCCTCCTTCAGGTTATGGACCCGGCGGTAGGCCGGCGCTGGGTTTCTACAAAAGAGTTCCTGCGCGAAGTTTACGCCCACACTATGCCGGCGGAGGCAGACGAATGGCGGCATTTTGCGGCGTCAGAGGACTCCCGGAAAATGTTTGCGGAGCGGATGCGGAAGGTGGGGCTGAGATCGAAGCGTCAGCTCACGCTGGTGACGAACGCATTGCATGACGAAGGCTGGCGCTCGCTCGCGATCCTCGATGCCGCCATTCGCCTCGTGGCAGCGCTCCGCGACTCGGGCGCGATCCGCTCAGCAGATGATTCCGCCCGTTTACTCGAGCGAATGATCGCCAATCCGGAGTGCATCCCGGAGCGCTATTGGAGCGTACGTTCGGCGCCGCAGGACAGCGCGGGCGGGGAACAGGTGCTCGTGCAGGGGGCAGTGCTCATTCGGATTCTCGGTTCTCAGCCCCCCGCAAGCGGCGAGGAACTGGGAACGGAATTGAGCGCGGCGCTCAGCGCGCGAGCGGCAAGCCCGGGACGCGAACTCTTCAACGTGTTCTGGCACAGCGGACGGCTCGCGATCGCGCTCATCCTCTGCGGACTTGTTGTTTCAGCCGCCGCAACACTCGGCGAAGGACTGCTCTTCCGCGGCCTCCTCGACATCAGCACCGAGCTGGGACTTGCCGGGCAGCGAATGGGCGCCATGAGCGCCTTGGCATTCTTCTGTGTTGCTCTCCTCTTCCTGGAATTACCGGTGTTCCTCTATTCAGTCCGCATCGGGCGCTACATTGAGAACCGGTTACGGCTGAAGTTCCTCGAGAAGATTCCGCGGCTCAGCGATCGCTACTTCCAGAGCCGGTTGATTTCCGACATGGCGGAGCGCAGTCACGTGGCCCACCGGCTGCGCGACCTGGCCGGTCACGTTCACCAACTGCTCCGCGCGGTGCTCGAATTCACCTTCACGGCTGCGGGCATCGTCTGGCTCGAGCCTTCCTACTCACACCATATGATGGCCATCGCGGCGGTGGCGCTGGCCCCTCCCCTCCTTCTGCAATCGCTTCTGACAGAACGCGATTTGCGTGTTCGTACGCACGCCGCGGGTCTCACACGTTTTTATCTCGATGCCATGCTTGGCTTGGTCGCGGTCCGGGCGCATGGCGCCGAGAATGCTGTCCGGCGCGATCATGAACGTTTCCTCGGCGAGTGGGCAAACGCCTCCGTTCGCTTGCAGCGTACCGCCGCGGCGCTTGAAGCCGCGCAATTGACCGCGCTGTTCGGCCTGATAGGGGGCTTGTTTCTGTGGCATCCACTCGAAGGCGCGGATATCGGCCGGACCTTGCTGATTGCTTATTGGGCCCTGAACCTGCCGGCGCTGGGGCAGGAGATCGGGACGCTGTTGCGTCAATATCCCGCCTATCGCAATTTGACCTTGCGCCTTATGGAACCTCTCAGCGCGCCGGAAGAAACGCCGGCCTGCGAAATTCCCTTCGGGCCAGGAGAATGCGCCGCGCCATCGCTGACGTTTGATGCGGTCTTTGCCGCCGTGTCGGGTCATGCAATCCTTGAAGATCTCTCAGCCACCATCCCGGCCGGCCGTCATGTCGCTATTGTGGGGCCCTCCGGAGCGGGAAAATCGAGTCTTTTCGGATTGATTCTAGGCTGGCTGAAGCCGGTGAGCGGCCGGATATTGCTCGATGGCGAGCCTCTGAACCCTGAGACGCTGCGTTCCATCGTGGCCTGGGTGGATCCGGCCGTCCAACTCTGGAACCGGTCTCTGACCGCAAACCTGTCCTATGGCGGCACGCCCGATGCCGGCGAGGTGGCCCAGGCAATTGATGACGCCATGCTGCGCAGCGTCCTCGAAACACTTCCGCGCGGCCTTCAGACCGAACTCGGCGAAAGCGGCGCGCTGGTTTCGGGCGGGGAAGGGCAGCGTGTCCGGCTGGCGCGCGCCTTTCTGCGAAAAACGACCCGGCTGGTTCTTCTGGATGAACCGTTTCGCGGTCTCGATCGCGAAAAACGCTCGGAGCTGCTCCTGCGCGCGCGTAGCTTGTGGCGCGACTGCACGCTCCTCTGCATCACCCACGATATTTCGCAGACGCAGGCCTTTGATGACGTGCTCGTGATTGAGAACGCGCGTCTGGTCGAGAGCGGCTCCCCGCAGGCGCTGGCTGCAGACCCGAACTCCCGCTATGCCCGCATGCTGGCGGCCGAGCAGGAAGCGCACGCCAGTGTATGGAAATCCGCACTCTGGCGCCGGATTCGCTTGCACGGTGGGCGAATTGTCGAGGATCTCCCGGCCCGGGAAGTCCCCGCTGTATCACACGACGAGCTTCACGAGGCAGAAGTGGCATGAGGAACGCGCCCGGCTGGCAGGCTGTGTGCTGGAAGAGCGCGGAACTGCCGCGCGCACTGAACGCGCTTGTGCGCGCCGCCCGTATCAGCAACGCCGGCGTAGAATTACCGCCATTGCAGGATGGCGCCCTGCGCGAATGGATCGAATGGGCGGCAAAGCGGCTGGGCTGTGAGGCGGAGCCGGTGGATGCGAGCTTGCGGAATCTGGAGCACGAGTTATCGGCGGCATATCCGGCGCTGCTGCATATCCCCGCGGCGGGATACCTGGCCGTACTGAAAGCCAACCGCCGCCGGCTGGTAGTCCTGACGCCCGATCTGAAGCGTCGCGCGGTCGAGACAGCAGCCATCGCCCGCCTCATACGGCAACCGTTCGTCAGCGGCGATGGCCGGAAGCGAGAAACGCTTTTGAGAGACGCCGGCCTGCGCGGCCGCGCCTTCGAAGGGTGCCTGGCGCGTATGCTCGACGACGAGACGGCGCACAAACGGTGGAATGAATGCTGGACGCTGCAGCGCGCGCCGGGCGGCCCGCCGCTGCCGCTGCTGCGGGACAGCGGCGCGCTGGCGAGCGGCGCTGCTCTTGTGCTGGCGCACCTCGTACAGTACCTTCTTCTCATCGCTTCGTGGGCGCTGTTGGGCCGGTTTTCGCTCGCCGGCCGCACGGATGCGGTCTGGCTCGCCGCGTGGGCCTTGCTCTTATTTACTCTGCTGCCATTTCAGGTGCTGGGAACGTGGCTGCAAGGCATGTTCAGCATCGGGCTGGGTGCGTTCTTGAAGCGCCGGCTGCTCTACGGTGCGCTCAA
>JAFAMM010000416.1 GCA_019233375.1 Acidobacteriaceae bacterium
GTTGGCTACGAGCGCGACGGTGCGGGATCGATGACGGACCGGCTGCTCGAGATTGTGGGCCTCGGCCTGAAGCCGCTGCAATCCCGGCAGCCCATTCGCGATGAGAGCCTGCTGTTCTACGGCGGCCTGCTGAATATGATGCCGCGCTCTGCCTGCGGGCTGGCGCTGCTGCTCTCCGACTATTTCGACGTTCCTGTTGACTTAGATCAGTTCGTCGGCGCCTGGCGCAAGCTGGACGAGCCCGATCAGTGCTGCTTTGACTCGGGCATGCCGGAATCCCGGCAACTGGGCATCGGAGTTGTCGCCGGCGACGAGATTTGGGACCGGCAGTTCAGGGCACGCCTGCGAATCGGCCCGCTCGGTCTCGAGCGCTACCAGGAGTTTCTGCCGCATGGGCCGGCTCATCAACCCCTACGCGCGTTGCTGCGCTTCTATTCCGGCAGCGATATTGAATTTGAGCTGCAGCTCGTGTTGCGGCACGATGAAGTTCCCGCCTGTAAACTCGGCGACGAAGAGGATTCGCCACAGCTCGGCTGGGTGACTTGGATGAAGTCCAGCCCGGTATTCAACCGCGACCCGGACGATACCGTTCTCTTGCTATCGGAGGCATAAATGACAGTGAACCTGCGCTCGCTTATTGGAAAGCTGAACAGCACGACGCGCAACGCGCTCGAGGGCGCCGCGGGCCTGTGTCTCTCGCGCACCCACTACGACATCGAAGTGGAGCATTTCCTCGCCAAGCTTCTCGATGCCGCGGGTTCCGACCTCGCGCTGATTCTCCGGCAGTTCGAAGTGGACCGGTCGCGCCTCGCCGCCGAGCTGAATCGCAGTCTCGACAAGCTGAAATCCGGCAATGCGCGCACTCCGGCCATCAGCCCCACCGTGCTGAAGATGTTCACCGAGGCATGGACGTTCGGCTCACTCGAGTTCGGCGCAGCGAATATACGCTCAGGTTATGCCGTGCTCGCGCTAGCGTCCCAGGAAGAGCTTGCCAGGCTCATGCGCGACATCAGCAAAGAGTTCCAGAAGATAGATCCCGCCGCTCTGCGGAAAGATTTCGCTGCCATTGTCGAGAGCTCGCAGGAAGAAAGCGAAGCCGTGGCCGGGAGCGCTCCCGCCGCGGACAGCGATGTGCCGCGCGCCGCAGGCTCGGGAAAGACTCCGTTTCTCGATCAGTACACAGTCAATCTCACCGAACACGCCAGGTCAGGCAAGATCGATCAGGTATTAGCGCGTGATAACGAGATCCGGCAGGTGGTGGATATCCTCACGCGCCGGCGGCAAAACAACCCGATTTTAGTAGGCGAGGCAGGAGTCGGCAAGACGGCCGTGGTAGAAGGATTCGCTGTGCGGGTAGCGCAAGGCGATGTGCCGCCGCCGCTGCGCAACGTGACCGTCCGCTCGCTCGATTTAGCGCTGCTGCAGGCGGGCGCCGGAGTGAAGGGCGAATTCGAGAGCCGTTTGAAAGGGCTTGTTCAGGAAGTTAAGTCTTCGCCCGCTCCCATCATCCTTTTCATTGACGAAGCGCACACCATGATCGGCGCGGGGGGACCGGCCGGCCAGAATGATGCCGCCAATCTGCTGAAACCTGCGCTCGCGCGCGGTGAACTGCGAACCATTGCCGCAACCACGTGGTCTGAATACAAGAAGTATTTCGAAAAGGATCCGGCCCTCAGTCGCCGGTTTCAGACCGTCAAAGTGGATGAACCGGCTGAAGTCAAATGCGAGCTGATGCTGCGCGGCCTGGTGCCTGTGCTGGAGAATCATCACAAGGTCCGGATCCTGGACGAAGGTCTCGCCGCCGCCGTCCGCCTCTCGCACCGCTATCTTCCTGACCGCCAGTTGCCGGATAAAGCGGTAAGCGTGCTCGACACCGCTTGTGCCCGCCTGGCTTTAGGCCAGAACTCGCTTCCTCCTGCCATTGAAGATGCGCGGCGCACGCTGGACGATCTCGACGTTCAGCGAAGAGTGCTTGAGCGGGAACAGGCGGTCGGAGCAGATCACGCCGAACGCCTGGCGCGGATTCAGGAGAGCAGAGCCGCTACCGGGGAGCGACTCGCGGCGCTGAATAAGCGCTGGGAAAAAGAGTCCTCGTTGATTTCGCGCATCCGTGACATTCGCGCCCAGCTCGAAGAAAAACACCTTGCTGCAAACGGGACTGCATCCGCCGGCCCTTCTGCCGTCTCCACGAACGGCGCCGGAGCCGCGCTCGAAGGCGGTGCGGTCGTGGTTGCGCCTCCCGTCGTGGACACAACGGCATTGCGGCAGCAGCTCGACACTCTCAACACCGAACTTGCAGAGCTTCAGGGCGAGACGCCGCTGATTCGCGTATGTGTCGATGCCCAGATTGTTGGGGACGTGATCTCTGCTTGGACCGGCATTCCCGTCGGCAAGATGCTCAAGGACGAGGTCGCCACGGTGCTCGCGCTCGAAGAACATCTCGCCAAGCGCGTTATCGGCCAGGATCATGCTCTCACCGGCATCAGCCAGCGCATCCGCACATCGCGTGCCGGAATGGATGATCCGCAAAAGCCCGTCGGTGTCTTCCTGCTCGTCGGACCCAGCGGTGTCGGCAAGACGGAGACGGCGCTCGCGCTCTCCGATCTGCTCTACGGCGGAGAGCGCAACCTGATCACGATCAATATGTCGGAGTTTCAGGAAGCACATACCGTCTCGACGCTGAAGGGATCGCCTCCCGGATACGTCGGCTACGGCGAAGGCGGTGTACTGACTGAGGCGGTGCGGCGCAAGCCTTATTCAGTCGTGTTGCTCGATGAAGTGGAGAAGGCCCACCCTGATGTGCTCGAACTGTTTTTTCAGGTTTTCGACAAAGGGCAAATGGAAGATGGCGAGGGGCGCGAGATCGATTTCAAGAACACCATCATCATTCTTACTTCGAATGCCGCGACCGGCACACTCATGAAGTTCTGCGCGGATCCGGAAACCATGCCCGGACCGCAGGCCTTGGTCGAGGCGATCAAGCCTGAGTTGAATAAGATCTTCAAGCCGGCGTTTCTGGGCAGGATGGTGATCATTCCTTACTTCCCGGTGCGCGACGAAGCGCTGAAGCAGATTGTGCGTTTAAAGCTCTCGAAGATCGCGCGGCGTCTGGCCGAAACGCACCGCGTCGAACTGACTTACGGCCCCGACTTAGTGGATGAGGTGGCAAAGCGCTGCACGGAGGTCGAAAGCGGCGCCCGTAACGTGGACAACATCCTCACGAACACGCTGCTGCCTGAGATTTCACAACGCCTGCTGGCGGCCATGGCCGAAGGGCAAAGACCGAAGTCCTTTCGAATTTCCATCGGCGCGGACGGCAATTTTGCATACGAATAATTAAGACGAACGGGAGAAAATCTTGCCCACATACACTCAGGCGAACCGGCCACTGCAAATAAAAACAGCGCTTGGCAGCGACGCTTTGCTGCTCGCCGGGTTGAAAGGTCACGAGGCGCTCTCGCAGCCATTTGAATTGAGAGTTCAAATGTACGCCGAGAGCGGCGAGATAGACGCGACTAAACTGCTCCGCAAGCCTGCCACGATTACCATCACCTCGCAGGACGGGACGGCACGCTACATGAATGGGCTGTTTCGCGAGTTCGTGCAGGGGGGCTTCGATGAGAACAGCCGGCTGTATAGTTACGAAGGCACGCTTGTCCCTGCTACCTGGTTCCTGTCACTAACCTGGAACTGCCGCATCTTCCAAAATAAGTCCGTGCCGGACATCGTCAAGCAGATTCTCGGCGATCACAACGTGTCCGACTACAAACTGTCACTTACGGAGACATACGAAGCGCGCGAATACTGCGTACAATATCGCGAATCGGATCTGAACTTCATTTCCGGGCTGCTCGAGGATGAGGGAATTGCGTACTATT
>JAFAMM010000369.1 GCA_019233375.1 Acidobacteriaceae bacterium
CAGCGGCATCGGATTTGACAAGCTGCAGAGACTGAACGTGCAATAGTTCGCTGCCTCCTCCTAGGAAACTCCAATGAGCACAGATTTCAAGGTTTTAGTCGTAACCGGCTCCTCGCAGGGCCTGGGCGAAGCTTTCGTAAAAGCTTACAGAGAGCGCGGGTGGCGCGTGGTCGGAAATTCGCGTGAGATCAAGCTATCCGAAGATCCTCACTACATCACCGTTCCTGGCGACATCGGTGATCCGGCGATAGCAAGAAAGGTAGTCCAGACCGCGCTTGATCGTTTCGGTCGCATCGATACTCTGATCAACAACGCGGGAATCTGGCGTCCCGGCCCAATCACTTCTATCTCTGAAGAGCTGTATCGGAGAGTGATGGCGACCAATCTGGACAGCGTCTTCTTCGCAACGCAGGCAGCCGTGCCGGCGATGCAGAAACAAGGCGGCGGCCATATCATTCAGGTCACCACCAGTCTAGTGGAACATGCGCTCCAAAATGTTCCAGCAGTTCTTGCATCCCTATCCAAGGGAGCTTGCGCCGCTGCTACCCGTGGTCTTGCAATGGAGCTTGCCCACGACAACATCCGTGTGAACGCGGTGGCGCTGGGCATCATCAGAACGCCACTCCATGAGCCGGAATCGCTGGAGGCCAAGAAGTCTTTCGCCCCGTTGAACCGTTATGGCGAGGTCTCCGACGTTGTACGAGCCGTCCTTTATCTAGAAGATTCGGATTTCGTAACCGGTGAGATCTCGTATATCGACGGTGGCCGCACGGCAGGTCACTAAGCCGAAAGTGTTTGGAGTTAACACTCTATGAAAAGTATTCAAGTGACTGCTTACGGTGATCCCGCCGATGTGGTGAGGATCGTTGATGTTCCTGCTCGAGATTTCGCTTGGCCTTGATGGTGTGGGTGATTATGCGCCGGACAATCTGTTGCGGTCACTCGCCCTCTACGGGACGCTTGTGATTTGGAGTAGGATGAGCGGGAAACCTTCCACCACTTCTGGCATCCGTCTCCTATTCCGCGATCAGTCGATACGTGGCTTTTGGATTTTCAATTGGTTCAGAGCTCCCGATCCAGGAAGGTCGCCGCGGTCTACGAAGCGCTACTCCCTCTGATCGTCTCGGGCGCTCTGTCATTTACCCTTTGTTGGGGAGTTTAGCTTTGAACAGTACAAAGAGGCGCTCGGAGTAGCGGCCAAACTAAGTGGCAAAGCGATTGTCCGACGGGGCACCCGACGCTGATCCAAGATACTTCCAATTACGATTCGGTTCGCACGTTTGCTCATTGCGGTCTACCGATCCGGTTCTTGCTCCTGGCAGAGATTGTCCCGTTTATGGCAGAACTGCTCTTTTCGGCTAGCATCCAAAAACTGTTCGCACTAGGGCTCGCGTTCCACGGCCAGGCAAAGAGAGTATCAATTCACGGTGTGACATCGATCGGAGGAGGAATTTACATATGACAACTCAAACCTCAATCACGAATAGACAGCTCCAATTACAAAAGATTGAAGCATTCAGGATGCTCCAAGTTCCAGGGCGGCCGCTTGTCCTTTACAACATCTGGGATGCTGGCAGCGCACAAGCTGTAGCCAAAGCAGGAGCGAAGGCGCTTGCGACAAGTAGCTGGGCTGTCGCTAAGGCCCAAGGGCACAGCGACGGAGAACAGATTCCATATGAGCTGGCCATACACAACCTGAGCCGTATTGTTGCGAATGTCGAGCTTCCCGTCAGCTTTGATCTTGAAAGCGGGTATGGAGAACCCCCTGAGCAGATTGGAAAGAACATCCTAATCGCGATCCGTGCGGGAGCCGTCGGCTGCAACTTCGAAGACAGCATCCCTGCTACAGGAAGGGTACGAGACATCGCAGTGCAAGTGGATCGCCTAAAGGGCGCGCGTCAGGACGCACGGGCGGCCGACATTCCCTTTTTCATCAATGCACGGTGTGATTTGTTCTTTCAAGGTGACTCGGTTCCTCACGACTCGGCTTTGCTCGCGAAGGTAGTGGAACGAGCTCACGCCTACGCAGAAGCCGGCGCAGACAGCTTATTCGTCCCGGGATTATCCACAATCACACTAATCACTGACCTCGTCAAGAAGTCACCCGTCCCCATCAATATATTGGCTGACTCCAAGAGTTCTATTAAGGCCTTGGCCGACTGTGGTGTTTCGAGGGTGAGCTACGGCGCCACACCGTACGTGGAAATGCTGACAGCCCTAGAACGAGCAGCCACGTTCATTCACAGCCAACTGCGCTAAACCGAATACACTCACACGAACCGTGAGCCAAGCACCGTAGCAATGTCAGACCTCAGGTACCACAACATGCACCAACTAACTAGTGACCCCAAAGCACGCTCAACAAGCGAAAACGAGCGAATCAGCTCCCGAAAACGCTTGCTCAGCGTTTGCATTCTACTCCTAATTGCGATCGCGGCTATCGTCGCGGGAAAAAGACTTTTCGAGGAGAAACCAGTGCAAGCTTCCGCCCCTCGTCCACCGGCTGTACTCGTGAGCGCACCACTGGAAAAGACTATACGCGGCCAGCTTCAGTTCCTTGGACAGTTCTCAGCCGTCAATGATGTCGAGTTGCGTGCCCAAGTAGGCGGGACGCTGACCCGCATCGGCTTCAAAGACGGCGATATTGTCAAAGCCGGCACTCTGCTATTTGAGATCGACCCTACTCAGTATGAGATAAAGCTGGCAAACGCGGCGGCTCAGGTTGAGCGGGCGCGTACGCAGGTGGCGAAGGCTCGCACGCAAGTGGAGATGACGCATGCGCGGTTCGAACTAGCATCGCAAGAATTGGCGCGAGCGCAAACTTTACAGAAAACGGATGCGGGAAGTGTTGAGAACGTCCAACAGCGCTCCGAAGAGCAGGTCTCCGCGAAGGCGGCTGTGGATCAGGCCGAAGCATCAGTAAAGGAAGCGGAGGCCAGCGTACACGAAGCTGAAGCCGTTTTGCGCGACGCCAGATATGACGTCGATCATACGCGAATCTACGCTCCGTTCACAGGACGGATGGGAACGCATCTTGTGTCCGTCGGCAATTTAGTCTCGGGGAATCGAGGCGGCGGTAACTCGACAACGCTATTAGCCACTATCCTCTCCGTCGATCCTATCTATCTGAACTTCGACATGAGCGAGGTGGATTTCCTTAGCTTTCAACGCGAAAGGACTTCTAGAAGAAGTGACCTCCGCAATCAGGTGGATATCTCGCTGAGTGACGAAAACCGCTTTCGCCGGCAAGGCACCTTGAACTTCCTAGACAACACAGTGGACCGGTCGAGTGGCACGATTCACGCCCGCGCAACCGTGACTAATCCCGATCTGTTGCTCACACCAGGTGCATTCGGTCGAGTTCGCGTCAACCTGAGCACAGAGAAACACGTTTTGCTGATACCCGACGCCTGTGTGACGGCAGACCAGGCGGATCACGCGGTTCTCATCGTCGATGCGACTGGTGCGGTAGAGGAGAAAAAGGTTCAGGTCGGAGACATCCGCTATGGTTTGCGCGTTGTTTATTCCGGCCTTTCGACATCGGACCGCGTGATTGTGGGTGGACCGCCTGTTGCCCCAGGCGTGAAGGTGTCACCTACAAACAGCACGATCGCAGCCGCCTCGGACGAAGGAGGTTATTGACATCTGCCATGCGGCTCAGCCACTTCTTCATCGATCATCCCCGATTTGCGGTTGTCCTCAACGTCTTCGCCGTCTTAGCTGGGCTCGCGACGATGTTTACGCTACCTATAGCTCAGTACCCAAACATTGTTCCACCGACGATAAAAGTCACTACGCTTTATCCTGGCGCTTCCGCCGATGTCATTGCTCGCACGGTTGCAACGCCGCTCGAGCAGGCCATCAATGGCGTGGAAGGTATGGAATACATCGCTAGTCAATCGACCGGCAACGGTCAGCTAACCATAACGGTGATCTTCAAAATCGGAAGTGACGCCGACACAGACCTATTCCGCACGAATACTCGAGTCCAGAACACGCTTTCGCGTCTTCCACAGGAAGTTCAGCTTCAAGGAGTGCAGGTGAAAAAGACGATAGACGACCTCCTGTTGGGTGTCCACGTCTATTCGCCAGATGGCTCCCGTTCCCCTGAGTACCTGTCCAACTACATGATCCACATTCGGGACGAGATTGCCAGGCTTCCCGGAGTGGCGGACTTTCAACTCTTCGGAGATCGGCAATATGCCATGCGTATCTGGGTCGACCCCGACAAGGCTGCCGCGTACAACCTGAGCGCGACCGATATTCTTTCGGCACTCCGCGCACAGAATGCGCAGGTTTCTGCGGGCGTACTCAATCAGCCGCCCATCAAAACTAAAGGCGCATATCAACTGAACATCGATGCGCTAGGACGCCTGAGCACACCGGGGCAGTTTGAAAACGTGATCGTCAAAACTGACGCACAGGGGCGTGTGACTCGAATACGTGATATCGGACGCGCCGAACTCGGGTCTGCTGACTATAGCTCCCTCGCCTATGCGGACAGATATCCAGGGGCTCCGTGGTTCGTGGTGCCCACACCAGAAGCGAATGTAGTCCAGTTGGAACACGCCATTTGGAAACGAATGGCTGAGCTTAAGAAGACCTTCCCTCCCGGTGTCGATTACATCAGGATTTACGATCCGGCCACCTTTGTCAGCCAGTCAATTGACGAAGTCGTCACAACCGTGTTCATTGCCGTACTGCTCGTCGTGTGTGTCGTCTTCATCTTTCTCCAGGATTGGCGAGCTACTATCATCCCGGTTGTCGCAATCCCGGTCTCGCTGATCGGAGCCTTCTCGATCCTAGCTTTATTCGGTGGATCCATCAACAATCTCTCACTGTTTGGCTTGGTGCTTGCGGTCGGTATCGTTGTCGACGACGCAATCGTTGTCGTTGAAAACGTCGAGCGGAATATGTCGCGTGGCATGAATGCGCGCGATGCTGCCCACGAAACGATGACAGAGGTGTCCACTGCGCTGATCGCAATAGCGCTCACACTCTGTGCGGTCTTTGTTCCGGTTGCCTTCATCTCCGGCATCCCTGGTCTGTTTTTCAAGCAGTTCGCCATCACTATCGCGGGCTCAACAATTATTTCCTGCTTCGTGTCACTCACCCTTAGCCCCGCTCTCTGCGCCTTGCTGTTGAAGCCGCATCCTCCAGGCGAGACACATTGCGCGCCAACGGACTTGGCGAAGTGGCTTCATCCACTCTTCTGCCGCTTCAATAGGGGTTTCGAATGGCTGTCTAACACCTACGGCAATTTGACAAGCCGCCTAGTCCGGGTGACTGGCGTGGTTTTCCTGACGTATCTTGCTCTGATCGGGTTAACTGGCTTTCAGGTGTCTCGGATGGCTACTGGGTTCATCCCGCAACAAGATATCGGGTATCTCGCCGTCGTTGCGCAACTGCCACCCGGAGCAAGCCTGGCGCGAACAGACGACGTCGTGCGAAGGGTAAATGAAATTGTGCTTACGACCCGTGGCGGACGTCACACGTCCCCGGTGACAGGGTTGGACGTGACAACTAACACAGTCGCACCGAATGTTGGTACCGTTTTCACTTCATTGCCGTCCCTGTACGGGGAGCACCTGAAAGGCGTGAACGCGGCGTCCATGGTGGCAACGCTGCGCAAGAAGTTCGCTGGCTTCAAAGGCGCGAATATTCTTGTAGTGAACCCGCCTGCCGTTAAAGGCTTAGGATCGGCCGGCGGTTTCAAGATGATGCTGGAGGATCGGGGCGAGCTTGGCCCACAAGTGCTTGCTGCTGCCACGAACAAGCTCGTCGCTGCTGCTAGAAAAGATCCATCCTTCGCCGCGGTCTTCACGCTTTTCAATGCAGGATCGCCGAGCATCTATGCTGATATCGATCGTGAGAAAGCGGAAAAGGTCGGTCTATCCACACAGGATGTGTTCACCACGCTTGAGCTTTACCTGGGCTCACAATACGTGAACGACTTCAACTTCATCGGTCGGACCTTCCCAGTATTCGTACAGGGCGATCAGCAATTCCGTCAAACCCCAGAGGAGATCGGAAAGTTGAAAGCCAGGAATGCCGCAGGCGAGATGGTCCCAATTAGTACCGTGACCACCTTCAAAGATCAGACTCGCCCCTATCGCGTTCCGCGTTACAACCTGTATCCTGCCTCCGAGGTGATGGGTGAGCCAGCTGCAGGCGTCTCGTCTGGAGCTGCGCTCGATCGCATAGCCGAATTGGCCAAAGAGAATCTTCCTCCGGGGATTACTTTTGAATGGACCGATCTTGCCTACCAACAAGCCAAGAAAGGCATTCCGACAGTGGCCATATTCGGCGCGTCAGCGCTCTTCGTCTTTCTGGTACTCGCCGCTCAATACGAAAGCTGGAAGATTCCGCTCGCCATTGTGTTGATTGTTCCTATGTGTCTACTCGCCGCAACAACAGGCCTCAACCTGCGAGGTATGCCCATCGACATCCTGGCGCAAATCGGGTTTGTTGTCCTCCTCGGATTAGCTGCGAAGAATGCGATTCTGATTGTCGAATTCGCAAAACAGCGGCAAGATCACGATGGCGTGGATCCGCGAGATGCAGCAGTGCACGCTGCGCATGTGCGTCTTCGTCCAATTTTGATGACGTCGCTCGCATTCATCGCGGGTGTAGCCCCTCTCGCAGTTGCGCAAGGAGCGGGTTCGGAGATGCGCCAATCACTCGGTACAACTGTCTTCTTTGGAATGCTCGGCGTTACGGTATTTGGTCTTCTCTTTACACCAGCCTTCTACGCTCTCATGCGCAAAGCCAAGCGAGAAAGCATGATTCACAAATCCTCTTCTCTGGTCAAAGCGACTGTGGGCGTGCTATTCCTTTGTTTGTTCCTGCAAGGGTGTGCCGTCGGGCCCAAATACAAGGCACCAACGCCCGCGTTAGTGCCTTTTCACAACAAAGTAGAGACAGAAAGCACCGGTTCAAAGGCAGCTCCTCCCTTTGACCAGTGGTGGACTGGGTTCAACGATCCTATGCTTGTCACCATCGTTCAGCGTGCGATAGATCAGAACTTAGATCTGGCAGCATCGGTAGAACGAGTGAATCAGGCACGTGCTGTCGCTGCGGGTGCGGGTGCAAGGCTGTATCCGTCTGGGGAGCTTGACGGATCGGCAACCGCCGAGCATCAAAGCTTAAAAGGTAATCTGGGGACTATCGCAAGTCCTGTTCCGACATTCCGGCGGAACATCCACGAATACGTGATCGGACCCGCCGCAACTTGGGAGATTGATGTGGCGGGCGGTCTCCGGCACAACCGCGAGGCTACTCGTGACGAACTGCAGGCCGCCGAAGCGGATCACATTGGTACTCGCATCAGCGTTGCTGCGGAAGCTGCTGATGCTTACCTGCAGGTGCGAGGTTACCAAACAGGGATCGCCATCGCAAGGACGCAAATTGAAACGGATGAGCATTTGCTGAAGCTTGTGCAGAACCGGTACGATGCCGGCGCCGCCTCACGACGGGAAATCGCGCAATCGGAGGCGCTTTTGCAGCACGCACGTTCGACGGTCCCAGGTTTACGGCTTTCGCTTGAGAAGCAACTCAATCGACTGGACGTGCTGATGGGCGCCCAGCCAGGCACGTACGCAAGAGAGCTTGATGCCGTAGCCCCCATTCCCTCAATACCAGCTATTGTCAGCGCTGAGCCGGTAGACCTGTTGCGCCGCAGGCCTGACATCATAGCTGCCGAGCGGCGACTTGCTGCATCGAATGAGCGCATCGGCGTGGCCCTTGCTGAATACTATCCGAAGGTTTCCTTGACTGGAGTGTTAGGCTTCGACAGTTTGAATTCCGGAGACCTACTCACTTCAGCTGCGTTTCAATCTGCCGCGGTGGGAGGTTTGCGCTGGCGCTTGTTCGATTTTGGTCGAGTGGATGCGGAGGTCAAGCAAGCGCGTGGAGCAAATGCCGAAGCTCTGGTCGATTACCGCCAAACTGTTTTGAGAGCCGCGGAGGACGTTGAGAACGCTCTCGCGACTCTCGCCCAGACGCAAGCCTACAGTGTCGATGTCCAGGCCGAGGTGCAATCACTGACGCGGGCACGCGACTTCTCTCAGGAGGCATATCGTGCCGGATCGATCACACTCACAGACGTGCTGGATGCCGACCGCGAACTGCTAATTGCACAAGACCAGTTGGACGCTAGTCGGGCGGATGCAGCGCGAGCTGCTGTGCTCGTGTTCCGTTCGTTCGGGGGAGGTTGGCAGTCTCCGAATTAAGTTTCCAATGAGCTATCACTCAAAGCCGACCGCCACGGCAGCTGCAAACAGCCTTACCCTCGACCAGCTCTCAGTCGAACGAACCAAGCGAACGCTCTTGCGCGATGCGCTAAAGCAAAACGAGCAACGGGATTATGCGTTTCGTCGGATGATCCTCTCAATTCCTCCCGGCAAGGTGAGCACCTATGGCGCAGTCGCCGCGGCTGCAGGTTATCCCCGCTACCATCGCGCCGTTGCCCGGCTTTTGCGCACCGATCCTGTGGATCGATTGCCTTGGCAACGGGTAGTCGGCGCCGGGGGAGCAATAAAGCTGCGTGGTGCGGCCGCTCGTGAACAGCGGACGCGTTTAAAACTAGAGGGTGTGCGATTTCTTGGAAAGGGGGTCGATATGGAACAATCTGAGCACCTACTTAAGCCTTGGGAGATCGATTAGAACAGATTGCGACCGGCATTTATGTATCGTCACAGCGATTGCCAAAGGGCACATCTGGGTGCCGCCAGAATTGCGGGCTATGAGTCTGCAAGTCGGCGAACGCCTGACCGGTTCTCGAGTCTTGCCTCGATTCAATGGGAGTTTGCGTTTGAAAAATGAAGGAGGCCTTCGATGTTCGAGATTGTTGAGTGTCGGTGATCACAAAGCTATCTCGATATTCCTATATTCCTCGCCGGTGACGGCCATGCGTTTACTTTCCGAGTCGCTCCCGAGCCGTCGCCCATACGCAACCTGAGATTGGGATCATGCCGATATTTTCCCGCCCTATTTCCGAGACGCCGTGCAAGAGAGACGAATATACTAATCGGGGGGTTCGCGACTTGAAGCGTCGTCGGAATGTTCTAAACTGGGCCGGATTCGCGATCGTTCTCATCGCGCTCGTGAGCTATATCCCATTCTTTGCGTCATTTCCCGCAACTCGCGACATTCCGTGGGTGAACTATTTGTTATTCCTAACCGGTGGCGTTCTGCTAGCAGTCGGCGTCAGGCGCGCATTCCGCGATTCCGCGCACTACCGGGGCAAGATCAGCGGCTCGATTCTGGCTGTGCTGAGTGCGCTTCTATTCGCCTTCTTCGTTGTAGGCGTTACCTATTTCAGTAAGCAGATCCCAGGCGCAAGAAGCGCGTTAGGCGTGGGTCAGAAAGCACCCGCGTTCGTGCTCCTGGATACGGCTGGGAAGCAAGTCTCGTCCGCCGATCTTCTGAAGAAACATCGTGGGCTCGTGCTCATTTTCTATCGTGGGTATTGGTGACCATTCTGCAACTCCGAGTTGCGGGGTTTTGAGCAGCACCTGAGCGAGTTTCATCGGCGTAGCGTTGAAGTCGTGGGCGTCAGCGTGGATTCGCCCGCCGAGTCGCGGAAGCTCTGTCTGTCGCGAGGGTATACGTTTCCATTGCTTTCGGACCCGAATGCTGACACGATTCGCCAGTACGGAGTGTTGCATCCTAAGGGCGGCGAAGCCGATAGGGACATCGCGCGACCCGCCGAATTCCTCGTGGATGCGACCGGCACCGTCCGCTGGGTGAACCTGACGGACGACATACGTGTGAGGGCAAGGCCAGAATCCGCTCTCATGGCGATAGACCGGCTTTGAACTACGATCAGCGGTAGCGCCCTGAACTGTGAAGCAGCGCTTCGACTCTTCATAGGCACAATGCCTACGGTTATTTGTCTTCCAAGCCGGCGGCCGGCTTAAGTTCTGAGTGACCCGTTGCTCAGTACCTACCGGGAAATTGGGTTGGCGGATTATGAACATATCCTGACTACACCCGATCTAAACGTTCCGGTGTCCACTTGCGGATTCCGGGGCAAGGTGAACGGGATTCCGGGGCGAACGTGAAAAGCGTTCCGGGATGAAGATGAACACAATTCCGGGGCTGATGGTGAACAGTGGTTCCGGCGTGAAGGCGAACGGATTTTCGCAACGGCCCGGAATGGTTTTCACGATGAGCCCGGAATAATTTTCCACAGGCAAGGCGGCGCTGGACATCAACACCGGCACAATGAACCCTCTGAGGGGGGACAGAGTGCCGGCCAGGAGAGTGTCCATGCGGAAACTGCGGGAGGTGCTGCGCCTCCGATTCGAACTACATCTGGGGTACCAGCAGATCGGGCGCAGCTGCGCGATCGGGGTAAGCACGGTATGCAAGTACTTGAAGAGAGCCGAGGCGGCAGGTATCAGTTGGCCGTTGCCGGACGGCTGGGATGAGGCACGTGTGGAAGCGGCGCTATTCCCGCGAACGGCGCCACCTGTCAAAGTGCAGACGTCGGCACGGTCGCAACCCGACTTTGCCACCATCCACGAGCAACTACGGCAGCACCGTCATCTGACTTTGCAACTGCTGTGGGAAGAATACCGGCAAGCAAACCCGGACGGCTATCGGTATTCGCGCTTCTGTGAGTTGTATCAGCGCTGGCGCTCGAAGCTCGACGTTGTATTACGGCAGGAGCACAAGGCCGGCGAGAAGATGTTCGTCGATTGGGCCGGCTCGACGATTCCTGTTTATGACCGGCACACCGGCATCGCGTGGCAAGCTCCGCTATTCGTAGCCACGCTGGGTGCGAGTAGTTACACCTGGGCCGAGGCCACGCGCGATCAGCAGATGGAGGCGTGGCTCGGTGCGCACGTGCATGCGTTCGAACACTTCGGCGGCATTCCGGCGCTGGTGGTTCCGGATAACGCCAAGACCGGCGTGAGCCGAGCGCATCGCTACGACCCGGATCTGAATCCGACCTATTACAACTTCGCGCTGCACTGTGGCTTCGGCATTGTGCCCGCCCGACCGCGCAAGCCGCGCGATAAAGCGAAAGTCGAAAATGCCGTTCAGGTTGCGCAACGCTGGATCGTGGCGGCGTTGCGCCATCGCAAGTTCTTCTCGCTGGAAGAGCTGAATGCCGCCATTCGCGAACTGTTGACGAAGTTAAATCAGCGGCCGTTCCGCAAGAAAGACGGCACACGGGCGACGGTTTGGCAAGCGATCGACAAGCCGGCACTGAAACCGCTGCCGATGGAGCCGTTCGATATGAGCGAGTGGGCGCGTGCCCGCGTGAACATCGATTATCATGTCGCCTTCGATGCCAACCTCTACAGCGTGCCTTACAACCTGGTGCAGGAACTGGTCGAGATTCGTTCGACTCCAAGCACAGTAGAGATTTTGCACAAAGGCACACGCGTGGCTTCACACTTGCGCAGCCGCGGGCGCGGCCAGACCATCACCAATGAGGAGCATCGTCCCAAGAGTCACCGCGCACACTTGGAATGGACACCGTCGCGCATGGTGCGTTGGGCCGAGGCGATCGGACCCAACACCGCACGCTTATTCGAGCAGATCATGAACGACAAGCCGCATCCGGAGATGGGTTATCGCGGATGTCTGGGCATTATTCGATTAGCGGGAAAATACTCTGCGCAGCGCGTGGAAGCTGCTTCGGCGCGTGCCCTGCTCACAGGCGCATGCCGTTACAAGAGTGTTGAGTCGATCTTGCGAAACTCGCTCGATCGGGTGCCGCCACTGTCATCGCCACCGGCTTCCACACCGCCACACGACAACATCCGCGGTTCTGAATACTTCGAGTGAGGATCAACATGCTCGCCGAACCGATGATGGAAAAACTGACGGCCATGCGCCTGCTCGGCATGGTGGAGGCCTTGAAGGCACAAGAGCAAGATCCGGCTGTACGGGAGTTGAGCTTTCTGGAGCGGCTCGGCCTGATGGTCGATCAGCAATGGATCTGGCGGGAAAATCAGGCTCTGGCGCGGCGCTTGCATGCCGCCAAGTTGAAGGGCGCCTCGGTGGAAGACATCGACTATCGAACGGCCAGAGGTCTTGACAAGAATGTCATCCGCGCGCTCGCACAGAAATCGGCGTGGGTCGCCCAGCATGAAAACATCTTCGTCCTCGGACCCACGGGCGTCGGCAAGAGCTTCCTGGCTTGTGCGCTCGCACAAAAAGCATGTCGCGATGGATATTCCGCACTGTATATGCGAGCCGCCGCGCTGTTCCGCGATCTAGCCATCGCACGCGCGGATGGCAGCTTGCGCAGTTTACTGGTGCGCTTGAGCCGCATCCATGTGCTGGTGATCGATGACTGGGCTATGGCTCCGCTCGCCGAAACCGAACGACGCGACTTCTGGGAGATCTGCGAAGACCGTTATCAGACTCGTTCGACGATCTTGACTTCGCAACTACCGGTCGCCCGCTGGCACGAACAGATCGGCGATCCCACCGCCGCCGACGGAATCCTCGACCGCCTGGTTCACAACGCTCATCGCATCGAAATGCGCGGCGATTCGATGCGCAAGAAGCGCGGCGGTACTCAGCCGACGAGCTAAAGCTCGCCAGAGGTTTTCTACATTGCTGAGGCGGGAAAAAGAGCTGCCGCCCCTTTCCCCGCGCCCCTTTCTCGGCTTGTGGCATCCTGCCTCCGCTGCGCTCCGGATACTTTCTCTTGACGAAGCCGAACACTTCCTGCACAATCAAGTTGCCAGCGTCGCTACGCTCCGAAAACGTTTTGTCTTCCGCTCGGAATGCCGTTCACGTTCCCTTCGGAATCAGCGTTTCCCTTCGCCGGAATTCGCA
>JAFAMM010000065.1 GCA_019233375.1 Acidobacteriaceae bacterium
ATGAATCGGCCCTGATCGATTCAAACGAGCATGCCGCGGCGCTGACGATCGTGCACCCGGACGTCCTCAATGTTGATCCTGACAGTGCGGCGAACGTCAAGACGAATTACGTCGACACAACGAGCAGCACCAAAGCACTCGGCAAAAAGCTGTATGTACTGGGTCCGGCGATGCCGGCCGGAACTTCCTCCGGATCAGGCGGGTGGGCGACGCTGAACACCATCCCGGATGCTGACGGCAACCCGCTGAAATTTTCATCGAAAGCAGGTTCAATGAGCGGGTTGGTCCAATACGACCCGGATTTCAACCCGGACCTGAACAGCTTCATTTCGGCTAGCACCGGCGACGCGTCTACGGGCGTGAAGAACGACACGACCATGGGCGCCGACATCTCGAACGGCATTCCCAACCCCGGCGAACTGACAGGGAAGACCTGGTCCATACACAATGGCGTGACCAGCGTGAACCAGGAGGCACTCAACATCAGGGCATCGCGGGAGGGCGACGCGGTCACACTCACGATCGTCAAGGTAAACGATGACGCTGGTTTCATCCTTGACGGCAGTGCGTCGGGGTTGCAGATGAATTTACAAGCGACGAACAGCTTCGTTCGCTTCCTCGGCATCTATATCGTCTTTTACGACGACCAGCAAAATCAGATTCCCGTGTCAAAGGTGCCTGGAATCTCGGCAAACAGTGGGCTCGATCTTCCGGGGTCCAACGCCGTCTATCTCGGTACTATCAACCCACAGCTCACGTTATTCGGAGCCCCGATTCTGAACGCCACCTACAACATCTCCTTCACGTGGCCCGGGAACGCCTCGAGCGCGCAGGTGCTGGCAAGCGGTCTCGGCGGCTCCGGCTCTCACTACGATAAGGAGACCGAGACTATCGGCATCATAATGACGTCGCTGTTCTGCTTCATTGCGCCGTCAATTCTCGTGGGCGTCGCGGCAGTGCCCGGTGCATTTACGGGATTCTTGAAAGCGTTGCTGCTCGCCGACTTCTTGACGCTTTTGCTCGAGGAGACTTTGGAGATATGGCTGCTAATCAACGGAAACAAGGCCAATCTCTTGACGGTCTTCTGGCAAGCCCTGGTCAAATCCTTGGCCTACCCGCTGAACGGTTTTATCGCCGCTGCGGCTTGGTTTTTCGCCTTTGTGAACCTCTCGGCTGCTAGTGAAGCAGCGGAGCTGGCTCTACCCATTGCAGGCGCCATCATTAAAGCGATCGCCGCGGCCGAAGTTTTGGCCGATTTGGCACGGGCAACGCACGATGTCGTGGTTTCGCCCTGGACTTACCGGAACAAGTTGACATTGACAGAAGACATCACGGTCGCTCTTGCTCATGATCCGAATAATGACGAGTTCCCGGCACTGGCAACTCACTACGTTGCTACCGCGATTTTCGATGACGGCATGCCACACCAACTCCCGGCGATACCAATGCCGCCACCACCAAAAGGCCAGAACGGCGTGACCACGCTTCCCAACCTGGTTTTCAAAGACGTGCCGGCGGGCGGAAACGTGAACGTCATGGTCGCGTTCTATTCGGACTCGGGTTGGCAGGCCGGGCAAGGAGAAACAGGACTTCTACCCAATGTGCCTGGAACGTTTCAAAACCCGCCCACCATTACGCTGACGCAGAACCAGGTGCCGATCGGGCCGACCACGCAGTACTTACATCAATCCAAGACGGCGCTCGATGCCAACGGCAACCGCATTTGGTTCGCCACAAACGCGGGTCCTACGGAAAAGGCGACCGGGTCCTGCGAAAATGCACCGGGCCAACTCTGCTCGTTCCGCAAGATCACAGTCACTCAAGGAACCTCTTCGCTGCCCGGCAATATCGGCTATGCGTGGGGAGCGTACAGCTCCGCCGTGACTGCCTGCGCGGGCGGCGGCACCGGGCAGTTAGATCAGATGGCAAATATCGGCAGCCTGGATCCGCAGGCTCGTTATGCGGCGTCCGCTTGCGGCCTGAATCCCGGCGTCAAGCTGGCTTACAGCCTGCAAGCCAATCCGGCGACAAACTTTTATCTTGACGCCTCGAACAAGCTGCTGCGCCCGGTGCAGCTTGCCCCGCCACAGTTCGCCGACCCACGTCAAAAGCTCGCCGTGGGCATGCTGAATCTCGATTCAACCGATCTGCTGCTGCATCCCGGCGGCAAGGTAGTCAGCGTGAACGCCGAGAAT
>JAFAMM010000071.1 GCA_019233375.1 Acidobacteriaceae bacterium
AATCACGGCCGTCTCGACATTGCCTACAAGCTGCTTTTGACCGACACGTACCCATCGTGGGGCTACATGCTGAAGAAGGGCGCCACGACCTGGTGGGAGCGGTGGAACGGCGACACCGGTGATCCGGCCATGAACTCTTACAATCACTACGCCTTCGGTTCGGTCGTGGCCTGGGTCTATCAGGTGCTGGCGGGCATTGACACTACCTCGGCGGCCGCCGGCTTTCATGAGATTACAATTCAACCTCATCCGGACCCGCAGATCACCAGCGCACAGGCGCAGTACCGGTCGGTGTACGGCGTCATATCTACCGGCTGGAGTTTCACGCCAAATCGGGCGTTTACCTTGAAGTGCACGATTCCGCCGAACACTAGCGCGAAGATCGTATTGCCCGAGGGCCTCCCCGGCGGCATCTTGCAAGACGGGAAAAACGCCCATGTCACCGAGGCGGATGGTCAGCGTTTTGTTCGCGTAGGTTCGGGTTCGTATGTTTTCGAAATGAAGTAGGCGTCACGTTGCCATCGCGAAAGCGTCACACTGCCTGATATGGAATACCTGAATCTCGGCAAGACGGGATTGAAAGTCTCGCGGCTTTGCCTCGGGTGCATGACTTATGGCTCCAAAAAATGGCGCGACTGGGTTCTCGAAGAGGACGCCAGCCGGCCCTTCATCAAATGCGCTCTCGAAGCGGGCATCAACTTCTTCGATACCGCCAATATGTACTCGCTCGGCGCGAGCGAGGAGATCCTCGGGCGGGCCATCCGCGATTTCTCGCGCCGCGATGAAGTGGTCATCGCCACAAAATTGTTCAACCCGATGCGCGACGATCCAAATGGCCGCGGCCTTTCGCGTAAAGCCGTGCTCCTCGAAATCGACCACAGTCTGCGCCGCCTCGGCACCGATTACGTCGACATGTATCAAATTCATCGCTGGGATTACAGCACGCCCATCGAGGAGACGCTGGAGGCTTTGCACGATGTCGTGAAGTCCGGCAAGGCGCGCTACATTGGCGCTTCCTCCATGTTCGCCTGGCAATTAGCGAAGTCGCTCTACACCGCCGATCTGCACCGCTGGACGCGTTTCGTCAGCATGCAAAACCACTACAACCTGATCTATCGCGAAGAGGAGCGAGAGATGATTCCGCTGTGCATCGATCAGGGCATCGGGCTCATTCCGTGGTCACCGCTCGCGCGCGGATTCCTGGCTGGAAACCGCGATAAGCAAGGCGGTGAAACGTCCCGAGCGAAAACCGACGAGTACGCCAAGCAGATGTACTATCAGGACGACGATTTCGCCATAGCGGACCGCCTCACTGAGGTCGCGCGCGCGCACGGACTGCCCAATATGGAGATCGCTCTCGCCTGGATTTTGTCGAAACCCGGCGTTTCTGCGCCCATCATCGGCGCGAGTAAAATGCAGCACCTCGAAGAAGCGCTGCACGCGCTCTCAGTGAAGCTTGCGCCCGAAGAAATCGCCAGGCTCGAAGAGCTTTACCAACCGCATCGAATACTTGGCCACTCGTAACGAGTTCACCGCGATGCGCCGGCGAGCTGCTGCTTCCAGGCATATAGCGGATAGCGCTCGGTCAGCACGCCCACCTCCTTGCGAGCCTCGGCCAGAACCTGAGGTGAGTGCACGTCATTAATGACGCGCGCAATGATGCGGCCCACCTCGCGCATGTCCTCCTCCGCGAAGCCGCGCGTCGTAACAGCCGGACTGCCGAGCCGGATGCCGCTGGGATTCAGAGGCGGATTCGTGTCAAACGGGATGGCGTTCTTGTTCACCGTTATGTACGCCTCATCCAGCGCCTTCTCCGCTTCTTTACCCTTCAGGCCTTTGGCAAAAACGTCAATGAGAAACATGTGCGAATCCGTGCCGCCGCTGATAACCCGGAAGCCTTCCTGCTGCAGCGATGCCGCCAGCGCTCTCGCGTTCGCAAGCACTTGCTCTTGGTACGAGCGGAACTCGGGCGCCGCCGCCTGCTTGAAACACACGGCCTTGGCCGCAATAATGTGCACCAACGGACCGCCCTGCGCACCGGGAAAAACCGCCTTGTCAATCGGCTGGGCGTATTTCTCTCGCGCCAGGATAATGCCTGAACGCGGCCCGCGCAGCGTCTTGTGCGTGGTGGAGGTCACGATGTCGGCATGCTCGCACGGGTTCGGGTACACGCCGGCCGCTATTAAGCCCGAATAGTGCGCCATATCTACCAGAAACACCGCGCCCACAGAGTCTGCAATCTGCCGGAAACGCGCGAAATCGATCACTCGCGAGTAAGCGCTCGCGCCCGCGACGATCAACTTGGGCCGGTGCTCGGTTGCCAGGCGTTGCACCTCGTCGTAGTCGATCAATTCGTCCTCGCGGCGGACACCGTACGCGATCACTTTGTACAGCTTGCCTGAAAAATTGAGCGGATGCCCGTGCGTCAGATGACCGCCATGCGAGAGATTCATTCCCAGGATGGTGTCGCCTGGCTGCAGAACAGACGCGTAAGCAGCCTCATTCGCCTGCGAGCCGGAGTGCGGCTGCACATTCGCGTATTCGGCCTGAAACAACTGCTTGGCGCGCTCGCGGGCGAGGTTCTCGACGATATCCGCGTGTTCGCACCCTCCGTAGTAGCGCCTTCCGGGGTAGCCTTCCGCGTACTTGTTGGTGAAAACGGACGCCGCCGCTTCCAAAACAGCCTCCGACGTGAAGTTTTCACTCGCAATCAGTTCGAGCCGCGTGTTCTGGCGATCAAGCTCACGCTGTAGCGCATCATAAATCTCGGGGTCCGCCTGCGCCAGGGGCCTGGCCATTCGCTGCTGTTCTGTCATAGGCTTGCTATCGTCTTTTCTTATTGTCCATTACGCGTAACCTAAGAAAATGCCGGAACGGGTAGCGGTAATCACGGGCGCGGCGCAGGGCATAGGCCAACGCACGGCAGAGGTGCTTGCGCGGCGGGGCTATGCCATCATCGCGGTCGATCTGCAATCATGTGCCGCAACTCTCCGGCTCGCCGGAGACGCGGGCCAGGCTGCAATTCAGATGATTGCCGATGTTTCCCGTGAGGCAGACGCGGCGCGCATCGCCCAGCATACGAGAGAGAAATTCGGGCGCGTCGATACGCTGGTGAACAATGCGGGCATCGCTCATATCGCGCCCGCGGAAGAGACCACTACTGAAGACTGGCGGCGCGTGCAAGACGTGAACCTGCTCGGTCCCTTCCTACTCTCACGTGAGATCGGCAAGCTTATGCTCCAGCAGCGGCATGGCAGCATTGTCAACGTTGCTTCCATCGCCGGATTGCTGGGCATCGCGGACCGGTCGGCTTACAACGCCAGCAAGCACGGCTTGATCGGGCTTACCCGCACTCTGGCCGCGGAGTGGGGCGGGCGCGGCGTGCGCTGTAACGCCGTATGCCCGGGCTGGGTCAAGACGCCCATGGATGTGAGCCCTCAGGCGGCCGGTTTATACAGCGACGCCGATATACAAGGACGCGTTCCGATGGCGCGCTTTGCTACGCCGGAGGACATCGCTTCAGCCATCGCCTTCCTTGCCGACCCGGACCAGAGCGGTTTCATCAACGGTCATATGTTGTCAGTGGACGGCGGCTGGTTTGCAGATGGAAGTTGGGAAAGCCTTCGCCTGCGCCATAGGTGAGCGAATCGCATGCCGCCCTTCTCGACAGCCGATCTGCTCCTCGCCGCCCGGATCGAAGCGGCCGATGCCGCAAACGTAATGGCGTTGGCGGAAGCCTCCCAAGGCGCCATACGGCACACCGCAGTCCAGCCGGTCGGCGGCGGCGTGGCGGTCTTCTCAGGCGTGGGTTCGCCGATGACACATGCCATGGGCATCGGCATGAAAGGGCACGTCCCGGTCGCGGATCTCGAGCGGATGGAAGCATTCTTTCGAGATCGCGGGAGTTCCTGTCTGATTGATTTGTCCTCACTCGCGGATGCCTCGGTAATTGCTTTCGTGCAGTCCCGGCCCTACTCGCTGGTCGAGTTCAATAACGTGATGGTCAGGGCCATTAGTCCTCACGAGCACTTCTCTGGAGCTGCTGGCGTGCGCCCCATCGCCCCCGATGAATCGCGCAAGTGGGCGCGGGTCGTGATTGAGGGCTTTTCCGAACATCTTCCCGTCGATGACGCGATGCTCGCGCTGATGGAATCAACCTGCGGCGCTATCGAGTGCTGGCTGGCAGAAGACGCCGTTGCCGTCGGCGGAGCGGCCATGGGAGCACAGAACAATATCGCATTGCTGACAGGAGATGCCGTCCTTCTACCCGCGCGAAAGCAGGGGTGGCAGCGGCGCTTGATTCAGGCGAGGTTGGCAGCGGCGCAGATGCGAGGCTGTGATCTCGCCGTCGCCGGCGTTCTTCCCGGCAGCGGCTCCCACCGCAATTACGAACGTGCCGCTTTCCAACTTCTCTACACGCGCATCAACATCGCGCGTCATTGGACATAGTCGCCAGCTATAAGGTTATGCCCTACCTCGCTATAATTCTCACTAAAGTCCGCCGGTTATGGCGCAAGCACGTAAGTTAAATGCTTCCGTTTAGAGCCGCTTCTAAACTT
>JAFAMM010000074.1 GCA_019233375.1 Acidobacteriaceae bacterium
ATTCTCGGCGTTCACGCTGACTACCTTGCCGCCGGGATGCAGCAGCAGATCGGTTGAATCGAGATTCAGCATGCCCACGGCGAGCTTTTGACGTGGGTCGGCGAACTGTGGCGGGGCAAGCTGCACCGGGCGCAGCAGCTTGTTCGAAGCGTCAAGATAAAAGTTTGTTGCCGGGTTGGCTTGCAGGCTGTAAGCCAGCTTGACTCCGGGATTAAGGCCGCAAGCGGATGCCGCATAGCGAGCCTGCGGATCCAGGCTGCCGATATTGGCCATCTGATCTAACTGCCCAGTGCCGCCTCCTGAACAAGCGGCCACGGCGGAGCTGTACGCTCCCCAGGCATAGCCGATGTTGCCCGGCAGCGAAGAGGTTCCTTGAGTCACTGTAATCTTGCGGAACGAACAGAGCTGGCCTGGGGCATTTTCGCAGGACCCGGTCGCCTTTTCCGTAGGACCCGCGTTTGTGGCGAACCAAATGCGGTTGCCGTTGGCATCGAGCGCCGTCTTGGATTGATGTAAGTACTGCGTGGTAGGCCCGATCGGTACCTGGTTCTGCGTGAGCGTAATGGTGGGCGGCGTGGTGAATGTGCCAGGCACATTCGGCAGGAGTCCTGTTTCTCCTTGCCCGGCCTGCCAGCCCGAGTCCGAATAGAACGCGACCATGACGTTCACGTTTCCGCCCGTCGGCACGTCTTTGAAAACCAGGTTGGGAAGCGTGGTCACGCCGTTCTGGCCTTGTGGTGCGGGCGGCATTGGTATCGCCGGAAGTTGGTGTGGCATTCCGTCGTCGTAGATGGCGGTAGGAATGTAGTGAGTTGCCAGTTCCGGGAACTCGTCATTGTTGGGATCATGAGCAAGAGCAACGGAGATATCTTGCGTCAATGTCAACTTGTTCCGGTAGGTCCAGGGCGAAACCGCGACATCGTGTATTGCGCGCGCCAAGTCGGCCGCAATCTCGAGAACTGTAAGAACCTTAAAAACCAAACCGATAATGGGGGCTGAGAGTTCTGCCGCTCCAGCAAGTACCTGGGCAGCGACGCCTGCGAGGATAAAAGCGACGGTGGCAATAAAACCCGCCAGCGGGTAGGCGAATGATTTCGAAGCGGCCTGCCAAAAGATTGTCAACAGACTGCTCTTATTTCCATTGGCCAGTTCCCATGCACCGAAGCAATCCTCGAGCAAACCGGTTACTAGGTTGGTGGCGAAAAACGCTTTCATCACTCCCGGACCGGCGCCCGGTACTGCCGCGACGGCCATCAGCATCGTAGGCGCAATGAAGCAGAACAGCGTCGTCATTACGATGCCGAGGACCTCGGTCTGCTGATCGTAGTGAGAACCGGAGCCGCCGAGACCGCTTGCCAGCACCTGCGCGCTCGCGGCGTTCCCGGGCCACGTGAAGGAGATGTTGAAGGTGGCGTTCAGTATCGGGGCTCCGAATAGCGTGAACTGGGGCTGGATAAAGCCGAGATATACCGCGTTGGAGCCCGGGAGATCGAGCGCGGGCTGCGCGGAGATTCCCGGCACCTTTGACACGGGAATCTGATTTTGCTGGTCGTCGTAAAAGACGATATAGATGCCGAGGAAGCGAACGAAGCTGTTGGTCGCCTCCAAATTCATTTGCAATCCGGACGCACTGCCGCTAAGGATGAAACCCGCATCATCATTTACTTTGACGATCGTGAGTGTGACCGTGTCGCCCTCCCGTGATGCCCGGAGGTTGAGGGCGCCCTGGTTGATGCTGGTCACGCCATTGTGTATCGACCAGGTCTTCCCAGTTAGATCCCCAGCATTGGGAATGCCCGCCGAGATGTCGGCGCCCATCGTGGTGTCGTTCTTTACTCCATTACAGGCGTCATTGGTGCTGGCCGAAATGAAGCTGTTCAGGTCCGGGTTGAAATCCGGGTCGTATTGGATCAACCCGCTCATTTGCCCTGCTTTAGATGAAAATTTCAGCGGCTCGCCGTCCGCATCCGGGATGGGGTTCAGCGTCGCCCACCCGCCTGATCCAGAGGAAGTTCCGGCCGGCAGTGCAGGACCCAGTACATACAGCTTTTTCCCAAGCGCCTTGGTGCTGCTCGTTGTGTCGACGTAATTGGTCTTGACGTTCGCCGCACTGTCGGGATCAATATTGAGGACGTCCGGGTGCACGATCGTCAGCGCCGCGGCATGCTCGTTTGAGTCGATCAGGGCCGATTCATCAATAAGATCCTGGAGAGTCCTCGCAGCTTCGACTCCGTAGAACTCACGCTTGGCGGAAAGCTTGAGCGGTTCGCCCTCTCGAAGATGTTTCCTTGCTTGCTGGTAAGCGTAGCTCAAGGAAGTAGTAGGTACGTTAAAGAAGATGTGCGGCATCTCCCAGGTGCCGGTTGCTGTGCTGGCGGCCGCCACGGTATAGCTCAGGGAAACGGCATCGGTGACCATGGGCACGTTCACCAATGCGTGCGTTATGTGTTCCGCTGGGACGGCCCTTAGGAAGGCATTCTTGCGCTGCGCTCCGAGCAAGACGGGATGCGACGGGGTGACGCGCTCCAACGGGTATGCCTTGCCGGCAATTACCGCATAAAAGTTACGCGAGTGGCGCTCAGGATGGTGCGACATGTTGAAGAACAGCGTGCGC
>JAFAMM010000249.1 GCA_019233375.1 Acidobacteriaceae bacterium
ACATTGTAAATCCCCATCGAGCGCGCGATCTCGGGGCTCGCCGGTTTGTTGAGAACAGCATCACGCGAGCCGCTCTGAAGAAAAACGCCGCGGTCAATGAGACAGACCTGATCTGCAAGCTCGAAGCACTCTTTAAGATCGTGGGTGACCAGGAGAACGGGCACCTGCAGGCGATCGCGCGTCTCTTTCAGCAGTGTGTAGAAAGACGCGCGAAGACGGATGTCCAAACCGCTAGTCGGTTCGTCGAGCAGCAAGACACGAGGCTCGGCTACCAGTATCCGGGCGAGCGCCGCACGCTGCTTCTGGCCGCCGGATAACTGGCCCGGCTTGCGAGCAGCCAGATCACCAAGTTCAAAGCTTTCAAGCAGCTCATTTACCCGGCGGCGGCGGGCCAGACTGGTGCTCTTTTTTCGGGACGCCGCGGCGGCGAAACGTAGATTATCACGCACGCTCATGTGCGGAAACAGGGCGTGATCCTGAAAAATGTAGCCGCAGCGGCGTTGCTGTGGCGGCAGATGCACATGCGTCGCAGCGTCGAAATAAAGCTGATCACTCACCAGAATACGGCCCTCATCGGGTCTAGCGAATCCCGCTATGCAATTCAGCGTAAGGCTCTTTCCAGCGCCGCTGGGCCCAAACAAAACGGTGATGCCCGGCGGCGCGTGGAGCTCAACATTGAGTTCAAAAGCAGGGGAACCGCATGCCGGGCCAAAGCGTTTCAGTAGCTTGGCATCAATACCGCTCATGCGGCCGCGCTGGCGCGGGATGCGCGCGTAATCCAGCCGGCGGACCACAAAAGAGCCAGGGCTACGGCGGAAACGACCATGACCAGAATGCGTGCCAGACGGCCGTTCCCGGATTCAACAGCGTCATAAATCGCCACTGAAAGAGTCTGAGTACGGCCTGGTATGTTGCCCGCGACCATAATGGTGACGCCGAAATCTCCGAGCGATCGGGCAAAGGCCAGCGTGCCAAGCGAGCTAAGGCCGCCACGGGCCAGCGGCAGCGTGACTCGCCAGAACGTACTCCACTCGGAAGCGCCCAGACTGTGCGCCGCCCACTCGTAGCGATAGTCGACGGCTTCGAGAACGGCTCGCGCCGCTTTGATGTAGATAGGCGCCGAATGTAGAAATGCCGCACAAACAGCCGCCTGCCACGTGAAGACCAGGGGCTGCCCAAACACGGCTTCATATACGTGCCCGAGCGGGGAACTACGGCCGACCAGAACCAGCAAATAGTAACCAAGCACGGTCGGCGGGAGCACAAGCGGCAACGTGATAACCGCGTCCACCAGGTTTTTGCCGTGAAACGCCTTATGTGAGAGAAGATACGAAACGAACGTTCCCAAAGTAAGGACGAGGACGGTTGCAAGCACGGCAACTCTCAAACTGAGCCACAGCGGAAACCAATCAATATCGGGGTAAGCGGTCATGGTTGGCGCGTGATAAGAACCACCATTCTAAGCGACTCAGATGACGCCTACTTGCAATCAAGTTGTAAACGGGTATACGATTTAGGCCGAAGGAACCCCGGTGCCGCGCCGCGCGCCGGCACCTGTATTGACAACGTGAAACGGCGGCTTGGAGAAGCCGCTCAGAAGACACAAGGAGCTTGTCTTCGTTATGAACCTCACAATACACCTGATTGTGTGTGCGGTGCTTGTGCTCGTGGTTGTTGGCTTGTTTCTGTACCATCGGTGGCTTGAGAATCACGGCGATCCTTACATCCACCTGCACAATGACCAGCACGACACAAGCGTTGTGACGTCACAGACTGCGATGGGCAAACGGATCGAGTCGATTGACAAAATCAAGAACGGGCTCTTGATCGCGGTCATACTCTACGCTCTCGCGATAGCCGGCATGGCCATTTATAACGCCTGGAACAGTCCCGGATCTTAAAGAACCGTTTTGCGTGCTTTACCGGCGAAGCCCGGAGTCTGCGGGAGAATGAAGGCATGAAAGTACCGCCCGGGCCGAAAGGACGTGAAGCATTCGGATTTTTCGGCGGCGGCTCGTTTGCGGGCACGCTCGAATTTTTGCAGCGAACGGCGCGGCGGTATGGACCTATTTCCTCGTTTCGTCTACTGCACAAAAGAATCTACTTGGTGGACGATGCGGATCTTGTCAGGGACATCCTTGTCACTCAGCAGCACAAGTTCGAGCGTGACTCCGGCGCGGGCCTGCTGCGCGAACTGGTAGGCGACGCGCTAATCACGCGAGAGGAACCACAGCATCGCGATCGCCGCCGCGTTTTGCAACCCGCATTTCACCGCGATCAAGTCGCCTCGTACGCCCAAATTATGACCGCCGAAGCGGCGCGGCTGGCCGAAGAGTGGCAACCGCTGGAGACGATCGACGTACGGGACCAGATGCGGCGCCTGACGCTGGCGATTGTTGGTGCTGCTCTATTCGGCGCCGATTTTCGCGAGAGCGCGGCCCAAGTAGCAGACGTGCTGCGGCGCGTGGCGAGCAAGTCAAGGTGGCTCGCGCCCGCGTTCGCCTTTATCGAGCCCGCGGCAGCGCTCTACCGCAGACTGTTTCCGAACGGCCGCAGCTTGTTTTTCGAATCCGAGCGGAAGCAGCTCGACCGGATTGTCGCGCCGATCGTCGATCGCCGGCATGGTTCAGGCACAAAGGATGTGGTATCGCTGCTGCTGAATACGCGGGATCCGGCCGATGAACCTCTCAGCGCGAGAGCAGTTCAGAACGAGGTAGTCACGTTCGTGCTCGCCGGCCATGAGACCACCGCAACGGCGCTGACCTGGACCTGGTTTCTGCTCGCGAGAAACCGTCACGTGGCAACGCGATTGGGCGAGGAGCTCCATCGCGTCCTCGCAATGGATCGTCCGCCAACGCTCGAGGATGTGCCGGAACTTAAGTACACGGGACTCGTTTTCCAGGAAGCAATGCGTCTGTATCCACCCGCACTTGCTTTCGCCAGACGCGCGAAAGAAGCGGTGCAACTCGCGGGATACACGATTCCCAGGCACGCCAGCGTGTTTCTGAGCCCATACGTGACGCAGCGCAATCCGAAGTATTTCCCGAACCCTGAAGAGTTCATTCCGGAGCGCTGGCTGGAGCATCAGCAGCCACCCAAGTTTGCATATTTCCCTTTTGGGGGAGGCGCGAAGATGTGCATCGGAGAGCCATTTGCCAGGCTTGAGGGAGTACTGGCTCTGGCAACGCTGGCCCGCAAATGGGAGCTGGAATGCATAGACGACGATCCTGTCGGCCTGGGCACGGGACTGCTGCTAAACCCCGACAGGCCTATTCTGATGCGCATCAGGAGCCGTCCCACGCAAGTTTTTCAGCAATCGTCACCACAACCTTACACAATCGAGGTACAGTAAGTAGATCCTTCCTGATGTGCTTGGGGGGACAATCGGGCCTCTTGTGGCACTGGACGCGACCACTGTTTCTCCGGGCATGCAGGACCCCTCTCCGAGCAGTCTAGGAGTGGCGCCCCTCGACTCGCGCCCCAAGCTGCGTCTTTGGCTTGTTATAACCGCAGTCATCTTTTGTGCAACAGCCGCTGGTACATTTGCCGCCGCGCTCTTCAGGGCCGGTCGCAATCCTGTCACGGTGGCGGTTGTCCGCATGGCGGTGCGCAAGGAGGTCTTGCACTTACGCGTGGACCCGGACGAGGTCGGCCTGCTGCGGCTGAGTTGGAATCCAACGCCTGCTACAGCGGGCACACTCTTCATCCAGGACGGAGAAAACGCAACCAGCCGTGAGCTGGATGCCGCGGAACTGCGAAGCGGCTGGATAGTTTACAAGCCGCTTTCAAACAACGTTTTCTTCCGTGTCAAGTTAAAGAGTTTCGCCGCAAACTCCGAGGGAGATCTGCAGGCGTCCTCTGAGGCGCCTGCAAACCCGCCGAAAGCAGGCCGGGTGAGTATCGACGAAGTATCGGCGTATGATGAAATCCCGCACCGGAATATTAAGCCGCGGGCGCAGGATGAAGTCGCAACTTACGATCCCTCGCAGAGAATTCAGGGTGGTAACGCCGGAAAACCATCTTCTGCCAGATACAGCTCGCCGGCGACCGGTGATCCGCAAACGGATAGCGTAAAGACAAGTCCGCCGGAACGATAGACTATACCTTGCGCGACCCTTTCAACTTACGTTGGGCCGTGATCTCAGTCTATGTAATTAGATATTACCATCGGGCGGAAGATACTAACATAGAGTAAACATATCAATGCGAGCGCCATTTGATGTTACAGCCGAGACTAGGTTTCTGATCCGCGTCGACAACGCGGTTACTCAGAACAGCGTCTACAGCGCGCCGCAAATCCTCACCAGTTACTGGAATAGAGTTCCGAGGCCGGCTGCCATCTAACTGGCCGCGATACACCAGGCGGCGATCCTCCCCGAACAGAAAGAAATCGGGAGTACAAGCGGCGGTATAGGAGCGGGCAACGTCCTGGCTCTCGTCATAGCAGTACGGAAAAACGAACCCGAGCTCTTCGGCCATTTGTCGAAGACTGGCGGGAGAATCGTCCGGGTAAGCGGCAGCATCATTCGATGAGATGCCAATAATGGCAAGCGACTTCGCCTGGTAGTCACGGCCCAGCCTGGCAAGCTCATGCTGAACATGTTTCACATACGGGCAGTGGCGGCAGATGAACATAACCAGAAGCGCTTTTTCACGGCTGAAATCGCTTAGGCGGACTATCCGCCCGGAGACGACGTCCGGCAACGCGAAATCAGGCGCCGGGGTGCCCAGCGGGAGCATGGTGGATTCGGTTCGTGCCATGGCTATATCGCCAGCGTAGCAATCGAGGGGAGGGAAACGCGGGTGAGTGAGATACAACAGTGTTGGAGCAATGGGGCGGAACGTTTCGCGGTGGATGGTGTGGTGGTACGCCTCTATCGCTGTCGGTTTTTTTCTGCTGGCGATAGATCATTTGGTGATGAGGGACAACGCATGGCTCATCATGGTGCGCTTTGTAATCTCCGGGGGATTCGCTATTCTGGCGTGGTTCGAGGCGCGTACGAGACGCCGGCGCCAATAACGGAGTAGGTGACCAGATGAGCATGTTTGCGGGGAGCAGCCCGAGGACGCAGACACCAGGGTACGATCCCGGGCTGACACAGAAATACACAGGGGTACTGAAACGCATCATCAATAAGGATGGGCGCTTCAACGTTCGTCATGCCGGCGGGACGTGGCGCGACAGCCATCCCTATCTTTTTCTAATCAGCACTTCATGGATCAACTTCTTCCTGCTCATCGCGGCTGCCTTCGTTTTGATAAACACTCTTTTCGCCGGTTTGTACCTGGCGATAGGCGCAGAGCATATCAAAAACGCCACAGACTCGACCGCTCTGACGACGTTCCTTAAGGTCTTCTTCTTCAGCGCTCACACCTTGACGACTGTCGGGTACGGGAACATGTATCCGGACGGAGCGCTGGCGAACACAATTTCAGCACTCGAAGCGCTGGTAGGGTTAATGGGTTTTGCAATTGCAACGGGTCTGATGTTCGGCAGATTTTCCAAGCCCTCAGCGCGATTGGGCTTCAGTGAAACGATGATCATAGCGCCCTACATGGGCGGAAGCAGTCTTCAGTTCCGGGTTGTGAACAGAAGACTGAACAACCTGATTGACGTGGAAGCTCGCATGCTTCTCATGACGGTAGAGTCGTGCCAAGCCGGACCTGAGCGTAAGTATCGACCGCTTGCGCTCGAGCGGCCCCAGATTATTTTCTTCCCTCTTCCGTGGACGGTGGTGCATCCGATTCGCGAAGACAGCCCGCTGTACGGAAAGACCGCGCGGGATTTGCAGGAAATGCAGGCAGAAATCTTGATCATTGTGAAGGGCTTTGACGAAACGTTCGGGCAGCCGGTGCACGCCCGATCCTCGTACCGCTATGACGAAATCGTCTGGGGAGCGCGTTTCATCAACGCCTTTGATGTGGGTGAGGACGGTGATCTCGTCGTCAGCCTCGACAATATAGGAGTAATACAGCCGGTTTCCCAACCGCAGTAGTCGAAAACCAGCCAATGGAATCCTCGGATCTGCAAACGTGCGTTTTCTGCCAGATTGTGCGGTCAGATCTGGCCGCATCCGTGGTCTATCGGGACGAGGATTTCATCGCGTTCCTCGATAGTCATCCCCTGTTTCCCGGCCACGTTCTACTTTGCCCGGTGGAGCATTATGTGACCCTCCTCGAGTTGCCTTCCGACATCGCGGGCGCCGCCATGATGACGACGAAGCTGCTGGCGAAGGCGGTCGAATCTGCCGTGGATGCGGAAGGGACGTTTATCGCCATCAACAATCGGATCAGCCAGACGGTGCCGCATCTGCATATTCACATTGTTCCGCGCCGCCACCGCGACGGGCTCAAGGGGTTCTTCTGGCCGCGGCAGAAGTATCGCGACGCTGACGCGCGGGAGGCGGTTCGCGACGCGATCGAGCGCCAGGTACAGAAGCTCTTATCGAGCGGCGAGTGAAGAGCCGCCGGACGGGTGATTAGCCCAGGCTGACCGGCGAAGCGGTCTTCGAGAGAGCCTCCACAATCCGTTCGCGTTCGCGCATGCCTTTCTGGACCGCCGACTCGGTAGCAAAGGCGTAAACGATGAGACCAATGAGGAACTCGCCGCCCAACACCGCAAAGAGCACCCAGTTGCTGCCAAAGGCGTAACGGGCCAGGAAAGCAAATCCGATCAGCAGGAACATCGCGATGCTGCAGAGCAGGATCCAGAGTTGCATGCGCGCGCCTCCCTGCTTCCTGAACGTCTGGCGGGGATCGATGGGCCGCGGGCCGGCGAAGGAGGTGAAGTTGCCAATCGAGAGCAGAAAGACCGTCACGACGGCCGAGGATGCGACACCTGCAGCAATACTGTACGACGTAACGGGCGCGCGAATCACGAGCACAACAAGAAGTACCGCGCAGGTTTGAAAGACAACGAAGGTGACCGCCGTTAGATTCTTTGCGCGCAGCACTGTCTGGAGCGGGATCGGGGTTACGAAATAGGTCTGGACGGC
>JAFAMM010000388.1 GCA_019233375.1 Acidobacteriaceae bacterium
CTCCTTCGACATACGCAAAATCGTTCAGACAAACCAGCGAGTGGAAGGGATTGGAATCCAGGAGAATCCGTTATTGGTAGGCCCGCCAATCTCAGTATCGATATCACCCGCTGCCGGAGCAGTACCGGTCACGGCCGCTTCGTTCACCTTTACTTGTAATCTGCGGAGCTATGTGCAAGGCCCCGCGAACGGTGTTCTGAAATTGCGTCTGCCAGTGGGGTGGAAATCTACGCCGCCGGATCATCCGTTCTCATTTACGCGTGAAGGCGATGCGGACACCGTAACCTTTGAAGTAACTCCACATCGCATGAAAACGGGAAGGTATGAGATCCATGCAGATGCCGAATACAACGGCAACACGTACGACGAAGAGTACAGACTGGTCGGCTACGCGGGACTTCGGCCGTACCCGTACTGCCGTCCGGCGTCTTATCATGCCGTAGGAGTGGATGTAAAGACTGCGGCCGGGCTGCATGTTGCTTTCTTCCCGGGCACCGGCGACGATGTGCCGCGCGCGTTGCAGGACCTGGGAGTGCCGGTACAGATTCTCGCGACGGGCGATTTGGAATCAGGCGAACTCAGCCAGTACGATGCGATTGTGCTGGGAGTTCGCGCCTACGCGGTGCGGCCGGAACTGCGCGAAGCCAATAACCGGCTTCTGACTTACGTGAAAAACGGAGGCGTTCTATTGGTTCAATACAATCTGCAAAGTTTCGACCGTGATTATGGGCCCTATCCGTTCACCTTGGGCCAGAATCCGCAAAAGGTTGTGGATGAGCACTCCGTGGTGCGTTTTCTGGAGCCCGAGAGCCCTGTGTTTACCTGGCCGAACAAAATCACTGAAGCCGATTTCGAAGGCTGGGATGAGGAGCGCGGCCACGGGTTCATGGACACCTGGGATCCGCGATATCAGCCGTTGGTGGAGACGCACGATCCGGACCAGAAGCCGCAGCGCGGCGGTCTGCTGCTTGCCCATTACGGCCAAGGCATTTACATTTATGATGCGTTTGCGCTTTACCGGCAACTGCCGGAGGGAGTGCCGGGCGCGTACCGTATTCTGGCAAACCTTATCAGTTTGCGGAAAAACCCCGCAGCCAGCCGGGCGAGCGTAACCTCGCAGCTTCCGGCAGCGAAGTGAATTTACGGAGAGAAGGTACTGCATGTTAAAGAAAGCGCTTATGCTTGGGTTGGCCGCCACCGTGCTGACCGTCATGGCCAAATCGAAGGTACAGTTTCCGGGCCCGGCGATCGATGTGCCCGCGACGGGCGGCAAGCAGACAGCAGTGCTGGCCGGTGGCTGTTTCTGGGGGGTAGAGGGCGTATTTGAGCGAGTGAAGGGCGTAACAGACGTGGTCTCCGGATTCGCAGGCGGAGACAAATCGACCGCGCATTACGAAACGGTCAGCACCGGGACGACCGGACACGCCGAATCCGTGAAGATTACGTTCGATCCATCGCAGATCACGTACGGCCAGCTTTTGATGATCTACTTTTCAGTGGCGCATGACCCGACTGAGTTGAACCGGCAGGGGCCGGATACGGGCACGCAATATCGCTCAGCCATTTTCTACGCGAACGATGATCAGAAGAAAGTCGCTGAAGCGTACATCAAGCAGCTGGATGAGGCCCACGTGTTTTCCCGTCCGATCGTGACGCAGGTTGTGCCCTTAAAGGGTTTCTATGCAGCCGAAGGATATCATCAGCATTACCTCGACAATAATCCGACAAACCCCTACATCGTGTACAACGATATGCCAAAGATTTTGCTGCTGAAAAAGGATTTTCCGGAGTTGTGCAAACGGTAGCGGAGGCGGCTACTGCTTGGCGGGAGGCGTGTCTTTTTTCGCCTCGACCGGCTGAGCATTATCCGCGGTCTTGCTGATCTCCAGAATTCGCACCATTTTGGGTGATTTGTCGAACTCGCTCAGCTTTTTCACCTCGCCATTGGTGTCCTTGTAGCGTGCCTGCAGCTCGTAATCGATTGTGAAACTCAGTTGCTCGAAACTGTACCGGCCGTCCTGCTTCGTGAAGTACTCGCGCCTTTCCTTCGTGGCGGTATTCGTCAATGTGACGAGCGCGCCTTCAAGGGGTTGGCCGCTCCCATCCACGACTTTGCCGCTGACGGTCCGCGTGGTAGCGGGTTTTTCTCGCTTTTGAATCAGCGGACGGTGATTATCCAGAACCGCGTCGGGCGCGTGGCCTGGATTATTGTCAGTGACCTGTTGCGCGTACGTTGCGGAGACAGATGCAACGATTACGACAGTTCCGATCGGCAGCCACTTCATCACCTCGTATCGTAACAAGTGCTGCGCTACGATGCGGGACATGTCCTTCGCCAAAGCGACAGTACTCGCCTTCGAGAGCCGCCGTGCCAAAGAAATGAGCGAGCTGATACGCATCAACGGCGGCGAGCCTCTGGTCGCGCCGGCGTTGATTGAGGTGCCGCTCGAGCAGAACGAAGCCGCTTTCCGCTTTGCGGACCGCCTTTATGCTGGCGACTTTGACATGGTTGTCTTTCTCACCGGCGTGGGAACGCGTTACCTGCAGCGGGTTCTCAGCACGCGCGAGCCGGAAAGCCGCTTCGCGGAAGCGTTACGCGGGGTGGCGGTAGTGGCTCGAGGCCCGAAGCCCACCGCAGTCCTGCGTGAATGGCAAGTCCCGATTGCCGTTTCCGTGCCCGAGCCTAATACGTGGCGTGAGCTGCTTGAAGCGGTCCGGAATCGTGGCGAAAAAAGCGTCGCAGTGCAGGAGTATGGCCGCTCGAATCCGGAACTTTTGGAGGGGCTTCGCGCGCAGGGGCGCTCGGTAACCGCTGTTCCGGTGTATCAATGGCAGCTTCCCGAAGATACGAAGCCGCTGGCGGAGGCCTTAACGCGATTGCTCGATGGCGGGGTAAACGCCGCACTCTTTACCACTGGCGTGCAGATCGAGCATTTCTTGGATTTCGCGGCTCAGTGCGGCCGGCGCGAACAGGCGATACGTGCACTGGAGCACATATTCCTCGGCTCGATTGGACCCGATACAACGGAGGCGCTTAAGGCGTGCGGCCTTGTCCCCGTACTCGAGCCCAGCCATCCGAAGATGGGCCTGCTGGTGCGCGAAGCCGCCGCCAGGTATGCGGAAACTCATACAGAGCGCGCATCATAGCCGCCGAACTACTTACGTACAGTCCTGCCGTGTGCAACGGCCTCCGCCCACCGATGATCTAACTGGCGTGAAATCTTTTTATCTGAGCTGCGCTTTGGGGGTGATTTTTTCACTTCTGCCGCTGCTGCATGCGCGGGCCGAGCGGCAGGAATCGCAGCGCGCGGCGCGCGAAGAGACGCTTATTATAGACGCTGCGGCGCCGCAGCATGCCTTCCCGCATTTTTGGGAGCAGATGTTCGGATCCGGCCGCGCGAACCTGAGCCTGCGCGCCTCATATCGCGATGATTTGCGCACTGTGCAGAACGCCACGGACCTGCGCTACATCCGGTTCCACGGAATTCTGGATGACGAGAATGGCGTTTACGACGAAGATGCACAGGGGCATCCCGTATATAACTTCTCCTACGTTGACCAGATCTACGATGGCCTACTCGCAGCGGGCGTGAGACCTTTCGTTGAGTTGAGCTTCATGCCCCGCAAACTAGCCGCGAATTTGAAGCCGCATCCCTTCTGGTATCACCCGCTCCCTTCGCCGCCAAACGATAAGGCGAAGTGGCAGGCACTCATTCAGGCAGTCACAGATCACCTGGTGAACCGATACGGCCGTGATGAAGTGAGGCAATGGTATTTCGAGGTCTGGAACGAGCCGAATATCGATTTCTGGAATGGCGATCCGCAGCAGGCAACATACTTCGCGCTGTATGACGACACGGTGGCTGCAATCAAGAAGGTGGATCCGGCGATACGCGTCGGTGGCCCGGCAACTGCGCAGGCCGCTTGGGTCGATTCGTTTATCGCTCACTGCACCCGGAATCACATTCCGTTTGACTTCGTATCCACGCATGTCTACGGAAATGACACTTCGATGGACGTTTTCGGCCGCAAGCTTGCTATCGCGCGACGTGACATGGTTGCCCGTTCCGCAAAGAAAGTGTACGACCAGGTAAAGGCGTCGCCCGCGCCCAACACGACCATTATTTGGTCAGAGTACAACGCCACATACATGAATCAGGTGCAGGTGACCGACAGCGCTTTCATGGGACCGTGGCTTGCCAATAACATTCGCGAATGCGACGGGCTGGCATCGCTCATGTCGTATTGGGCCTTTTCCGATGTGTTTGAGGAACAGGGTGTCGTGAAAACCCCGTTTTACGGAGGGTATGGTCTTATCGCCGAACGCGGTATCCCTAAGGCCGCATACAATGCATTTGCGCTGCTGCACCGGCTAGGAAACTCCCGCTTGTCTGTAGACTCAGAGAACGCGTTGGCGACCGTCGGCCGGAGCGGACAGATTGTGCTCGCGGTGTGGAACTACGCCGAACCCGGTGAAGCGGTTCCGCCCCGCACCTTTCATTTAGAGGTGAAGAACAGCGAGGCCAAGAGATACCGGATGCAGTTCGTCGACCCGGATCACGGCTCGGCGCTGGCAGCGTGGCAGAAGATAGGTGGCCCCACCCTGCCAACGTTGCCGCAGATACGGACACTCGTCGACGCGGCGCAATTGCAGCCAACGAAGGAGCATTCGCTTTCCGATCCGGTCACGGTCGCGGCTCAAGGGCTTGCGCTGATTGAACTGGAGGACCCGGCGCGAGCCGAGAAAGCAAGTTCACAACATCGCCGATAACCAGTACGGCGGGGCTGCATACGTCTATGCGGCCTTCTGCGATGCCGGCGAGCGAGGAGACGACGATACGTTGACCCGGCAACGACCCGTTTTCTATGAAGGCGGCCGGTTCGTCGCCGCGGCGTCCCGCTGCGATGAGTGACTGCGCCAGGAAGGCGCGGTTTGCCACGCCCATCAACACGACCAGCGTGTCCACGTTCGCGTACCGGCTCCAGTCCTCCGTGCTTCCTTCGCGGCAATGTGCCGTGATTACCGCGAAGCTCTGTGACACTCCGCGAAACGTCAGCGGTATGCCTGCAAGCCCGGGAACCGCGATCGCCGAACTGATGCCCGGAATGAGTTCAACCTCGATTCCATGTTCGAGCGCGACCGCCCACTCTTCCGCGCCGCGCCCAAACACGAGCGGATCACCGCCCTTCAATCTACCAACCGTTCGGCCGGCCAAGGAGTGCCGGGCGATCAGCTCAAAGATAGCCTGTTGCGTGATCTCCTGCTCGCCCTGATGCTTGCCCACGTATACGCGTTCAGCATCGGAGCGCGCATATTTCAAGATTTCGCGAGAGACCAGACGGTCGTAAAGAATGACGTCGCATTCACGCAGAACCCGGACTGCTTTCACGGTCAGCAGTTCCGGGTCGCCTGGGCCCGCGCCGATGAGGTAAAGCTTGCCTGTCGTTTCCGGACGCAAACAATACTATTGTCGCGTCAGTAACGAAGCAAATCGTTCACCGTTTCGAACGTGTAGCCCCGATCTTTCAGAACCGGCACGATCTGGCGCACGGCGGCGAGCGTGTCACTGATATCGGGCTGCTGCTCTAGCCGGCGGCCATCATGCAGACAGATAATGCCGCCCGGTTCGGCACGGGACAGCACATGATGATGGATGCGTGCTGCCGGCCAGCGCCAGTCATACCCGATCACCGTCCACATCACGCCTAAGAGCGCCAGTTTTTGTTGCACCTCGCGCAGGCCTACCCAACGGAAGCCATACGGAGCACGCAGCAGCATCGGCGTAACACCCGTTTCGAAAGAAATGACCTTCTGTGCCTGAGTGAACTCCCGGTCGATGAAGTCTGGCGACTTAAAGGGGAGTCTGGGATGCGAATAGCTGTGGTTGCCAATCTGATGACCCGCAGCTGCAACCCGTCCGGCGATATGCGGCAAACGCTTCACGTTCATGCCACATTCGAAAAAGGTCGCTTTCACACCTTCCCGATCGAGATAATCGAGTAGGGTGAGCGTACCTTCACTGGGCCCGTCGTCAAACGTTAATGCAATGGAACGTCTTCGTCCCGGGCCGCGATAGATAGATGGTCCGAATAACTGCGAACCTTTGGAAACACTGCCGTAGGCGGCGGCGACAGAAACTCCGCCGACAACGGCTCCCGCAGTACATCCTGCCAACGTCATAGCGCGCATCGTATAAGCCTAGCACCTCTAGTATTTTTTCGCGGTCCGATTCTCTCCTCGGACGCCCGCTTCTGTAAGCTGCGCGTCAATCGCGCACCTTGTCTCGCGGGGGCGCCGAAGCGTGATATTCGGTCCGCACCCGCTGGGTGTAGAGTTCTAGAAGCTCCTCAACCCGTTCCCAGCGTGGTGATTTGACAATGAACCCAACATGGTGCTTTTTCCGCAAGCGCCACACGAGCTCCGGATCGTGAAAGCTGGAGGTATCCGGATACTCCTGCCTCGCGAGCGAAACCAGCAACCCGCCGTAGTCCGTTCTAGGCTCAGGCACTATATACTGGCGGCCCGCTGCTTCCGCCAGTTCCACCTTCGCCCATTCTGACCAGAGATTGATGCCGGTGGCCGCTTCGATCAAATCCGAAATGTGCGCACCGCCAACCCTGGCCGACGTCTCGAGAAAATAGTACGTTCCGTTCTCATGAGAGCGAATGAACTCCGTGTGCGAAACGCCTGTACGAAGATCAAACGAACTCAGAACCTGCTCGTTCAATGAACGAAGAGCCTTGTCTTCGTCCCCTCCGGCTTGCAGAAGCCTCGTCGTGAATATTCCACCACCGGTTGTTACTTCCAGCGGCGGAGTTCCGTAGGAACTCGCGACGGAATAACGTATTGACCCACCATAGCAAATAGAATCTACATGGTAAATGTTGCCTGGAAGAAATCTCTCTAGTACAAAGAACGATTGTTCGTCGGCGACCTCGTGTATTCGGTTCCAGACGTCCTGTGCCTGATAGAATTTCTTAATTCCAATGGCACCCGCCATGAGGCGCGGCTTGAGCACCCACGGACCAGGAACCCGTTCAAGAAAGCGCGCGATTGCGTCGTAGTTGAAGGTCGCGGTGAACTCGGGAACCGGTATCCCACATTCGCGCGCACGCATGCGCATCGCGAGCTTGTCACGGAAGTAACGTGTCGCGGATTCACCCAGGCCGGGTAATCGCAGGTGCTCGCGTAAGTAGGCCGCCTTTTCCAAGTCGAAGTCATCGAGCGGAAGGATTCGGTCAATCCGTTCGGTCCTGCACAAATGACTTACGCCTTTCAGCATGTGCGGAAAGTTCCACTCGTGCTCCTGATCTTCTAAGTAGAAGATGTCGTCGAGACTCTCACGCGGCCACTGAGCCGACTCTTTGAGACTCAATGAAGTGAGTAGGAAAACCCGGCATCCCAAGCCTTTCAGTGTCTCGAGGGTCCGGTGACCTTTCTCATAGCTGGCCAAGCAGAGAAACGTGATTGGAGACGATCGAGCGCCGTTGTCTTGTGATTCCATAACAGGATCCAAGGGAGCCGCGTTCTTGTTAGATTGAGACTACCCCGTAACTATAGCGTGGCTCCGAGCGAAAGAACAGAAGGAAATGCTTAAGATCAAACTAAAGCACCTGCTCGCCGTACGTTGGTTCCACTGGATCAACTTTCCCCTGCTGTTCCTGATGATCTGGAGCGGCCTCCTCATCTATTGGGCCTTTCCTGTTTATCACATAGGGCCGCTGCATTTCTTTCCGAAAACCGTGTTCAATGCTTTGCACGTTCCGTTCCGTTTGGCCGAAGGGATGGCTCTGCACTTTTTCTTCATGTGGCTGTTCGTGATCAACGGCATCCTCTACATCGGATATACCTTGATCTCGGGCGAATGGCGTCTGTTGGTGCCACGTTCCTGGTCGGCGTTTCGCGATGCCTGGGAAGTGATTTTGCACGATCTCCACTTACGAAGCCAGTTACCGCACCAGGAGAAGTACAATGCTGCGCAGCAGATCGCGTATACAGGTATTGTGCTCATGGGAATCGCATCCGTGCTGACCGGATTCGCGATCTACAAGCCGGTGCAACTGAACTGGCTCACCGCTCTGATGGGGGGGTACCCCATGGCGCGCCTCATTCATTTTGTGTTGACCCTCGGGTACGTGGTGTTCTTCATCGTGCACGTGGTGCAAGTCGCGTTGGCGGGCTGGAACAATTTCCGCAGCATGGTAACGGGATGGGAGCTTATTTCGGAAAATGAATAACACGAGGCGCCATCCTGAAATCGTGCTGCCGGAAGCGGATCTCCAACGCGAAATAAGAGCACGTACTCGTCGCGACTTTCTGATCGGAGGTCTTGCCGCAGCCGCGGGGTTCGGAGCTTATGAGTGGATCACGAATGCCCGGCAGGTGGATGGAGTGCCCTGGCCGCAGCGCCGCATACTCGATTTCAATGGCCGGCTGGCACGCGGCTATCTCCGCGACTCGCACCTGATGCCAACTTACACGGCGGATCGCGTTCAGTATCTGAAGCCGAACGGCAATGACGGGCTTGATGCCGATTTCGATGTCAGCCAGTGGCGTTTGCACGTCGCCGCGGCTGAGAGCGCGCCGGATCTCGAATTGCGGCTCTCCGATATCAAAGCGCTTCCACGAGTGGAGATGATTACTCGGTTCTGCTGCATCGAGGGTTGGAGTGTCATCACTTCCTGGGCCGGGGCGCGATTTTCTGATTTCACTGAGAAATACTTTCCGCCGGGACAAAGCTTGCCGCCTTATGTGTACATGGCGACGCCTGATGAAGGTTACTACGTGGGCCTGGATATGAAGAGCGCGTTCCATCCGCAAACGCTGCTGGCGTATGAGCACAACGGCAAGCCGCTGGAACCCGAGCATGGCGCGCCGCTGCGCCTCGTGATTCCGGTGAAGTACGGAATCAAGAACATCAAGCGCATCGGAACAATCCAGTACACGACTAAACGGCCTGCTGACTATTGGGCCGAGGAAGGGTATGATTGGTTCGCTGGTCTGTGATCCGTGCCTAACGCGCCTCTCTACTGCGGAACCTCCGGTTTTGCTTATCCGAGTTGGAGGCCCGGATTCTATCCGGAGAAACTGCCCGATTCCAAGTTTCTCGGTCATTATGCCAGCCGGCTGAACGCAGTCGAGGTGAATTACACCTATCGGCGGATCGCATCGGCGGCAACCTTTGAGAAGTGGATCTCGAACACTCCGGACGGCTTTCTGTTCTTGCCGAAGGCCCACATGAAGATCACGCACTCATTGAAGTTACAGAACGCCGATGAGTTTACGCGCGTGTTTTTGGAATCATTGGAGCCGCTTGCAGCGGCGCAACGCTTGGGACCGATTCTCTTCCAGTTGCCGCCATCCATGCAGGTGAACGCAACGGTGCTTGGCGAGTTTCTGCGATGCTTGCCCAAGAACGTGCGCGCGGCCTTCGAATTTCGAAACGCGAGCTGGTTCAGCGAGCCCATCTACCACGTGTTGCGCGACGCGAATGCATGCCTTTGCCTGGCAGAGAACGAAAACCTGGAAACCCCGCACGTCATCACCGCGGACTTCGTGTATCTGCGGCTGCGCAAACCGGAATACACCGAATCCGAGTTGAGCAGCATCGGCTGTCGACTACAGCAGTATCGCAGCAATCATTACCCCACCTATGCGATCTTCAAACACGAAGAAACGCCTGCAGGCGCTCTGAACGCAGAGCGCATGCTGCATGCCGGGGCAGCGATGCCGATAGTCGCGGACAAAACTCCCGACTGAGCATTTCAAGGTGCCTGCCGCACTCGCACGCGCCGCCGGGCAACAAGGTATGTAGCGGTATCCCCGAAAATACCGCTACCGCTATTCGAAGACAGCGCAGTTGAGCAAAATGTAACCTTAACCGATAGAAGTGTGGCGCGGGAGGTCCGCACAGACAACACGAAGGTTATTCAGAAACCGCGAATTCGGCGAGTTTGTCGCGAATAGACTTCGGCGTATCAGCAACCACTTCGCAGTAATCGCCTTCGTAATGCTTGGAGAGTACCGCGGCCTTGTCGTGCAACAAATGGAGCGCCCGTCCCTCGCCTAAGGGCAGGCGAAACCGCTGGCGGGCAACGGGATCCTGCACGAGTTGCGTGTCGATCAGTTCAAGCAACTGCGGAACGCCCTCACCGGAGTAAGCAGAAACCAGAACAGCGGGCGTCGCATTTTGTCTGGCCGTTTCGCCCAGCAGGCGGTGCGTCAAGGTTTCCAGGCTTTGCAGGCGTTCGGGTTCAGGCAGCCTGTCACTCTTGTTGAGCACCAGGACTTGGGGCGTGGCTTCGGCGCCGATTTCGCCGAGGACTTTCAAAACGTGCGCGGTCTGTTCGTCCGCACTGAGGGAGGAAACATCGACCACATGCAACAGCGGGGCCGCAGCGGTTACTTCCTCGAGCGTGGCGCGGAAAGCATCAACCAAGGTGGTTGGCAGGTTGCGAATAAAGCCGACGGTGTCGCTCAGCAGCAC
>JAFAMM010000389.1 GCA_019233375.1 Acidobacteriaceae bacterium
GGGACGATCTGCTGAGATCGACTCCGCTAGGCTGGGCATGCCGCTGGGGGCGAAAGCAGCTTGCTGAGGTGCTGATAGCGAATGGAGCGGAAATAGATGAACCACATGCCGACGCATGGGCAACACCCAAAGCCTGGGCAAGAAGAATGAAACAGCGCGAGATTGAAGCGCTGTTCAATCGTTAGAGCGTCTTCACCTTTCCCACGGCACCTGCGGGAGCGGGGTTCTGCTGTGTGGGTGCGCCCCCGCCTTCGGGCAGCTTGACCAACATCTGTTCTTTCGTATAGATCAGCGTGGAGGTATTGTAACTGGCGAGTTCGAAGCCGTGGCCATGCGTGATGGCGTCCGTGGGGCAGGCCTCTACGCAATATCCGCAGAAGATACAGCGGTTGTAATCGATGTTGTAAACGCGCGCGTACCGTTCGCCGCCGCTGAAGCGCTCCTGTTCCGTATTTTCGGCAGCCTCGATGTAGATACAATCGGCAGGGCAGGCAGCAGCGCACAGGAAGCACGCGACGCACTTCTCAAGTCCATTCTCGTCGCGCTGCAGAACATGGGCACCACGATAACGCTCCTGGAGCACCGCTGGAGCATCCGGATACTCCTCGGTGATTGCGGGCTGGAGCATCTCTTTGAAGGTGATGCTCATGCCTTTGGCGATAGCCGCGGCGGAGCTAAGTACTTCACCGATATTTGCCATTTCTTTCAGGTTAGCGCAGGGGCAAGCTCTCTCTCGTGGACCTCCCGCGCTGCGAAAAAAGAGTGGGAGAATGGCGGACGTGAGGGCAGTTCTTATCTTCCTTTTCGGCGCCGCGCTCCTATCCGGTGACACATTCAAACTGTTCTTGAAAGACGGAGGCTATCATCTCGTGAGCCAATACCAGGTGGAAGGCGACCGGGTCCGCTACTACAGTACCGAGCGCGCGGACTGGGAGGAGATACCGGTCGCGCTGGTGGATTTGCCGAAGACCGAGCAGGTGCACAAAGCCAAACTGGACTCAAATGCGCGGGTCGCCAAGGAAGAAGACGAAGAGGAGAAGGCGGAGCGCGATCTGCGCAGGGAGATCGCTTCCATTCCGATGGAACCGGGAGCCTATTACAACGATGGACAGAAGGTATCGCCTGTACCGGCTGCCGACTATCAGGTGATCACCAGCAAGAAGCGCAAGGCGCTCCAAATGGCAGTTCCGGTGCCGATCATTGCAGGCAAGGCCACGGTGGTGATCAAGGGAAACCATTCGAACTTCATCGTTACAGACGACCGTCCTGGCTTCTATCTGAGACTCGCGAAAGAAGAACGCTTCGGAATCGTTCGGGTCGAACCGAAGAAAGATATGCGCATCGTCGAGAACGTCGCGATCACGCCTGTCGTGAACGTGACGGATGAAGAGCGGAAGCAGATGGCAACCTTCGATCAGCAGTTGGGCGATGGCTTGTATCGCGTTTGGCCGGAGAAGCCCCTCACTCCGGGCGAATACGCGCTGATGGAGTTCTCCGATACCGGCGACAAGGATGATATCGAGCTGTTGATCTGGGACTTCGCTTACCGGTCTGCGGCAAGTCGTCGCTGATAGCAGAATCGATGGAGGCGCGGGGCGGGATCGAACCGCCGAATAAAGGTTTTGTAGACCTCTGCCTTACCACTTGGCTACCGCGCCAATGCCGGAGTGGAGCCGAAGACGAGACTTGAACTCGTGACCTACGGTTTACGAAACCGTTGCTCTACCAACTGAGCTACTTCGGCGCACGCTCATAAATGAAAATAGCACACTTATATGTCCGGAAGCGGACAAGCGTTTGGCGCAAAAAATGCTCATATGGGCGCATGCAAGCGTCATCGACAAAGAGCAAAAACTCGCTTCTGGTGGTCTGCCTCTTTTACGTAATCCTTTCGGCCTTAATGGCTTACGGTGCGCACGCGTTGGCCGTCATGCAGGAGCAGGGACTTCTGCTCGATTAGCCGCCGCTATCCAAAGCGCTAATCCTGCTAACGAAAACGTTCCCTCGATGTCTCCGCCAAGACCTCGAGATACAGCCTCAGCATGGCCTTCCGGTAAGCCTCGGGCGTGAACTGCTCGACCCGTGCGCGCGCCTGCATCGCGAGCCGGCCAGCCAGTAACCGATCCGAAAGTAGAGTTTCTATCCCCCGTGCCATAGCAACCGCGTCCCTCGGCGGAACAAGTAAACCGGTCTCGCCGTTGTCTAGAATCTCCGGCACTCCTCCGACCTTGGTTGCCACAACCGGGATCCCATGAGCCATTGCTTCCAGAACCACATTGGGAGATCCTTCACTGTGTGACGGCAAAGCCATCACCGAGGCCAGAGTATAGAAAGGACTTACGGTTGAGACCTGCCCTGCAAAAATGAAGAAATCCTGTAGGCCGAGCGCGCGGATCTGTTGCTCCAGATTGGTCCTTTCCGGGCCATCGCCGACCAGCACTACTTTGAATGAGCGCTGTGAGACACGCCGCATTTCGGCAATGGCAGCGATCAAATCAGCATGGCCCTTCTCTTTAGAGAAGCGGCCCACCGCAAGCACAACCGAATCGTTTTCGCCGAGGCGGAAACTTCGTCTTAGCTCTCCGATGTCCTCGGATCCAGTAGGCGATGGAAGGCGGACGGAATTGTGAAAAACCTTGATTTTGTCCGGCTCTACACCCCTGGCGATCATCTGAGTTGCGAAGGGCTTGCAAACTGTCACGATCCGGCGTGCACCCGGCAGTGACCACCTGTCCAGCTGGTTATACAGCTGCATTTTCAGGTCAGTGGCCGTGTATCCATGGTGGAAGCCGATCCAGGGGAACCTTTTATTCAAGCCCGCAAGCCGCGCCAGGAAATGCGACTTTACACTGTGGGTTTGAATTACGTCGGGCGCATAGTGCTGAACTGCGGCAAGCAGACCTCGTAGGGAAGCCGGATCAAAACGGAATCTTTCCCGGACCACGTGGGCGAGAATACCCGCCGCATCCAGCGCCCGGAGAAACGAGTTTCGGTTTTGGAGTGGCTGGTTCGAATCGGCGCACCTGACAAATGTCACAACCGAAAGCTCCACGACGGGCAGGTCCAACTCAGGGCGGCGTGCAGTTGTGGCGAACTCAATCAGGTTCTTTGCCGGTCCCGTTACGGTTTCCGCCTCCACCACTGCGGCGACTCGCAAAACAGCGCGGTTCATGGAGACCATGCTAACGGTATGCTTGTTTACAAGTTAAACGGCTCTGCCCTGCAACTTCGGGTGCGAAACTAAAATCTGGCTTCAGGAATATTGAGTAGAAAAGCTTGCTAATGCCGATAAGCGTAAATTGATGCAGAAATCGTCGCATCCGGCACCCGTATCGACAGCTAATAGGCCGACCCGGTCTCGTATTCCCTTCCGGCTGCTGCATAACGCTGTCACCGACTTGGCTGTTCGTCCGCGGGGCAACGTACCAGCATTGGACGTCCTCCGCAGTCTGGCGATTCTTCTTGTCTTTAGCGGACACTTTGCTCCGGAGTTTGGCGCTCCCGCCTGGGTTAAGGGTTCTCCTGTGGTTTACTTCGGTTGGACAGGTGTCGATCTTTTCTTCGTTCTGAGCGGTCTACTCATTGGAATTCAACTCTGGAAGGAACTGAACAAACGCGGCCACATTGATGTTCCGGGATTTTGGCTACGGCGCGGCTTGAGAATCTGGCCGCTTTACTACTGCTTTGTCGCGCTCATCGTCTTCGAAGGCCTGTTTTTCCATCGCCCGTTGGGCGGTCTGTGGGCGGACTCGACGTTCCTTTCCAATTACTTCCACAACCAGGTGGGAGGAGGATGGTCGCTTTCAACGGAAGAGCAGTTTTATATCTTTATCCCCATCGCGCTTTTATTACTCTCCCGTATCGTGCCGCTGCGCTGCATGTGGGCGTTTCCGATTACCGTTCTTTTGGGCCTTCCCCTGGGTCGTTTGCTGATCGTGCAGGTCTACGGCGCTGCCGTTGCGCGCCAGCGTATGTACTTCCCGATTCATACTCACTCGGACGGATTGGCGGTTGGCATTCTGCTCGCCTGGACGGCAGTTCTGTACCCGCAATTTCTGACGAGCGAAGTATCTCGAAAGATCGCCGCGCCAGTGGCAGCGGTTTTGGGCGTTGCGCTCTATCTGTGGAACCCCGTCGTCTTCAACTACACATCCCTTGCGTTGTTTTACGGCGCCCTGACGCTATACGGGCTGACGATCAGACAGCCCAGTGGATTTCTACACTGGCACGGCTTCTACATCATCAGCAGATTATCGTATGGAATATATTTGAATCATTTTGGGCTTCTTCCCCGAATTGTTCCGTCACTGGATTCGCTTCACAGGCTGGGGATTGTCGGATTTTTTGCCGCCTACTTGCTGAGCTTTGGTGGCTGCGCGATCTTCGCATTCGGAACTTTTGTGCTCGTTGAGCGGCCGTTCCTGGATATTCGCGAGAAATGGTTGGCTTCGAGAGCCAAGCCAAAGCAGCGAGCGATGCCAAGCCATGTTCGCACATCTGAAGAGGTGTCCGCTCCCTAAGTAAACCGTGTCCGACCTGAGACATAGGTAACGAAACGTTGTGGAGAAATGGTGCCTTTTAGGAGGCGAGAGGAGGGGTATTCCTCACGCTTGGAGGTCTTCAGCGGTCTCTCCGTGCCGGACGAGGTAGACATCCGTCGGCGGCTGCTCGTGTAGTGTCACCGCGGACTGACCAGCAATGCGACTGCATATTGAACTGCTTCAGAGATGACGACGTTTGCGCCAAGCGTATCTCCGGTGATACCGCCGATCCGACGCGCACACATCTTCGCAACGCAAAGGCTTACGGCCACTGTTGCAGCCCAGCAAGCCAATGTCTGTACCGTTCCGAACAAGAACGGGAACATCGAACAACACGCGGTTGCAAAGATCAGGTCGAAACGGCTCACATGTTGACATAGTGAACCCGTTCCGCGGGCAGTAGTCTCGTTCGTACGGGCGTACGGCTGAATTCGGCTTAAGAATAAGATGGACCAACGTGAAATCCCGGGGACAAGCATGATGGTCAGCAATCCACGCTGACTCCTGACCAGAGTGAACAGGCACACCGCCTTGAACAAAAGCAGCAGCACTAAGGCGATGGCGCCGTACGATCCGATTGCATGATCTCTCATAATCCGGAGTACCTCTTCTCGACTGCGACCGCCACCGAAGCCGTCCGCCATGTCTGCCAATCCGTCCAGGTGAAGCGCGCCGGTTGAAAGAGCTTCAATCGTCAAAACCAGCACTGCGGCAACCGAGTCAGAAAGACGTTGGGTCGCCGACCATGCGACACCAGCGCAGATGCCGCCCAAGATGAGGCCGACAACGGGAAACCAGCGACTCGACCGGCGTAGGTTGGCTTCATTCGCATGCACTGAAGCGGGCACCGGCACGCGAGTGAGAAACGCCAGCGCCGAAAGCAGAGAACCGATCATTGGAAGCTGCTTACGGTCGATTCGGCGACTCCAGCCGATTCAAAAGTCTTCATCGATCGGAAGGCGGCGAGGGCGGCGCGTACAACTGGGATGGCCAGAGCGGCACCAGTTCCTTCACCCAATCGCATATCCAATTGGAGCAGCGGTTGCAAATTCAAGAGGCGCAGAAAAGCAACATGCCCAGGCTCGGCGGACTGATGACCTGCGATCAGGTAATCGCGGACGGCATCATTCATTGAGACAGCGATTGCCGCCGCTGCCGCCGATATAAATCCATCGACGATCACCGGAACCCGGCGCTCCGCGGCCCGCAGGTATGCGCCGCACATCGCCGCGATCTCAAAACCACCAAGTCGCGCGAGAAGGTTAAGGGGGGTGGTCAGAAACTCACGGTGCAATGCAAGCGCACGGGCAACCACCTCCCGTTTCCGCGCAAGCCCCAGTTCATCACTGCCGGTTCCGCGGCCACAAACAGTCGCTGGGTCACTATTCGTCATAGCGGCGCAGATTGCGCTCGCAACCGTGCTGTTGCCGATGCCCATTTCTCCGACCGCAAGAAGCGTCGAACCGCACCGAACAGCCTCTCCGGCGATCTCTACTCCCGCTGACACAGCAGCCATCACTTCCTCGTGTGACATCGCCGGGCCACGTGAAAAGTTTCGCGTTCCCGGTCCGGTGCGCCGACTGACAAGCATTGGATGATCTAAAGGCTCGCCGAGTACACCAACATCCACGACGGTGAGTGAGGCTCCTACAGACCCGGCAAGGGCATTAATGGCTGCGCCGTCTGCGAGGAAATTCGCGACCATTTGGCGAGTAACGGACTGCGGAAACGGGTTCACGCCCTCCTCGCAAACGCCATTGTCGGCCGCAAAGATCAAAATCGCGGGATTCTCGATCTGAGGCTCGAGCGTGCGTTGCATGCCACAGATGCGGTTCGCGATTTCTTCAAGCCGCCCGAGGCTGCCTGGCGGTTTTGTGAGATGGTCCTGCCGGGATTGTGCACGAACAAACCAATCTCTATCCGCAGGCTCGATCCTGCTCAGGAGCGCCTGAAATTCCTCCCACTTCATCGCGGCACGTCGGCGTCCACGAAAAAACGCGCGGCGCGATCTTCGTCCCGATTGTCCCAGTGATCGAAGCGAATCAGTTTTTGAAGCGGCGTGCGGTGCTCCCAGCCCGCATCCTCAAGCTCCGGCCGGTTTCGAAATCGGGAAACGTATCCTACACACAAATACGCCACGACATGAACGTGATCCGGAATTCCCAACATCTGTTTAACTGTGTCCAGATCGATGATGCTCACCCAGCCCACTCCAACCGACTCGGCTCTCGCCGCCAGCCAAAGATTCTGGACCGCACATACCGTTGAGTACAAATCCGTCATTGGATCGGATTGGCGCCCCAGGCCATGTCCTTTGGTGCGTTCTCGATCACAAGTCACACATACGTTCAATGGCGCATCCAGAATTCCTTCCAGCTTCAGCGCCTTGTAGAGGTTAGCGCGCCCCGCTTCATACATGTCAGCGCGCTGCTTCATTTCCTGGAAGTGAGCGTAAATCCGGCGCCGAACAGAGACGCTCTCAATCAACAGAAAATCCCAGGGCTGCATGAAGCCGACCGATGGCGCGTGATGGGCAGCATCAAGAATGCGGCCGAGGACATCGTCCGGGATCGCGTCTGATGTGAATTCAGACCGAACATCGCGGCGGCTTCGGATCACGCTGTATATGGCGCGGCAATCCTGCTCGGAAAACGTCACGGGTATCTGATCGGACATAAGACCTATCACGCTTTTGGACGGCCTACTGAAGCACCGAGAAGCGCTGCTGTCGATGCATTAGCCACAAAAAGAACGGACCTCCTAACATTGCGGTAACTGCGCCCACTGGCAATTCCCCGGCACCCATTACAGATCGTGCGAGGGCGTCCGCGAGCATCAGAAAGCTCGCTCCAATCAAGAGAGAGGAAGGCAAGGCGAAGCGAGTGTCCTGCCCAAATAATAGCCGCGCGATATGAGGAACCACCAAACCGACGAAGCCAATGCTACCGCCGACGGCCACCGTCACGCCAACCAGCAACGATGAGACCAAATACACGGTGCGTTCGACGCGGGGCACGTTTACTCCCAGCGATGCCGCAGACTGCTCATCAACGGCCAGTAGATTCAGATCGCGCGACACGAATAGCAGGACAACCCATCCAGGAATTAGAAAGACCAGCATCTGCCAAATCACCGAGAAGCCAACAACGTCCAATGCACCGACCAGCCATCGCAGGATCTGTAAAGAACGAGTTTGATCGACTGTATATTGCATTGTCAGTACGCCAGCGTTGGCAACCAGATTGATGACGATGCCGGCCAATAAGAGTGAACCGGGTACAACCATAGAGCCGGCCTTTGCAAGCCGGTACACGATGCTGATAGAGGCCAGCGCTCCAGCGAATGCAGCGATAAACACAACGGGCATTCCGGCAACTCGCGCGCCCCAGCCGAACGCGATCGCCAAACTCGCCCCGAGGGCACCGCCCCCTGAAACTCCAAGTGTTAGCGGTTCCGCCAATGGGTTGCGAAACAAGGCTTGGAGTGCTGCGCCGACGCATGCCAAAGTTGCTCCTATGATGGCCGCCATCATCATGCGGGGCAGCCGGAGCCGGAAGAAGATCGAGCGAGTCATCTCGTCCGTGCGCAGCGAAGCCCATGTGATGGGCTGGTACCCCGTCCACAAGCTAATCACGATCGAAGCCAATAGAAAGATCGCCAGCAAGGCCAAAACGCGAACTAACTTGTGGCGCGAGGCGACTGGCGTGGATCGCCAGAAGCCCACCGACTCAACGATCACCTGTGCACCTGAGACCACACACAGACCTGTCTGTTCACTCGGCTGGTGCGGATAAAAGCATCGTCATATACCTCGACCAAGATATCGCCAGTTATAACCTGCTGCGGCGGCCCGGACGCGGCTATCCTCCCGCAGCGAAGCGCGAACACGTGATCGAACCCCGGCTCGAGCAGCATGAGGTCATGCGTAATCATTAGGACGGTCAGTCCTTTGCGTTCTCGCAGATCGAGAAGCAATCGGATCAGAGCCGACCGGTGCTTCAGGTCGAGCGATGAGGAAGGTTCATCCAGCAGAAGGCATTCGGGTTGCTGGGCGAGAGCCCGCGCCACAGTTACCATTTGACGTTCGCCGCCCGAGAGTTCCGTAACGCGGCGATGCGCCAAATGCGCAATGCCAACCTGGTCAAGCGCATTCATCGCAATTCGCTGATCTTCGGCGTTTTCAAGCTGAAATCGCGAATGGTAAGGTGCCCGGCCGGTTAGAACCACTTCGAGGGCGGTGAAGGGAAACGCTATGGACGCATTCTGCGGAACGTAAGCAAGTTGGCGCGCTAAACTTTGCGGCTTTTGATCAAGTAAGTTGCGGCCGCGGTAAAAAACACCTCCCGACCACGGTTGTAGTAGGCCGGCCACTACCCGTATAAGGGTCGATTTGCCCGAACCGTTAGATCCTATGACTGCAGTCAGTGTACCGGATTCGACCGCTATTGACGCGCTGAGCACGGCGGCGGCGCCTGGGCAATATCCAAACTCGACGTTACGGGCTTCGAGAATCGTCAATGCTTACCTTCCGGTAGTCTCGGGGTGAAGAATGCCTTCGAATAATTCGGCAGTATGTGTCACAAATTGCGACGGATGCACTGCGAATGGATCCGTGATACTGTACACCCGCTTCTCTCTTACGGCCCGCAGCTCAGGTAAGTCGCTCCAGTCCGCGACCGCTTCTTCCGCGTGCTTCGCATTCACGCCCGGAACAAGATCGATGATGACTTCAGGATTAAGCTTCATCACGGCCTCTTTGCTGATCTTGCCGTATCCCAGGCGGTCCGGAGGAGCCACGGAGCGCCCTCCCGCGAAAGTGATCAGGTCGACCAGATAACTACCCTCCGTGGCAACATACAAGTCCGACAAGGTCCCTGGCGTATGGCCAACTGATACGAGAACGGATGGCTTCGGGAGGTCTCTTGTCGCGGAACGGATTACATCGAGCGAGGTGCGTATGTGCCGACTGAGCTCTGCAGCATCTTTTTCGTTGCCGGTTTCGCCGCCAATCATCTGAATGGCGCGATACACGTCCTCTAGACTCTCGGACGGAACAGCAACATAGCGTACGTGAAAATTGCGCAGAGCGTCACCGATAAAGGGTTCCTGCGGTTTTGTAAGTACGACCAGATCAGGGCGAAGCGCAAGAATCTTTTCTATGCTGCTGTCTTCCCAACCGCCGATTCGGGGAAGCTTCATCACCTCGTTTGGATAGGTGCAGTACTGCGATACCCCGACAACTCGCGGGAACGCGCCGATACCATACAGCAACTCGGTTGTGTTCGGCGATAGGGAGACGATGCGATTAGGAAGAGAGCTTGCGTGCAGGACGGCACACGCGAGAAAGACGCAGGCGGGAGCCTTCGCGACCAACCTTCTTCGACGGCTAGAATTCATATTGCAACCCGCCCCGGCCGACCACGCCGGGCGTGCGGAATCCGCTTTCGTAGTAGTTCTGGCCAAATACATTCTCCGCCCTTCCGAAGAATCGAATAGCGCGCTTTTCAGCGATGGGGAGGCGATAAGTCACGCCGATATCCGCGCGCTTTTGACCGGGAAATTGAAAAGCTCCGCTGCTGAAAGTGCTGTAGACTTGTCCAAGATAGCTAGTGGCAGCAGTAAGTTCGAAATCGACGAGCAACCGGCGGTCAATCCGTTGCACCGCAAACAGTGTGAACTGGTTCAGCGGCGTAATGAACGACCGGTAAACGTTCGTTACCAGCGGTATTCGTTCTCGTGCATCCGTATATGTGTAGGAGCCCACTACCGTTAGCTGCTTACTAACCGTCCAATTGGCATTGAACTCGACGCCTCGCGCAAACCCGCCGTTTGTATTCAAATAACCGACGGAACGGCCATAGGGATCCGCCACCGGGTTAATCAGGCCCGAAAAGTCGAAAGTTATAACACGCTGCAGATGCGTGTAGAAATAAGTACTCGAGAGGCGCAATTTGTTGTTAAGCAAGGATTGGTCGATGCCCGCGTCGACTGCTATCGACTGCTCTGGTTTCAACAACGGATCGCCATAAACAGAGTAACCAAAGAATGCGTCATAACCTGCGCCGAAACGTTCATACAGCGACGGCGCCCGGTAACCACGGCCTGCGTGAGCCCGGATCTTCGTTGCGCTGCGCTTGATCATGTACGCCAGAGAGGCATCCCCTGTGTAGGCGGGCGGCGGAGTTGAAATATTCAGCGCCTGGTAAGGGGCGTTCGCCGCAGGCAGGAAGGTCGGCTGCTGCAACGAGAAGAACTGTGAACGGAAAGCCCCCGAGACGTAGAGATGATCCCCAAAAAAACGGGCCTGGTCCTGTATGAATGCGGTGTTACTCCTCTGGCTGGCCGTAGTAGATGAGTTCGATGAAGGATCCAGTGCTGCAGTCGACGAAGAGCTGTAATCTTCCGACTCAAACTCGTAACCACCCGTGATTAGATTGTGCTCTCCAGCTTGATAGTTAGCTTGCGCATTGACTGTTTGAATCCTGCCGTAATAGTCAGAGTATGTGTTTCCGTTGGGTTGGTACCCGGGGCCGCCCGGCCCGTTCGCATACTTACGGGTAGAGTTCACGATCTGGTATTGAACACTATATCCAAGCCGCGAGGTCGGCTGCCCGAGCAACATAAGCGCGCCTGTTTGATATCGCCCGGCGAGGCGGTAATCCGGGTCGTCGATAGACGGGATGTACGTCGCGTTACCGAGATTCACGTTGGAGGGAGGCACGCCGGAAATATATTGTGCCAGACCTGCTCCCGTCAGAGGAATAGCGGGAACGATCCCGGTTGGATAGTCCGCGATCGTTAGCGGATCTGTGCTGAGTTCAGAGAAATTGTCGACCCCGAAGAATCGCGCGATCAACTGAACATTCTGAGACAACCGAATGGACAGGTGGCCCTGGAAACTCGAAACCCGTGCTGGGGCATCGCCGCCGACTCCGTTCGTCACGTTCAGGTGCATGATTCCGGCACTGTATTGAACGCGGTCATTTTTCATGCCGCCTGCGATGACAGCAGAGCCGCGAAAGAGACCAAGGCCGCCACCTTCCAGTTGAACCGACCCGTGCGTTGGACCGCCGCCGGGATCGGTGATAACGTTGACAACACCGCCTATTGCATTTGTGCCGTACAGCGAAGAGCCGGACCCGCGCAGGATCTCTATGCGATTGTCATCCGTCAGCAGAAAATCTTCCAGAAAACTGGAGGCGTCCGCCTGCGTCGCGGATGCATCCCGCAGGCGCATTCCGTCGACGAGAACGGAAGTGTCTTCCGGGCGCAGACCTCGAATACGAATCTCGCTAAAGGCCCCGGGTCCGCCCAATTGATCGACCCGAAGCCCTGGCGTGAGGCGTACGCCGTCGGTCAAGGAGTAAGCGTCGCGTTCCTGTAAAGATGCGTTGTCTACGATGCTGAGAGCTTTCGAAAGTTCCTCAACGGGTTGTGGCGTGCTGGATGCCGTTACGGATACTTGCTCGGCGACAGCGCCTAGCGACAGGTGCAGATCAAGCGACAGCTTCTTGCCGGTTTCGAGATGCAGGTTTTGCTCGCGATATGACGAAAAGCCCGGTGCGCTGGCTTCGATCAAATAATCCCCGGACCGCACAGTCGCGAATGCGTACTTCCCAGAAGCATCGCTTTCCGTGGTGAGCAACAAATCTCCGGTAGTCGAAAACAGGGCAACTTGTGCGCCCGGAACGGCTTTTTCTTGGGGATCCAAAACGATACCGCTGATAGAAGTGCGTGTGTCAGCACAAACGCCGGAGAGCACAAAAGTGGAACACAGCATCAGTATTCGGGTGAGGCCCCGATTGGCCGTCCAATATGTCACGTTTCAGAGCATGCCGGAATAGCACGGAGACTGCCATTACACCACGACTCGAAGAGAGAGGTATTTTCTTACCCGCTCGGTTTGATGCGAACAGGAATACCGGACACGACTAGATAGACGGACTCCGATGCGAGGGCGAGCTGCTGATTTACCATGCCTTGAATATCCCTGAACCTGCGGGCGACCTCGGAAGCCGGCACAATTCCAGAACCGACTTCATTGCTGACGGCGAGCACATTGCCAAGTTTCGCTGCCTCGATTAGCTTACCGATTTCTGCCATTGCCAGCTCTTCAACGGCGATGAAATCACTGTCGCGCGATTCGTACAGCAGGTTGCTGACCCAAATCGTCACGCAGTCGATGAGAATAATATCAGCCTGCGGCGCATGCCGCGCCACCGCTTCGGGGACGTTTAATGGCTCCTCGATTGTTTGCCAAGTGGCTGGTCTATTCCGTTGATGATGGGCGATGCGGGCCTGCATTTCGGTGTCGCTCGGCAGGGCCGTTGCGATATACACGACCTGGGCAGCATCGCGGCACAAGGACTGCGCGAATCTACTTTTGCCGCTTCTGGCGCCGCCTGTTATCAAAGTAAGCATCCTGAAATGATATCGGTGAGCTGAGCAGCTGAGCAGCCGGTGAGCAGCACACCTCGGTGTCTTCGCGTACCCGGGCGAATGCCGACGCTAATGAAAGCGAGTGCGCGACCGCCGCGGAACTGACGTCGATTCCAGTAGATGCACGGGCCAGGAAACGTTCCCTCTGTTTCGTCCAGATCGTCCAATTGAGAATGTTGGCCGGATCGTCGAAGAGCTCGACATTTTCAATTTCAGCGACTGAACTGGCAAGAGCCTCTTTCTCTGAGCCAAATTCGTCTCGACAATTCATCGAATGTCATTGCACGCCTTCACATAGCGCACTCGTGAGCAAGCGCTCGGGTGGCAAAACCGGCGAAAAGTTGGAACCAAGAATCGATTCGACGTGGCCGGCAATCAGCTCGAGCGAGTTATATTGCGCGAAACATTTCTGCAGTGCGCGCGCTTTAGTTTGATAAGTGTCATCATTCAGAATCTTGCGGACGGCCGAGCGCACCTGTTCGGCCGTAGGACGCGAGGTCCCGAGACTGATGCCGGCGCCGGTCCAGGCTACGCGGGCGGCAACGAACGCCTTATCTTCTGTCTCGCCTGCAATCACAATGGGTACGCCCATACTCAGCGCTTGGTTTACCGCGCCGAAGCCACCGTTTGTGACGAAGACACTTACCTCGGGTAGCAGTTCCATAAAAGGAACAAACGAAGTTACCTTAGTATTCGCTGGAATAGAGGCGGTTACTGCCCCATTTGCCTTTCCCGTGGCAGCAATCACGGTCACATCTTCCGTTGAGAGAGCGGCGATGGTCGGTCCAATAAGGTCGTTTAGGTCCGTATTCGCAATCGTTCCTTGTGTGACAAGAACTACGGGCCTTGAGCCATCCAGCTCTTTCCACCAATCGGGAGGTTGGAAAGCGGACGAGGACCTCGGCAGCACCGCTCCGACGAACTTAATATGACTGGGCATGTCACTGCGAGGGAACTCGAGCGCATCCACCGTCAATTGCAGAAACAGATCCGGCAACGTGTACAGGCAATCAAGGAAGAAGCCAGGCAGCGGCGGGCAGCCATAGCTGTGCAAGAGATTATCCAGATACTCATTTATACAGGCAAAACTCGCCTGGAACTGCCTGGTCTCTTCGCGGTTCCGTTCCCGCTCTTCCGAGGTCGTTACCGGACCCCGCAAATGAGAAGTGTCGGCACTGCTCAGCACCAGCGGGGAAACTCCCACCGAAATGACCGGTGGCCGAGCTGTTCGCGGCCCAAGCAGCAGAGGAATTGCGCCGAGGAATATAAAGTTCACCAGGATCGCGTCGACAGATTCGCGACTCAAGATCTCGCAGATTCCGTCATACTGAGGAAGCATTGTGTCGCCCATCACATGCTTGAAGCTGTGAATCATATCCTCCGGGCCCGGTTTAAGAGTCTTGCCTTCCGGGAGAAATTTGTTAAAGATACGGTAATCGAAATTTGCTTTGCCCTTGAGCGGGATGAAGCGGAGGCGCTCGGATTCAACCTGCTCCCGAAATACGTCACCGGTGTTGAAAAGGACTGTGTGTCCCCGGTCACGCAAACGGCAGGCAATGGCCAACATCGGATTAACGTGGCCGGGCGCGGGCATGGCAGCAACGAGAATATGACTCAAGACTGAATCTCCTGGGCGAAGGGTTGGGCTCTTCGAGCCGCACTACAGAGGGCGTCACACCGCGGGAAATTCCATCGTCGAAATCTAGACAGAGAGTCAAACTCAACATCCGCTTACAGAAAGCGAGCCTTGTCGCGATACCGGCTATAGTTGTGGATCGGAAAGACGTTCTCCTCGACAAAACCTCGCTTTGGCGCCTTTCAAGGCACCGATCTTGAGCTGATCCTGCGTTCACGCGGGATCGACACTGTCATCGTCACCGGCGTCGCGACGAATGTCTGCTGCGACACAACTGCTCGCGAAGCCGCAGTCCGCGATTTTCGTGTGTTTTTCCTCAGCGACGGGACAGCGACACACGGAAACTGCATATCCTCTTTCTAAGCACTAACGGCTCAGCTTTGCGAACTCCGCTTTGGCTTGCTCAAAGATGGGAACGTCAGGGTCAGCATCCTTCCACAGCGACAGGAAATCCTGATATGCAGATCGAGCCTGGAGCATGTCTCCCTGAAGAACAAGGGCTCTTCCGAGTTGTACGCGCGCCAGAGCACCGATACAAGAGTTCAAGACAATCCCGCGATGGTCGAGGATGATTCGGAACTCGGACGTGGCCTCGCCGCCCCGACCCGCTGCGAGGTACGCCAAGCCGCGGACGTACACAGGATAAAGACCGTCGCCGAGCTTATAGCCGGCCGAGATCTGGAGATCCTTGATGGCCTCCAAAGGGTTCTTGCGGCGCAGCGCCACCTGCGCTCGCAAAGTTGGGAGATAAATGAACTGAACGAGTGTGTCCTCGGGAAAGCGCGTGTTCAGATTCTCAGCAAGCGCCAATGCCCGAGGCGTATCCCCTGTCAAAGAGAGTGCCAGCCCGGCGTGATACTCCACATCCTCTCCCTTAGAGATGCTGAGGGCAGATGCGACTCGCTGCCGCGCCGGTCCGTTATTTCCGAGCAGGGCTTCCCTCAGCCCGGCGTCCGCTTCATAGCCCGCTTCTGCCTCTTTC
>JAFAMM010000354.1 GCA_019233375.1 Acidobacteriaceae bacterium
CGATCTTGAAATCCGGAACCCGAATCTGCTCGCCGGAACCTACCCGCTCCATCTCGGCGTCTCCGATGAAGCCACGAATCACTGGTACGATCGCGTGTACGAAGGGCCGGAACTCGAGATCGAACCAGCAGATGTCTATGGCACGGGACGTCAGAAGGCCGCGTCTTACAGCTTTCTTTTTTATCGTTGCTCCTGGTCTCTGCAGATCTCGTCGCCCGTTGAATCGCTCGCGCAGGCGGACTGCTGAGTGCCCGCCCCGGACGTCTCCGTGGTCATTCCGCTATACAACTCCGCGGAATGGATCACATCAACGCTCCACAGCCTTCAGCAGCAAACATTGGATCCCGCACGGTGCGAAATCATTCTCGTTGACAGCGCCTCGATCGATCACGGGGCGCAATTGGCGGAAGCGATCCTCTCCAAAGGGCATTCGCCGTTTCATATCATTCGGCTCGATCACAACCCCGGCCCGAGTCAGGCTCGCAACATCGGATGGAAAGCCGCGCGCGCGTCCTGGATCCAGTTCCTCGACTCCGATGATCTTTTGCTTCCCGGCAAACTCGAGCATCAGCTTCGAGCGGCCGACTCCGCCTCCTCCGATGTCGCGGTGATCTATTCCGAGTGGCAGAACTATGTACTCGATGGCGAATGGAAGCCGGCACCGCCGCTAAAAGATCCAATCCTTGAGACTGACCTCATCCGCGGTCTGCTCCAAACCGAGCACTTCCTCGCCACCGGCAGCCAACTCATTCGAAAGTCCTGGCTGACGCGCCTCAACGGCTTCGATGAAGCTTGCTGGGTCATCGAAGATGTTCACCTGATGCTTCGTCTTGCGATGCACCATGGAACATTTCTGCGAGCCCCCGCCGGTCACGCCTTGTTCTACTACCGCAGGCGCGGCACATCGTCTCTGTCAGGCAGCCGCCGCGCGGAGTTCCTGAATGGCTGCGTTCGCAACTTCCGCCTTGCCGAAGATTACTGGCGCGCCACCGGGCAACTCACTCGAGACCGCCTCGATTTCGTGGTCTCGGCCTACGAGCCGCTTCTGCATAACCTCGTCGAGGCAGATCCGAACACCTTCGACTTGCTTCTTCGGCATCTTCTCTCCATCCAACCCGGTTGGAAACCCGCGTATGATACTCGAATGCGCTTGCTGTCGTCCGTCATCGGTTACCGCCGGGCGGCACAACTTGCAATGGATTACCGGCGATGGAAAATAAAGCTCTCGCGATTTGGTTCCTGCTTCTAGCGTTTGCCTGCTCACTTCCGGCGTTCCAGGCGGATTGGCCGGTGTATGGCCATGACCCGGGCGGACAGCGCTATTCGCCTCTTACCGAGATCAACGCGGCCAATATATCCTCTCTAAAGGTCGCCTGGACGTATCGAACCGGCGACGCCTACCAGCCGAAACATGGGCGGCCCACTGCGTTCGAAGCCACTCCCCTTTACATCGATGGCACGCTGTTTGTCGGCACGCCGCTCGGCCGTGTCATCGCGCTCGATCCCGTCACGGGCAAAGAGCGCTGGTCCTATGACCCGCACATCAACAAGGATGCCGGATACGGTGATTACGCTACGCGCGGTGTGTCTACCTGGAAAGCGCCGGATGGCCACAGGCGCATCTTCATAGCGACCATTGACGCTCGCCTTATCGCCCTTGATGCTCAAACAGGGAAGTTATGTACCGGCTTCGGCGACAACGGCGCGATCGAATTGCACAACGGCCTCCGTATCCCTGCGCGCGACTTCTCCGATTACGAAGAGACCTCGCCGCCGCCCGTCGTCGGCCGCACGATTATCGTCGGTTCCGGTATAGCCGACAACAGAGCGACAGATCAGCCGAGCGGGGAAGTTCGTGCGTTCGACGCTGAGACCGGCAAACTGAAATGGACTTGGGACCCGATCCCGCAAGATCCGCATGCGCCCGGCGCGAATACCTGGAAGAACGGAAGCGCTCAGAAAACAGGCGCCGCCAATGCTTGGTCTGTTATCGTTGCCGATCCCGCACGCAATCTTGTTTTCGTTCCGACGGGTAGCGCCAGCCCGGACTACTACGGCGGCGAGCGGCTCGGCGACAACCTTTTCGCTGACTCCGTGATCGCCCTTCGCGCCGACACCGGCAAGATGGTCTGGTATTTCCAGACCGTGCATCATGATCTCTGGGACTACGACGTCGCAAGCCCGCCCTTGCTCTTCGATCTGCCGCATGACGGCTCAACGATTCCGGCCATCGCCATCGGATCCAAAACCGGCAATCTGTTTCTGCTGAATCGCGTCACCGGCAAGCCGATCTTCGGGGTCGAAGAGCGGCCGGTTGCGAAGAGCGATACGCCTGGCGAAGAAGCGTCACCAACCCAGCCGTTCCCGCTTAAGCCTGAGCCACTGACCGCGCAGACCATGACTGCCAAAGACGCCTTTGGCATCAATGATGCCGACCGGCAGTGGTGTCAGGCGGAGATCAGCCAGCTACACACAACAGGCATCTTTACGCCGCCCTCCGTTCAGGGAACGCTCGTCATTCCCGGCAACATCGGCGGCATGAATTGGGGCGGCATGGCCTATGATCCGCAAACTCATCTGCTGGTACTGCCGAACAATCACCTCGCGTCCGAAGTCAAACTGATCCCTCGTGCCGATCTTGAAAACGTCCGCAATTCGCGCGGCAGAAAGCT
>JAFAMM010000394.1 GCA_019233375.1 Acidobacteriaceae bacterium
ATTTTCGAGCGCTTCTTCGAGCTTGTATTGCGCTGGCCAACCCGGTTTGAGTTGAGCGCCCGCGCGCTCAACTGCGGCAACCGCACCTTCGAGTAGTGGCTTCACGTCCGAAGTCGGCATAGCCAATGGGCTCTCGATCACAAATCCGACGCGAAAATCCTTTAGGGTGCGTTTCCGCGGCGGAGGCAATTTCCATGACCACGCCTTTTCGTCATATCCGTCCGGACCGCCCAGCAGTTCGAGTGCCACCATCAAATCGCGTGCACTCCGCGCCATCGGCCCGGCAACGGCCAGATCTGTCGAGAATCCCTTCAATCCCGGATGCCCGCCCGGATTCATCCCGCGCGTGCTGACCAGGTCGATCGTTGGCTTATGGGAGAAGATTCCGCAGAAGTCCGCTGGAATCCGCAGCGATCCGCCAATGTCGCTTCCCACGCTGAGGTACGTTAGGCCCGCGGCCAGCGCCGCCGCGCTTCCTCCCGATGATCCGCCGGGCGTGCGAGTAACATCCCATGGATTATTTGTCGTCCCGTATATATCGTTATAGCTTTGCCAGTCCATCAACTCGTACGGGACATTCGTTGCACCCGTCAGAATCCCACCAGCATTCAGCAATCGTTCCACGGCAGCCGAGTTCGCAGGCGCTTTGGAATTCTTCAGCGCTGGAATTCCCCACGTGGCGGGTTCACCTTCTACCGCGAAACACTCTTTGACACAGAACGGCACGCCGTGAAACGCACCGAGTTCCTTCTTTCGCGCGATTGCATCATCCGCCTTCTGAGCTTCAGCCAGCGCCCGGTCCCGCATTTGGTAAGCGAAAGCATTTAGCTTCGGGTTGTACTTACCAATGCGTTCGAACGTGCGCTGAGTCAACTCTAGCGATGAAATTTTCTTTGCTTTGATAGCGGCGGCTGCATCGAGAGCCGAGGAGAAATCCAAATCGTTCCCAGACCTAGCAAATCCGCGCGCGCTGCACACAGTCGCGAGAGATACACAGGTACCGGCAAGTAGTTCACGGCGCGTCATGACGGCTTATCCTAACGCACGCGTCCGGAACCCGTAAATGGCCGGGCAGCCGTCTCGGCAACGAGCGCCTGCACTCAAGCGATGCCCCGATTTCTATGCCCGGCACGGCTCCGTACCGGAGCTGTCCAATCAGAAGAAAAGCAGAGTTCGTGCGCTAAATTTGGCCTAGGCGTCGCGTACGTTCCTTCGGTGGGGTGCTTCGGCCAGAGTTCTCCAAAGCAGGGCGTACCTGGCGGTAAGCGGTATGCCGGGGTCTGAACTCAGCTACATCGAAGTCGTTCTTCTGCTTCTGTTCATGCTCGTCGCCGGGCTTGCCCTCTTTGCCCGTCGCGTCCACATCGCCTATCCCATCATTCTTGTGATCGGCGGCCTTTGCCTGAGTCTCATACCGCGCATACCCCGCATTGAGCTCGATCCAAATATCGTCATTTACCTTTTTCTCCCGCCGCTGCTGTTCTTCGCGGCATTCCACACCTCCTGGCGCGATTTTGTCAATAACATTGTCAGCATCGTTCTCCTGGCATTCGGCCTCGTCGGCTTCACTATTGTGGGTGTAGCCGCCAGCACCCGCTATCTCTTGCCGGGATTTGACTGGAAGCTGGGTCTCGTGCTCGGTTCCGTTGTCGCTGCTACGGACCCGCTCGCAGCCACCGCGACGGCACGGCGTATGGGGCTGCCCCGTAACATCACCGACATTCTCGAGGCCGAAAGTCTTGTGAACGACGGCAGCGGCCTCGTCGCACTTAAATTCACCCTGGCCATGGTGGTCAGCGGAATAACACCTTCCATTGCGGACGGGGCCGCCACACTTCTGTATCTCGTCTTTATGGCGGTTGCCATCGGCTTGGGGGTCGGGATGCTCATGCACCTCGCGCAGAAGCGAATTGACGACGCGCCCATTGAGATCACGCTCAGCCTCGTTACTCCTTATCTCGCCTATTTGGGGGCCGAGTACGCGCACTGCTCCGGCGTTCTCGCCACGCTTGCATGCGGAATCTATCTCGGCCGCCGCAGTTCCGGCTTCTTTTCGCTGCACGCGCGCATCGAGGCCTCCGGCTTCTGGAACTCTCTCGATTTCATGCTGAATGGTCTTGTGTTTCTGCTGCTCGGATTGCAGTTGCCGCTGATTCTCTCCCAAATTCGCGGCCTCAGCCTTCCACGCCTCATTTATTTCGGCGCTGTTTTCAGCGGAATCGTGATTGTGCTTCGGTTGCTGTGGGTCTATCCTGGGGCATGGTTGTCGGTGCAGATCCAGCGCTACGCATTGCGGCAACCAGTAGACCTTGCATCTCCCCGGCACGTTTTTCTAATAGGATGGGCTGGAATGCGAGGCGTGTTGGCGCTTGCTGCCGCCCTTTCCATTCCCACTCATCTGGGCGACGGATCCCAGTTCCCTGAACGCAACGTCATTATCTTTCTCACCTTCTGCGTGATCTTTTCGACACTCGTTCTGCAGGGGCTCAGCATGCCTTCGCTTATTCGCTGGCTCGGTCTGGCTGGCAGCGATCTGAGCCGCCACGAAGAGATTCATGCGCGGCGCGAAATGGTCACTGCCGGCCTGCGGCGGCTGCAGGAACTCCGGCGCCAGACGGGGAGCTCGAGTCCGGAGCTGCTCGATCAATTAGAAACCTACTACCGGCGCCGTTTAGCGCGCATCGAGTATTACTCGTCCGATGATCCGGGACGCGATTCAGAAGAACAGCAATTTGAGCGGCAGCGTTCGCTTTCGCAGGAGATTCGCAACGCCGAGCGGCGCGCGCTGCTGCGGCTTCGCGACGACAATAAAATTCACGACCAAGTGGTGCGCGCATTGGAGTATGAATTGGATCTTCTTGACGCGCGCTTTGCTGAATCAGACTAGCATTCGCTCTGCATCGTTCAGATGAGAGAAGGAGACTCAATGAAGAAAGGCTATTGGGTGGTGGCGTATCGTTCGGTTTCGGACGAATCTGCGCTGACGGAATACGGCAAACTCGCCAGACCGGCGATAGAGTCCGCCGGCGGCAGAATCATCATACTGACCTCCGACGTGCAGGCCCGCGAATCCGGCATGGACCAGCGTACCGTCGTAATCGAATTTGACACTATGGAGCAGGCGATCGCGACATACAACAGCGCCGCCTATGAAGCTGCCAGGCGCGCTCTTGGATCGGCGGCTGATCGTGACTTCCGCATCGTGGAAGGAGTGTGACACGCATGCTTTTGCTTGATCGAAGCGGCATTGGAAGGTAGCGAGGACCGGTCTCGCACTTGCCCAACCAGTTGGCCCTGGTCATGCCGCCGATTCGTACGTGCGCCCAAAGACACGACCGCCCTTTGCGCTCCTGAGCAGCACGTCCATCCTCGCCCCGCCATACTTTCGGTCACTGACGATTGGCAGGACGATATGAGACGGCAACTTGGGCGAGCAGTAAATGCGCTGAGTTGCGACCTGAAAATCCTCTGCGCTTGCCTGATAGATGCTTGGC
>JAFAMM010000143.1 GCA_019233375.1 Acidobacteriaceae bacterium
GCGGCCGGAACCGCATTCGCTTTTGGAGCCCTGCCCTCAATCGAAAACTGCACACGATCTGTCAGACCGCTAAAGGGAGGTGTTTCCGCTACCGCTACGCACTGCGCATCCGGTAGCGCCGAAGAACGAGCTAGCAGATCTTCAAAAAACTGCCGTACCCGGTTATCGCCGGGATATCGGTTCGACGGTAAAGAGAGTTGGCCTAGATAAACGTGCTGCGTATCGAAACCCGGGTTTGACCCGTAGATCGATATCAAATCCCGGCTCAGCACACCCGCGATAACGGAAACCGTGAGTGTCATGGCGATCTCGCCGATGACGAGCAGGTCTCTCCAGGCGCCCACTCGACGGCTGCCGGTGGAGGCTCGGCCGCTCTCCTTCAGTGCCTCTTGTACGTCGACTCTGGAGAGCCGGAGCGCGGGACCGATACTAAAGATCACCCCGGTCACCAAGGCGAGCGCTAGCGTATACCCGAGCACTGCGTAATTGAGGTGTACCCGACCGAAATTAGGCAGATAACCCAGAAGGCTTTCGGGAAGGCGGCTGGCTGTTCCGTCCATCATCCAGTCCGCGAGCAGCAGCGAGGCGAGTGCACCGGCAAGAAACAGCATGAGACTTTCCGTGATAAGCTGCCGCGTCAAACGCCAGCGGCTCACGCCGAGGGCCAGCCGAACGGCCATCTCACGCCGGCGGCCGATCGATCTCGCAAGAATCAGGTTCGCGACATTCGCGCAGGAAATCAGAAGCAAACAGTCAACCACGCACGAGAGCACAAGCATCCCGTTTTCACCGCTCTGGCGCGCAATCGCCTCCGGATAAGTGAGAACCCGGAAACCAAGATTGGCGTGAGTGGCCGGGAAACGGCGAGCGAGATCGTACGCGAAGGCGTCCAGCCTCGCTCGCGCCTGCCCCGCCGTCACCCCGGACCGTAAGCGCGCGAGTACGCCCACCATGCGATTCGCCCGGTCCTGCTCTTCTCGCGGGTTGACTGCCAGCGGAACCCAGACGCCCAGTGGTCCCATCACTGGCACGTGAAATCCGGCCGGCATCACTCCGATGACGCGGTATTCGCTTCCCTCGAGCCGGATCTCCTTGCCGATTATCGCGGAACTTCCCCCGAAGCGCTGTTTCCAAATCCCGTGGCTGATAAGGGCGACCCTTGAGTGCTCGTCATCTCTGGCGTCCTCGGGCAGAAAGCCGCGGCCCTTTTCCGGCTGAGCGCGTAGAACTGCCAGAAAGTCAGGCGAGACACGGGCGCCGGGAATGCGCTCGGGAGTAGTCCCCGCGCCGCTTACGTTGAAGCCCATCAATTCAAACGCGGCGACGCCTTCGAAGGTGGAGGAAGTGGCGCGTTGAAGATCGTCAAAATCGGCCCGGGAAAGATCGTCCGCCCAGCGATCGAGCCGGTGCTCGAAGCGGATAAGCGTGATTCGTTCAGAGTGCGGAAACGGCGACGGGCTCAGCAGCCACGCGTAGACGAAGCTGAACACGCCGGCATTGCAGCCGATACCCAAAGCCAGCGTCAGGATCGCCGCAAATGTGAAACCTGGGCTACTCCGTAGCTGATGGAACGCAAACCGCAGATCCTGCGCCAGGCCGTTCACAGCCAGTTCAGCCTGCAAGCATGCAACCGCTTAAGGCGTTGCCTAATTGATTGAGAACGCTATAAGCCGGTCAGCGTGACTCGCCGGCACATGTCCGGGGGTGGGACAGGCCTTTGCGGCCGGCAACACTAGTCGGAGTAGAAAAGGTACTTGCGCCACTGATCGTCGCTGCGGCCGAGCAGCCGCATCAAATGCCTGCTTGTGTGTAGGCTAAAGGGACGCGGCGGACGCAGAAGCTTCATGCCAGCTTCTTCAGGCGTGCGATTACCCTTCCTGTTATTGCAGCGGTGACAGCAGGCCACCAGGTTCTCCCAGGTGGTTTCGCCCGCGCGCGACCGTGGCACTACATGGTCCAGCGTCATCTCGCCGGAAGGCAGCGTTTTATGGCAATACTGGCACGTATATCGGTCGCGCATCAGGATGTTCTTGCGGGACAACGCCCGGGTCTGGTGTGGAATGCGCCGGTATTCCAGTAATCGGATAACAGAAGGAACGGTCAGCACGCGCTTAGCCGAATGGACCTGCGAGGGCGCCAGCTCTTCAGCGGACGCAACGCCCTTTAGGATCAGCACCAATGCGCGCCGGGCGGCGCAGATGTTGATTGGCTCGTAACTCGCATTGAGGACGAGAACAGGTCTGTGAAGTCGATCTGGACTGGTCATCATTACTTAGGACGCTCCCATTCGTGTCTCTTGCCGCGGCGCCTTGGATCCGCCGTTACGCCGGCACACCCTCCGTTTCCTTAGCGGCCGGAACCGTGTCCACCTTCCTCGGCCCGATCGACGGGCTGAAAGATCTACGATCGACTCGCGCAAGCGTAAGCGCCGCCACCCGGGCCGCACCGGCTTTCTTGAGGGCCTCCGAAGCAGCTCGCAACGTCGCGCCAGTGGTGAAGACATCATCAATCAGCAGCAGCCGCTTCCCCACCACCATCGCCGGACGCCGTACCAGGAACGAATCTTTTAAGTTCGCCTTCCGTTCGGATTCATCCAGGCCGGCCTGCGATTTCGTATACCGGGTTCGACGAAGGTTACCGGCCAGCGGCACCCGAAGACGCCGGGCGAGCGGTTCGGCAAGCAAGGCCGCCTGGTTGAAGCCGCGCTCCCACTGCTTGCGCCAGTGCATGGGCATGGCAACAACCATGTCTACTGTTTCACATGCAGGCAGAGCCTGAACCAGGAGCCGGCTCAGAGGGCGCGCCAGGCTTTCGATCTTCCCGTACTTGTAAAGGTGAATTAGCTTCTGGAGGGGACCATCAAAACTGCCGAAAGAGTAACAGGCGTCAAAGTTCACCATACTCTCGCGGCAGACCGTACAGAGGTCATGCTCATCCAGTGGATAGGAATCCACGAATGGCGTTCGGCAGGCCCTGCAGAAGAACTCTGCCGCCAGAGGTTTGGGAAGAGAAAGACAGGCGGGACAAACAGGAATGCGGGAGACATTAACGAGTGGCTGCTCACAAAGCCGGCACTCGTCCGGAAACACTGTGTTGAAAAGGGAACATGGGAGCTTTGCTGCGCCGGAGAGCAGCACCTTGCGCCAGGAGTTACTCTTGCTTACAACGTTGCCAGTCGTGAGACTATGGAAGGCACACCCCCACTAAACACAAAGTATATAGCATGATGAAAGACAGTGGGAAAGCGGCGAAGGAATTGCTCAAGAATTATCCCGGCAGACCCCCACAAGAGTTGTGGGCATTTATTCCCCTTTCGCTAACAGCTATTAGGCTGGCATGAGCAGTTTACGCGTTTTACTCGTTGATGGCGATTCCCGCGAAGCAGCGCGCGTGGTGCAGCTCCTTTCGCACGCAAACCATAGCGTATTTGACGCTAGCGGCTTCGACCAGGCATCGGAAGCCTTGCAGCTGCAACGATTTGACGCGGTGCTGTTAGGCGCCTCGGTCTCGCGGTCGGAAGTTCCGCGTTTTGCCGCCGGCCTGCGAGATCTCGAACTCCGGAAAAAACTCCCATCCCGCATTCCGGTGCTGTCAATCTCATCGCGCATTGCGGAGGATCCCGGCTGGTCCCGCGCCCAGGAATCGCCGCCCGATGCGTATCTCGCACCCCGTTTCCGGCCGGACACGCTGGCCTCCGCCATCGAAGCTCTCGCGAACGGCATCAGCCAGCACTCGCCGGAGGTGCCCGAATTATCCGAAATATTCTCGCCCGACCGATTTGGCGATCAGTGTGTGGGTGAACCAGAATTGATGGCTGAAATCATCGACCTCTTTCTGGTAGAGCACCAGGGCCAGCTCGAGGCGATGGCGCGTGCGCTTGCCAACAGCCGCTACGAACAGCTCTCCCGCACCGCACATACGATTAAGGGCTCATTGGCATCGCTGCACGCACCGCGAGGCCGGCACTGCGCCGCATCGCTCGAAGCCGCCGCCAGCCGCCAGGACGGTCGGGAGTGCCATACTTCCATGCTGGCTCTCGAATCGGCTCTGGCGCAGCTCAAACCCGTTCTACAGTCTTTCCGAAATCAAATTCTGCCGCAATAAGGGCTCTGTTAAACTTCAGTTGGCCCTCGGCAGAAACCAGCTTTTATGAATTCCCCGGTGTTGGAAATCGTCTGCGCGCACAGCCCGGATTCGGACGACGCGTTCATGTTTTACGCTTTGGCGACGAAAAAAATCCGCTCTCGCCTTGTGAACCTGCGGCACGTGCTGGACGACATCGAGACCCTGAATCGCAAGGCGACCGAAGGCCTTTATGAGCTGACTGCGATTTCCTATCACGCCTATCCTTATGTAGCTGATAAATACGTTCTCATGTCGAGCGGCTCAAGCGTGGGCGACGGCTATGGCCCGCTGGTTGTCAGCTGCCGTTCGTTCGGCCCGGAGGAACTGAAAGGCAAAAAGATCGCAATTCCGGGCACCATGACAACGGCATTTCTGACACTCAAGCTCTTCCAACCCGAATTTGAGCAGGTCGTCATGCCATTCGACAAAATCATTGACGCCGTTAAGAATTATGAGGTTGATGCCGGCCTGATTATCCACGAAGGCCAGCTTACCTACGGGCACGGCGGACTCCACAACGTCATCGATCTCGGTAAATGGTTCCGCGGCAAATACAATCTGCCTCTCCCCTTGGGAGCTAACGCGCTGCGCCGCAACCTTTCGCCCGAGGTGAAATCCGAGTGCTCGCGGCTTATGCGGGAGAGCATACAGTATTCGCTCGACCATCGCGAAGAAGCTCTAAACTACGCCATGCAGTTCGCGCGCGACCTGGACCCGGCTTTGGCGGAACAATTTGTCGGAATGTACGTCAATCACCATACGATCGATGGTGGAGAGATTGTGCCCCGTGCTGCCCAGAAATTGCTTGATCTCGGCTTCGAAGCCGGACTTATCCCGCACAAAACCACCGTCGAAATCGCTCATTAATCAGCTCATTTCGTCCATGTCTTTC
>JAFAMM010000204.1 GCA_019233375.1 Acidobacteriaceae bacterium
TCTTCATGCGGCACCTTCAACTCAAGAACCATGATGGTGATGATGACAGCGATCACGCCATCGGAGAAAGCCTCCAGCCGGGCGGTCGAGGGTGATTTCTCAGGCATTGGAGTCGACACTAACCATTCAAGATGCGAGTGCGCTCGCCTCGATTCACTGAGTGAAGCTTAAGCGAGCTGCATGCGATCTTTATAGCGTTTTTGTCCTGATGCGCTCGTTTCTCCATTACGCCAACAGGCGCGCTGCAAGCCAGGCAGCGAATGCAGGAATCATAAACAGAACCAGGTGAATCCCGAGCTCATCCAAGGCGGAATAACCTGCCTTAACGCCATGGAAGTAATCGATCCCGCAGAAGATCAGCCACCCTACGATGAAAATCAATGCTCCAGGGATAATCCCCTTGCCTAGGCTCCTGCTGACAAACACGAAGGCGAAGGCACCGATCAATCCGCAGATTATGGCAACGAGCGTTCTCACGACGCCCTCATACTGTATCGCGCTTTGGCGCTCAAGACCCGCTAACGTGTCGTGTAGCCGCCGCTGGCGAAGACCGTCTGGCCGGTGAATCCACCAACCATCCGTGACCAGGAATTTCACAATGGCAGCCGTCAACGCCCGGCCGGCCGCAACTCGCTCCCGGAAATCCTTTGACAGTAAGGTTTGATCAACGAGGGTGTTGTGACGCCGCCGGCTGCGCCTGTACTGCGGGTACATTCTGATGTTCCAGGAGAATCCGGAACGCGAGTCCGTGCGTGATCAGCAGTAAGGGCACGATGAAAGTCGGAATGAAGTAGGTGGCTCCCAACTGCCCCGGTGTGAGCCCGATGCGATTAGCCTGATAAAAAGCGTTGAAGAGATCCGCCGAACCCCAGAGGCCAAAAATCCAGGAGATGACCACGCTCACCGCGGTGAGGCCAGCCGTGCTGGGCAGCGTTATCAGCGCAAGCAATGCGAGCATCGCCGCGATGATGTCCCCATAGGCCGCGGAGTTCGCAAAAGCAGCCGGCAGGGCAGGCGACACAACCCCAGGGACCAGAAACGCTAAGCCGATGAAACGGAAGCTGTGCAGCATGAGCAGAGGACGTAATGCTTCTGAACGCGGCCGCAGGCGGAGTTCCGGCCAGATGTATCGGGCAGCAACCATCCCCCACGCGATGAAGCTGAATGCGATGCTGATGAAAAAAGAGAGTTGCGACTGCATACATTCCTCCTTCTAACGCGCCGGTGCCGCTGCCGCCATCAATGCCCTCAACGGCATCAAGGGTCCGATCGGGAGGTACTCGTGGTCCATCAACTGCTCCTTCGCGAGCGGCAGAGTTTCCATTACGGCTTGTGCTTCGTCGATGGTCTTGGCATCGACCAGAAAGATCACGCCTTTGCCATCGCCACGCGAGTACCATTGGCGGATCTTCCCCTCGAAGTAGAGCTTCACCGTTGCCCGAATCTCTTCCGGGATGACGGCCATGATTTGTTGAGGAGTTACGCCCTGCTTGGCCGTCTGGATGACCAGCACTTCGGTGGTCTTGGGGATAGCGATGCTGGGCACGCCTGAGGCGTCCGCAGACTGTGATTGCGCTACGGACGCTACCGGAAGCGCTGCGGCGAGAAAAGGGAGCAATAGTTTCATACATTAACCTCGATTCGATTTGCTTGTCGCTGGCGGCTTTTCGCCCGCCTGCCTGATATTTGCCCGCAGTGCCCGGCCTGTGACACGATTTCGAATAATCTGAGAGCACAGGCCGTTTGTTGGCCGTTGTGCGCGGCAAAAGCGATTTTCGGATTGAAGCCGGTCACAAACGCGCCTCGTCCGGCAAAGCGTTTAATAGTGAGCGACGGAGATCAGGAACTTCGCGCGCTGATGATCCGCTATCAGGGCGGATCGCTCGAAGCATTCCAGGAGATCTACGCTCAGCTCGCGCCTGGAGTGCGTCGGTATCTGTTGCATTTGGTACGCGGCTCCGAAATCGCCGATGATCTTCTTCAGGAAACATTTCTTCAAATGCACCGGTCGAGGGCCGCATACAACGCGAACTATGCGGTCAGGCCCTGGGTGTTCGGTTTGGCGCGAAATGTTTTTCTAATGAATCGGCGTGCAGCCCGGCGATGGGCAAAGCTTCACGATTCGCGCGAGGACTCGCCTGAGTTTCCCGTCCTTCCGGAAGCTGACAGGCTCGGCTCCCAGGACGAGATCCGCAGATGTATGGCGGATTTACCGCCCGACCAGTCCGAAGCGCTGCTGCTGCACCATGAGTGGGGGTTCAGTTTCGAGGAGATCGCCGGGATGCTGGGTATCAGTGCTGCGGCGGCTCGCTCGCGCGCCAGCCGGGGAATGGCAGACCTGCGCCTGGCGCTGAACAATCTTCAAAGGGCTCGTGCATGATGGATCGTTCATTCAAGCCACCGGAAGCGCTGATGCGGGCGATAGCCCAAGATCTCAGACCTGTCAGACCATCGCCGCAACCGCTGTACCTGGCATTGCGAATGGTTCCTCTTGCTCTGCTGGTTTCGTCGCTGATTCTACTGGCGATCGGACCGCGTCACGACTTAGGGTTATTAGGCCCGCTGTTGACTTGGGGCGCTTCCGCCGCGCAGTTCGTATTGGCTATCGCGCTCGTCTGGATCGCCGCGCACGAAAGCACGCCGGCAGGCATGCTGCCGAGGCACATCGTCTACTCCGCGGCCCTCGCGGCATGTTTGCTCGTTGTATTTGTCACCCTGCTAACTTTATCGACAAGTCCTGCGAGCGAGCCTGTCCTGCGTGTCCCGCCAATAGTCAACGAGCTTCTGCGAGCTAAGCCATGGATCATGGGCTTCGCCTGCGGAATCGGCAGCACGTTAGCCGGAGGAATCCTGGTCTTGTTGTTCAGTCGGATCTTTCGGAACTCGCTCGCGATCCGGCCAACTACAACAGGTGCGTTGTATGGCGCAGGCGCGGCTCTCGCGATCAATGCCGGTTGGCGCATTGCCTGCCCGGTCTCGACCCCGTGGCACGCGCTGGGAGCGCATGGAGCCGCGTTTGTCGCCACCGTGATTTTAGGAGCACTCATCGGGCGTTTTTTAGGAAATCGCAGACTGCGCATCGGCGGCGCACATCCCTGAGTTCCGGCTCGAATCAAAGCTTCGGAATGTAACTCCAGGTTTATGGGCAATCCTCCTGTTGGCATGCCTCCGAATCGTGTCCGAATCCACGAGCACACCACTGCGAACGCCGGCCATGTTGCTTCTACAGCCCGCGTTTCGAAGCCGCTCCTGCCTTTCGCTGAGCTTTACTTGGCTGCTGAGTGCTCTTCGATTTCCGTGCCGGGGTCTGCCCTGCGGGGGTCGTCGAGGCACCCGGCTTTGAGAGCCCGTTCGAGAGCATGTACGCCTCCCGAAGCCAGTCGGTGATCGGCGGCTCGACCTCGTCGCGATGTGTAATCCGGAACAGGTGGTACAGTTTCGATTTCGAAGCCTGATCTACGCGCCGCACCTGGGGAGCTTCGACCCTCCGTCCCAGGAAGACACACAGTTCGAGATACTTTTGTTTTGGACGCACGAAGAAGTAGCAGGTTTTCCGCGAGAACATGATCGAGTGGTGCGAGGCGTAGATACGCTGCTCCCCGAAAGCAGCCGCTGTTTCGCGCAGCCGTTCCCACGCCTCGCGAAGATCATCGGAAAGATGACGCGTCAGAGCGGCTTCTGT
>JAFAMM010000396.1 GCA_019233375.1 Acidobacteriaceae bacterium
CAGAGGGCGATAAGGGCCGAGAACTCGCCGGCTCACCTGCATGTCCTCGAGTCCGCTGTTTCCGGGTTTTCGCTTCTGCATGCTTTCGTTCTGATTGTGCCGGTCAGCGACCGGTCATCGCTTCGATATGTTCGGGGTACCTGGCGCCTTGCACGGCAATCTTTGAGGCGGCGCTTTCAATGTCGGCGAGATCATTGGAGCTAAGTTGGAGCGCTGCTGCTCCGATATTTTCTTCGAGGCGCGCCTGTTTCGTCGTGCCCGGAATCGGAACGATCCACGGCTTCACGGCGAGCAGCCAAGCGAGCGCGATTTGAGCAGGAGTTGCCTTCTTCCGTTCGGCGATGCTTGCAAGCAAGTCAACGAGAGCTTGATTTGCCTTCAGAGCCTCCGGCGTGAAGCGAGGGAGGATATTGCGGAAATCAGAGCTGTCGAAGGTGGTTTGCTCGTTCATCTTCCCGGTGAGGAATCCTTTACCCAATGGGCTGTAGGGGACGAAGCCGATTCCGAGCTCTTCAAGCACCGGCAAGACTTCGGCTTCGGGACCTCTCGTCCACAGCGAATATTCGCTTTGGACGGCGGATATGGGTTGAACGGCATGTGCACGCCGAATCGTCTGGACGCCAGGTTCAGAGAGGCCGAAGTGCTTCACTTTGCCCTGCTGAATCAGGTCCTTCACCGCGCCTGCCACGTCTTCGATTGGCACCTCAGGGTCTACGCGGTGTTGATAGAACAAATCTAGGGCGTCGACCTTGAGCCGTTTGAGTGATCCTTCGGCGACCTCTTTGATGTGCTCCGGCCGGCTGTCCAGGCCGACAAAGCCGGGTTCTCCGTTGGGCTTGAGTTTGAAACCGAACTTTGTCGCGATGACCACTCGTCCGCGGAACGGAGCGAGCGCTTCGCCGACCAGTTCTTCGTTTGTGAACGGACCATAGACTTCAGCCGTATCGAAGAATGTGACACCACGATCGACCGCTGAGCGAATTAAGGAGATCATCTCGTGCTTGTCGGCCGCCGGACCATAACCGAAGCTCATTCCCATGCAGCCCAGCCCAATAGCTGACACCTCGAGGCCGTTTCTTCCGAGTTTGCGATCTTGCATTGCCGTTCTCCTCATCTCCAGGCTAGGGAAGGCCGGCGTTGAACCGGTATCCTGATTCTGCCGATTTCTTGCCTATTTGTGTCTACTGTAAGCGTGCCGTCTGGTCAGGTCGGCGCCGCGCAGGTAAGCTGGGGCAAGGTGAGCAAACAATTCCCATGAAAAACCCGGAGGAACAGCCTTCGCTAACGAAAGGCGCGGCAACTGAGATACGGTCTGAGCTGGCTCGTAAGGTTGCTCGATTGATTGGCACGGCAGAAATTCTGTCAACCGACGTGCCCGGGCTCACACTTTACCGTCGCACAGCACCGACGGCTTCCATGTCGGCGACGTACGAGCCGAGCATCGCCCTGGTAGTGCAAGGGCGAAAGCGGGTGGAATTGGGCCGGACTACTTTCTACTACGATCCGTCGCGATTCCTGCTCACATCCGTGGATTTGCCGGTTATCAGTCAAGTAATGGAAGCTAGCGAGGAATCGCCGTATTTGTGCGTGCGGCTGAAACTCGAAATGCCCATGGTTCGAGAGCTTCTCACACGCGAGGAGATCCGGGTAAGCGAGATGCCGTCGGATGATTCCGGCATGACGACCGCCGAGACAACAGCGGAGTTCCTCGATGCATTCTCCCGCCTGATGGACTTGTTGAGCACCCCAGATGACATCCCGTTTCTCAGTCCTCTGATTCAACGGGAAATTGTTTACCGGGTCCTTCGAAGCGTTGAGGGGCGGCGCCTTCGAGCCATTGCAACGCTGGGGGATCAAAGCCACCGGACAGCGAAGGTGATCGCCTGGATCAGGGCAAATTATGCGAAGCCGCTGCGAGTGGACGATCTGGCAGAAATCGCGGCCATGGGCGTGTCCACTCTGCACCATCATTTCCGCGTGCTCACTTCGATGAGTCCTCTCCAGTATCAGAAGCAGCTTCGGCTGCATGCGGCCCGGCAGCGGATGCTCATCGATGGTCTGGATGCCACCAGCGCGGCATTTGAGGTGGGGTACGAAAGCGCGAGCCAGTTCAACCGAGAATATAGCCGCTTCTTCGGACAGCCGCCGATGCGGGACGTCCGGACGCTTCGCTCGCCCGGCGCGGCGGCCATGGGGTTCGCACACGATCAAAACGCTCCGGCGAGCAGTTCTTCAGTTAGGTAGCTGCCGGCAACTCACTTCGTCGCCGACAGGCTCGCGACCGTGTGATGCTGGCCCACAAGCAAAGGCAGACCGGGCCAGAATCCGGGGCCCGAATCCAGCACGATCTTGCCGGCTTTACGCATCAAAGCCGGAGTGTCGTCAGATAGTAAGAGTCCGTCAGACTTTGGCCGCCTCCAAAAGGCCAAGCGAAACTTTTACGGTAGTTTTGCGGCCTTGTTCAAATCCGTCGAACTTATCTAAGCGAAAATGAACGCGCAGGTTGGACGCGAGGCCATACTTTTCTTTTGTGATTTGCTTGCCCAAATCACTCTCGGGCAGCACCGAAATGACAACCCCTGTGCCCAAAACTGTTCCGGGATCTTGCCCGGTCTCCAGACCCGGCGCCAGCTTGGTCAACAGGTTCGGGATCTGCGCGGTATCCAGACGGGTACATAGCCTCAATTCGTAATCTATCGCCATCGTGTTATGCTCCTTGCTTACTTACCAGGCTACTTACTAAGGGAACAAGTGAGTAATGTTCCCGTGCTGGTCGATCATGATCACCTCCTTAAGACGCGAATCACGATAGTCCTTTAATGCATCACGGATCTGCTGCTTCGTTACGCCGGGGTCATCGCTGCTATTCAGAACTATTCTCTCTACTTGCCGGGCACCGACCTTTTCGGTTTATTCCATCAACGACTCCTTTTGCATCAGTTCCCGGCTGCGGAGCATAACAATTGAACATCTGCCCCTCAATGTGATAATCAGGATTCTTCGGTCCCGGAAGTTTAGGGTTCTGTTCTACCTTGTGCCCGGCATCGGCCAGTATGTCGGCCGATTGGTTCTCTA
>JAFAMM010000030.1 GCA_019233375.1 Acidobacteriaceae bacterium
TCAGCCCAACGAAGTCCTTGCCAGCGCGTGCAGCGGCATTTACCTGAGCGGCACGCGCGGCGATCAATGGAAGAAGCTCCTGGGAATCCCGAACACCTCGCGGCGGACGCACATCATCAGGCTGGATCCTACGAACCCGGGTATCATTTTCGCGGGCACGACCACCGGTCTGTTCAAGTCGCTGAACAAAGGCACCACCTGGAAAACACTGAACAGCACGCAGGTGAATTCACTGGCGTTCGATCCCTCTCATCCGAGCACGATGTACCTGGCCATGGCCTCGGCCGGGATCGGCAAGAGCAATGACAGCGGCGAGGCAATCGATCTGATGAATCACGGTTTCGTCGATCGAACCATTAGCGCGCTGACCCGCTCCGGAGACAAGCTGGTTGCGGTAGAGAGTTCGGACACTGACGGGAGCGGCGTTTTTGTGAGCAGCGATGGAGGCGATAGTTGGCGCCAGCTTCACAACATGCGGGGCGTGGAAGGGGTTCATCTGACATCGATCGCCGGTCTCGTTAGCGAGGACCGGATTCTGCTGGCCGCGAGCAGTCACCAGATGTTTAAGTCGATTGACGGTGGAACGAGTTGGAAGGTGCACCCGGTGCGGCTGGTGGAGACATCGACCGAACCGGTCATTGAGCGACAGACCACGCACAGCCGGACAGGCAAAACTGTCCACACCACCGCGCGAACGATGAAACCGGTCGCGAAAACTCATGAAGCCAGCCTGTCGGCCATCAACGCGCTCTACACGGTGAAGGGTGGTGCAAAAGACTACATCTTTGCCGCTACCGACCTTGGGTTGTTGCGCAGCGCCGATAGCGGAGACGAATGGACTCGCCTCGACGTGCCGAATGCGGTAGGCATCGAGACGCTATATTACTCGCCCAACTTTGACGGGAGGCTGATCGCCCGCGGCGGCAGCGGCCTTGCCCTATCGAAAGACTACGGCGACCACTGGGAACCTTTGTCTTTTGCTCTTCCTGTATCCGACATCAACGCCATCGCGATTCCCTCCGATCCCACAGCCCCTTTACTTGTGGGCACGAGATTGGGGCTCTATGCATCAAGCGATGGCGGGCAGACGTGGAGTGTACACGGGAAGGGCATGGGAGCATCGACCGTGAACGCCGTTATATACGCGGGTCCTGAAAACGTGGCGTACGCAGTGCAATACGGCCAGTTGTACGAGTCAAGAGATAGGGGAAATACCTGGCGAGCGCTGCCAACGTCGATCCCGGCACTTCATATCCGGCAACTTTGGGTATCTGACAATTCCTCGCCTCGCCTATATGGAATTACCAGTGACCTTGGGATTCTTCTTCGCGATTGACGTTTTTTCCGCTAAGATCAAGAATTGGTGTTGGTTACCAATCTCCTCACCGGAGGTGGGGTGTGACAGCTACCGTGAATGCGGTCAGGGGTTCCCGCTCATAGTGTCGAACTCTACCCATAACGCCGTGGAGTGGGGTGTCAAGACCCCAGATATGTTGGACCCTTGTCCGTTTCCCCGCATCTTCCGTTACAGTCAATTGGCCAAGCCAGCGGGACAGGGGAGATGTCCATGAGTTTGCACCGTCTTTGGCGCAGTCATGAATGTGTCCGCTGCGCTCCCGCCCGGTGCGGGTCCGATTGGGGGGGCAACATAACAACCCTGAAGTTTTGTCCGGGCCGGTTGTGCAGGTTGGCTAATAGCAGATGCCGCAACGCCAGCTACCCGGTAATTACAGTCTGCAGGAAAGAAGTACGCTTCGTCTTTTATTAGAGTAAGAAACGAAAATGTATCTGGGGGTCGAGTATATGACAAATGAACCTCCCGAAGCTGACGTAATGGCTCTGGGCTGCCCTCGTTATTAGCAAACGGATTGAGGGGTGGCAGGGATGCCCCCCTTTGTGCTGTTCAACGGAGAATCCTCAGGATTCGTAGCACTGGCGTAATAAAACACGCCTTGATATCATCAATATCAACGTTGTGGGAACAACTCTCGTTTTGGAGGAGCAGGATGATTACTCGGCTAACAATAAAGCCGATTAGTTCGGCAATTCTGTGCGGTGTGTTGTGTCTTGGCACAGCGGCATTTGCTCAGGATACGAACAATACGACAGGTAACGCACAAACTAAACAAGTAAGCTCAGGGGGGTCGGGCGCTGATCAATATCCGGACTTGTTCGAAATTGATCCGTTCGGAGGGGTCAGCACATACGGAACAGTCGCGCGAGGGCTGCAGACCAAACTGGTCGACGGCGGTCTTGCGGGATTGCGTTTGGCTTGGAACCCGGCACATTATTTTGGCATTGAACTCTGGGGCGATTATGACGTCGCAAACGTGGAATTTAAGACGTCGAGCGGCGTTTATCCACCCGGCTATGGCGCCGCGGCGGGTAGCCCGCTACCGAAATATAGCTTCGGATCACGTAACTGGTTTTTTGGTCTGAATCCGGTCATTCCACTGAAACCGCGCGGCTCTAAGGTGCAGCCCTACCTGACAGTGGGTGTGAATGGTATTCAGTTCTCGCCTACAAGCAAGGCTTATAACCAAGCGCGGCTGGCGAGAAATGTGGCTTTATATAACTCCGGCCAATTAAACAACAATCTCCAGGTTGGACTGAACTATGGCGGTGGCGTCAAGTTCCATATGTCGGACCATCTAGGGTTGCGAATCGATGCCCGGGGATTTTGGTCCCGAAACCCGACCTATGGCTTGCCCAATTATCCGAATGGCGGCATCTATATTCCGTCTAAGGACCACATCAACGGATTTCAAGGTTCGGTTGGCTTAGTCTTCTTCGCCGGAAGTCCGGTGTGCCCGCCGATGCCGGCCGCACCACCTCCGCCGGCCCCGCTGCCAACGCCTGCTATCACGGGCGGCGAAGGGACCACGTGCCCGGGTAAGGCAGTTACGCTACACGCTTCCTTGCCGGGTGTAGCAGCCGACCGCAAGCTGAAGTATGCCTGGACTGTAAACGGCCAAGCGCAGGGTGAAGATTCGCCTGATTTCACCTATACGCCAAACGGTCCTTCTACTGCCAACATCGAAGTCACGGTGACGGACACGACCCCACCGCCTCCTCCGATGGAGAAGCCGAAGAAGTTCCCGCAACGCTGCTGGGTACAGCCGCCCGCACCGCAGCCGCCGGCTCCGGTCAACGCCTCGGTTAGCATCACGCCGAACACCGCAGGGCCGACCATCAGCAGTGTGACGGCTGATCAGCCGACGCTCACCTGCGCGGCGGTTCAGAATGGCACGCACACGACCAACCTGACCGCTCAGGCTACCGCTGGCCCGTGCGGCGGAAACCTGACTTACAAGTGGACTGTAAGCGAAGGTACTGTAACGAACGACAGCACCCCGACCGCAACGTTCGATGCTTCGAGCCTGAACTTCGAGGGCGGTGCTCAGAACCAGACGAAGACGGTAACGGCGACCGTGACGGTCACTGACCAGAACGGCCAGACCGCTTCGCAGACGACCACGATCACGGTGAACTGCCCGCCGCAGTTTGTCCGGCTCGATGACGTGGTGTTCGCGAAGAACAATGCCCGCGTTAACAACTGCGGCAAGCGCATCCTGATCGACCAGGCTGCTCAGCAGGCCGCTGGCGGCGATTACGACATCCTGCTGGTTGGACATCGCGCTGATAGCGAAAAGGCCAACCTTGCTGGCAAGCCCCCACGTGGCAAAGCTGCACGTGGACCGGCCCTTGAAAACGGTATGCCGCTCGACGAAGCGCGCGCACTGAACTCCGCGGCAGTACTCAGCGGCGGCGGTGCAACCTGCGGCAGCGTCGATCCTTCCCGCATCAAGCTGGAGTGGGTAGGCACCGATCAGACCTCCGACCGGAAACCGGGTCTCTGCGGAACCTCAAACATCAAGGAACGCAGAGGTCAGGCAACTACCCAAGCTGATCAAGATCAGCGTGTTGAGGTCTACCTCATACCTCACGGCAGCAACGCTCTGCCGCCGGGTGTGAAGGAGATCCAGCCGACACCGGACATCCTGAAGGCGCTCGGCTGCCCGAAGTAAACCGGCGACCAGACTGAAAAACGAAAGGGCCAAGCAGAAATGCTTGGCCCTTTTTGTTTGGTGAAACGGGTGGAGTGCGAAACCGACCGCCTAGCTACATAAATTTTTCCATGAGAGGATTGGGAGCGGTATGTCGCTTAATATGGTGTACTTCCCGCACGAATCGAATGTATGAAACTGCTCGCCCGCTTCAACCTGATTTTCATTCTTGTGTTCGGCGTCGGCACCGCTTTGGCCATTTGGCTTGCGGGGATCTTCCTTCAGCGGGACGCCAAACAGCGTGTCCTGGAGCAGGCCAAGCTCATGATGGAGACCACGCTCGCTACGCGCGAATACACCACGCTCCAGATCAAACCTCTTCTACAAAAGGTGCAACAGCACGATTCCGTGTTCCTCCCCCAAACCGTGCCCGCCTACTCGGCGACGCAAGTGTTTGATTACTTGCACAACAGGAACCCGGATTACTCGTATAAAGAAGCCACGCTGAATCCGACGAACCCGATAGATCGGGCAAATGATTGGGAATCGGATGTAGTGAACACTTTCCGAAACGATCCCGCGCGCAAAGAAATTATCAGCGAACGGGACACCCCCACCGGCAAGTCGCTCTTTCTTGCGCATCCGCTGCGTGTGACGGATCCGGCCTGCTTTGAGTGCCACAGCACGCCGAACAGAGCTCCGGTGGCGATGATCCGCCAATATGGGTCGGATAACGGGTTTGGCTGGAAGCCCAACGAAATTATCGGGGCGCAGATTGTTAGCGTTCCGGAAGCGCTGCCGGTCGAGATAGCAGACCGCGCATTGCGCACCCTGGCCATCTATCTGGTTGTGGTTGCATTCATCGGACTCCTGATCCTGGATGCGGTGCTGATTCTTACGGTCATCCGGCCCGTAGCCAAACTTTCCCGCGCCGCAGAGGAGATCAGTCAGGGCAATCTCGAAGTAGAAGACCTGCCGGTTAAAGGCCGCGACGAGATATCCATGCTAGCCATCTCATTCAACCGCATGCAGCGCAGCCTGGCGCGTGCGATGAAGATGCTCGAATCAGGCGATGAGGGGGCGCGGTAATTCAGCTTTACGCCGCTGGCCGAACCGCGTGCAATCGATCGAGAGAAAAGCAGGAGGGCGACGCGCTACGAACTCAGCGGCCGTTTAGCGAGAAAGCGCCTCCGCTCTTCTCCCGCCGGCACTTCGGTAGAGAGAATCTCGTAGAGCTGCCGCCAAGTCTCGGCCTTCTTCGCGGCGCGATTGACCAGCACTCGCGCCATGGGGCCTACGTGGGCTGCCAGTTCCTTTGTCACCCGTTCCAGTCCGGCCGCATCGAAGCGCCTCGGATCAACGGTGCCGCTGCTCCCGGGCGTCGGCACTGGCGTCGACGGCAATGGAGTGATGACCGGCGGCGCGGCCGTTGATTTTACGGGTGCATGGCTCGCGAAAGCCTGTTGAGCGGGCGGGTAGCTGGCCTTCGGCGCTGAAGGAGATGCTTCAGTCATTTGTAGATCTGCCGGCGCAAGGCGAGGCAGTGCGGCAGAGGAGGCGGGCATCAGACCGCGAATCGAGCGCAGCGCGTCGGCGAATTCAGTCGCGTTCTGAAAGCGCTCATAGGGCAGCTTTTGGATCGCTCTTGCGATGACTTGCGAAAGCGGCCACGGAACCGCGGGATTCAGTTCGGCCGAGGGTTTCGGAACATGGTGGATGTGCGCGTTCATGACGGCCCAGGAGGTATCGCCCATAATAGGCTTCGTTCCAGTCGTCATCTCGTATAGAAGAATTCCTACCGAATAGAGATCTGACCGGGCATCCACGGTTGTACCCTGTACCTGTTCCGGCGACATGTAGTACAGAGAACCGACGGCGGAACCCGCGCGCGTCAGCTGTTTGTCCGTAAGCGACCGGGCAATACCGAAGTCCATTACCTTTGCGACGCCCGTATTCGTAAGCATCACGTTGGCCGGCTTGATGTCACGGTGGATGACGCTTTGCGCATGAGCATAAGCAAGGGCACTCAAGAGCTGCAGCGCGATATCAACTCCGTGGCCGGGCTCGAGCGGCCCCTGCCGGAGGCGGGCATGCAACGTGGTGCCTTCAATGTACTCCATGACCATGAAGAACTGGTTGTTTACTTGCAGCGCGTTATGCAACGACGCGATGTTGGGGTGGCTGAGCCGCGCCTGAACCTTGATTTCCCGAATAAACCGCTCCGCAGCCTCGGAGGTGTCAAGTAGATCGGGCAGGATGGCCTTCATTGCTTCAACACGGTCTGAGATGACATGCTGAACCTTGTAAACAGTGCCCATGCCGCCCGCGCCGATCACTCCGATAACGCGGTAGTTCTCAACCATTTCGCCGATGCTCAATGGCATTTCGCTCATTAGAATAACAGCCAAACATTCCGCTGGCTTGGCGAGTGAATTTCTTGAGACTCCTGTCAAACGGAGACATCCAGCCTGTCGGTGGTCTTCGGGCTGTAACAGAAGCGGCCCAATTGACGGAAACGCGTGAGGTGAATATGACGATGCGGCGTGAATTGCTTGTATTACCGCTCACTTTAATTGCCAGTCTTATGCCGGCCGATGGGGGAAGCCGCAACAGCCGGAATTACGTGTGCGCGGAACCGAACCCACAGAGCATCTGCAACCCAAGCAACACCTGCGGCTCTTCGTCAGCACCCTGCACGATAGACGTCAAGCGAACCGCCAACTCTGCTTCGATAACGCCAGGCATTCCCGGAGCGAAAGCCAATGCCCCGTTTTGCGTGGCAGCCGGTACCACCGTCGTGTGGCAAAGCTCAAACAAAAATACTGGTTTTACCATCGATTTCGGGCCTTCTTCTCCGTTTGACGCAGGGGGAGCCATAATCGGCGGCTCGGATCGGTCAATCTCGACCCCGGTGAAAAAAGAGGGTTGTTACAAATTTTCGGTAGGAGCCTGCAACACGGATGCGATATACGGTATGTGCGCGGAAGGTTCAGCTGAAATTGTCGTGTCGGGCGGGGGCCACTAGACACTCGCCGCGCGTTGTTTGGCGACCGCCGTTTCGTCTTCGCCCTGTTGCTGCGGCTTGGTTTCCGGCATTCGCAATTGGTAGAGAGCACCGCCCGCTGCGGCCACAATCGCCAGCCCCCAGAAACTTGCGTTGAAGCCCATCGCCTTCGCTACCCAGCCGAAAAACGCATTGCTCAATACACCGCCGAGTCCCATGGCGGACTGAACTGCGCCTTGCAGCAGATTGAACCGCCCGGTGCCGCGCGCAAGATCCGCAGTGACTAGCGTTAAAAGCACACCATACAGCCCCATCGCAATCCCATCGAACGCCTGCAGCGAGATCAGATAGTATTCGTTGTGGTTCACCACGGTGAGCCCATTCCGAATGGCCAGCATGGCAAATCCGAGCAGGAAAAGCGGCTTGCGGCCCCAGGCGTCAGCCAGCCTGCCGCCGAAGACGGCAACGCCGATCATGACGGCTTCCGCCACTATAACGGCCGCCGCTACCTGCCAGGCGGATTGCCGCCCGTGCTTTCCCTGCGTTAAGATTTCGCCCACAAGAGGAAGGGTCGCGGCATTCGCGAAATAGAACAGCACAACGGCCACTGCAAAAGTCAGAACTCGTTTATCCACGAATAACTCACGGATGCCGCGGCGTGGCGGTTCGCTCTCGCCAGCTTCGCCGCCGCCCCGCGCGGCTTCGTAGCTGACATCGCTGGCCTGGATCGATAATGCTGCCGGAATCATGCCGGCCGCAAATATCGCAGCCGCAAAGAAGATTCCTTCAAGTGCAAGCAGGGTTCCGACCGCGCCTGCCGCAATAGCGAAGGCCGCGTTGCCGGTGTGCGTCAGGCTTTCGTTTCGCGCCACCCGGCGTGATAGCTTATTCTGCTCCACTAACCCCAGCGCAAAAGCGGCGGTGGTAGCCGGGAAAATCGTAACTGCTAAACCAATCACAAGCTGGATGATGATCTGAAGATAGAACTGCGGAACGACCGCAATGCCAAGCGCGCCCAGCGCCACGATGCCGCTTGCAATGGCGGTCGCCAGCCGTTTGTGATGGGACTCATCGATCCAATTGCCGACAAATCCCTGAACCGCGATACCCGATAGCGACTGGCAGGCGATGAGTATTCCGATTTGCCCAGGATTCCAGTGCCGCACAGCCGTGTAGTAGATTGACATGAACGGGCCCAGACCGGTCTGAATGCCGGCGTTACAGAAGTTGAGGGCGTCCAGTGCCCACAGGCTGCGAGTTTTTGCTTCGGACATAAGAGGTGAATTGGGCAGTTGAAGAAATCAGTCCGCGCAGGCGAGCGGCCGGGCGATGTCTTCGAGCGATTTCCGTTCAGCGTTCACGCCGAGGAAGATCTCTGTTACTCCGCCGATGACCATGACTGCGGCGCCTGCCAAATAGCCCCAATACAGCAGATCCCGCGACCCCGTTCCCACGATATAGCCATAGAGCGCCGGGCCGCCGACACCGCCGACCAGCGTTCCGCACGCATAGAACAGTGAAATCGCAATCGCGCGGATCTCGAGTGGAAACACCTCGCTGACGGTGAGGTAGGCGGAACTAGCCGCGGAAGACGCGATGAAAAAGATGATGCTCCAGCACAAGGCTTGAGAGAAAGCGGTGAGAACGCCCATCCGGAACAGCCACGCGGTGAGCGCGAGCAGGACGCCAGAACTTATATATGTAAACGCGATCATGGGCTTGCGCCCAATGGTGTCGAACAGCCGGCCGATCGTTAACGGTCCGACGAAATTGCCTAGCGCAAGCGGAACAAGGAAAATGCCCAGCCGCTCCGCCGGAACTCCGTAGTAACGAAGCAGAACAAGGCCGTACGTAAACAGGATGGCGTTGTAGAAGAATGCCTGCGTCACCATCAGCGTAAATCCGAGAATGGAGCGCATGCGGTGCTGTTCCACCATGGCCTTCCAGATCTCGCCGAAGTTGGTGCGCTCCCGCGGCTGAATCTTAATGGTGCGTTGGACGGGCGGTAGACTCTCCGGATGGCCGGCAGTTGCTTCCCTTTCGATGGCCTCTACGATCGCTTCCGCCTCTAGCCGCCGGTTATGAATCATTAGCCAGCGAGGGCTCTCCGGGACATGTCTGCGCATCCAGAGAACCACGCTCCCAAGCGCGGCTCCGATCAGAAACGCGAGCCGCCAACTGTATCTGGCGCTCAGAAATTCGCTGTTGAGCAGCACAAGAGATGCGCCGGAGCCAATTGCGGCCCCGATCCAAAACGTCGAATTGATCAGGAGGTCGACATGCCCCCGAACGTCTGCCGGAATGAGCTCATCGACCGCCGAATTAACGGCCGCATACTCTCCCCCGATACCCGCGCCCGTGAGCGCTCTGAGAATGGTAAAGCTCCAAAAATTCCACGAAAGTGCGGTGGCGGCGGTCGCGCTTAGGTATAACAGCAGCGTCACGGTGAAGAGCTTCTTCCTCCCAAGACGGTCCGTGGCATAGCCAAAAAAAAGCGCTCCCAGAACTGAACCGATCAGGTAGCACGTTGAACTCAGACCGAGTTGTGCATCTGTCATATGCAGCGTGTCCGAGCGCTTCAGAATTCCCGCAAGGGATCCTGCAAGATTGCCCTCCAGACCGTCGAGCAGCCATGTAATGCCAAGCGCAATCACTACCAGGAGGTGCCAGCGGCTCCAGCGCAGCCGGTCCAGGCGGCCGGGAATATTACTGTCAAAGCAGGCGCCTGCTCTGCCTTGTGCCGGTGCCGCCATGTACTGAATGCGGGATGACATAACTTATGCCTAGAGGACAACCGGAAGGCCCCACCGGTTACATAACGCGTCATGCGTGAAAGAGCGATGCGTGGGGTACTCGCGGCTGCGGCCCGGCTTGATCAAACGAAGTTCAACAACTGGTGGATGGCACTCCGCAACGCAATTGCGGTGGCGGTGCCCCTCGCAATAGGTGCCGCCATTCAGCAGCCGCTTGCGGCGGTTGCGGTGGCAACCGGCGCGTTGAACGTTGCCTACTCCGACGACGATGATCCGTACCAGCAGCGTGCGAAGCGCATGCTGATCTGGAGTTCGCTCGGCGGGCTCGCGGTGTTCATCGGTTCGGTGAACGGAAACTATCACGTTATGGCGGTGCTGACTACGGCGGCTTGGGCTTTTATTGCCGGCCTGCTCGTGTCCGTCAGCACCCGGGCGGGTGACCTGGGTTTGAACACGCTCGTAACAGTGATCGTGTTTGCAGCGCGTGGTGCAATGTCTCCGAAAGGCGCGTTGGCTGCCGGGCTTCTGGTATTTGGCGGTGGGCTGGCGCAAACTGTCATGGCCCTGCTGCTATGGCCGCTGCGCCGCTATGCCCCCGAGCGCCGTGCGATCGCAAAAGCATATCTCGACCTATCCGAAAACGTTCATCCGCAGTCGGAAAAGGTCGAGTCCGCACCTCTCACGCAGATTCCCTCCAAGGTGCAGGATGCCGTGGCGGCCGTTGGACGGGACCACAGTTCGGAAGGCGAGCGCTTGCGCTTACTGTTCGACCAGGTTGACCGGCTACGCCTGTCAATTTATCTGGTGGCTCGCTTGCGCGCCGAACTCAGAGGTGAAGAATTGCAGAGCAGCGTGGATGAGCCGGCTTCGGCAAGTGAACTCGACCACGTACTCGAACTGGCGTCGAGCCTGCTGCACTGCGTCGGCCAGACGCTCATCTCAGGTGCGACGGTGAGCGAATCGCCCACACTACTGTCCGAGTTGGAGTCTATTGTCGATCGCGCACAGCAGGAAAAAGAGAATCCGAAAGCTCCTTTGGCGAGTGAAATTGCCGCGGCGCTCGACGTTATGGCCGGTCAATTACGGGTTACGGTGCAACTCGCTAGGAGCACCACAATTGCCGGTCTGGAAGAGCTGGCTCGCGGTGAGGAGGCGGCTCCCTGGAGTTTGAGGGATACGGGCTGGCTGGCCACGCTTCGAGCAAATCTCGATTGGCGCTCGGCGGCTTGCCGGCATGCGGTTCGCTTAGCGATCGCTGTGGCGGCCGGTAATGCCATCGCACGCAGCCTGGCATGGGAGCGCGAGTACTGGATCCCGATGACGATAGCAGTTGTGCTGAAACCGGACTTTACAACGACTTTCAGCCGGGGCGTGCTTCGATTATTGGGGACTCTCGCTGGACTCCTGCTCGCGACGTTGCTGTATCATCTGCTGCCGTACAACGCGCTCACGCAGTTGCTGCTGGTGGGTGTGTTTGCATATTTCCTACGTTGGGCGGGCCCGGGTAATTACGGTATTTTCAGCGTTTGCATCAGCGGGCTGATTGTATTCCTGATTGCTGCTACCGGCGTGCCGCCGGGCGAAGTCGTCTTTGAGCGTGCAGTGAACACCCTCGCCGGCGGCCTGCTCGCGCTGGTAGCTTACGCTCTATGGCCCACATGGGAGAAAGCGACCGTGTCGGAAGCAATTGCCGGCATGCTCGATGCCACGCGCGAGTACTTCCGTCAAGTCATCGAACGGTTTGGCCGCGACGACGTAATTGAGAGCGCTGCCCTGACGCGAAAACGCGACGAGTGGCGGCGCGTGCGGACCGCGGCCGAGGCTTCAGTGGACCGGGTAGCTGCCGAGCCGGGATTCGAGAAACACAAACTCGATCTTCTCAATTCCATTCTTGCGAGTTCACACGAGCTGATGCACTCTATCATGGGGCTCGAACTGGGAGTCCTTCGTGCGCCGTCTGTCCAGTCCATTAAGGCGCTTGCAGTCTACGCACACGATGTGGAATTCACGCTGTACTACGCCGCCGAGGCATTAAGGCACTCGCGAGCTGCCGGCGAAATGCTGCCGAAGCTTCGCGAAAGCTACCGGCGCATGGTTGAAACGCGCCAGGACTTTTCGCCGGCCGATCAATTTGTCATTCTCGAGTGCGACCGGATTACTGTAGCCCTGAACACGCTACGAGAACAGGTGGAGCGTTATGTAACCGGAGTAAATACGGAGCGTCCTCATCTGTCACTAGCACGAGGTCTGGGACTGTCCTGAAACGCCCGCAGCGCAGCAATGGTCCTCACCAATGCAGACCAGAAACGAGTAATTATGCACAGACGCGGATTCTTACAAGGGCTAAGTGCGGCGGCTTTGGCGAACTCGCACGCATTCGGTCAGCAAAGCGCAACCCCGGCAACCAGCCCGGACAGCGGCGTGGACGCGAAAACACTGCTCAAAGTAACCGGCGCGGGCGAGTTGCGGGGCGAAATGCTATATCGCAAGCTGGGCCGGACGGGGGAAACTGTTTCTGCCATCGGCCTTGGCGGGTCGCATATCGCCAAACCCGAGGTTTCGGAAGAAATCGCCATTCGCATTATTCACGAAGCTATCGATCGCGGTCTGACATTCATGGATAACTCCTGGGACTACAACGAAGGCCGCAGTGAACGTCGAATGGGCAAAGCGCTGTCTGAGGACGGATATCGGAACAAAGCATTCCTAATGACGAAAATCGACGCCAGGACAAAAGACCTCGCGATGGGGCAGATCAATACATCACTGCAACGTCTCCAGACAGACCACATCGACTTGTTGCAGCATCACGAGGTTCTGCGCTTCGATGATCCTGATCGCATCTTTGCAGAGGGAGGGTCTATGGAGGCGGTGCTCGAAGCCAGGAAAGCCGGCAAGGTGCGGTATATCGGCTTTACCGGTCACAAGGATCCGCATATTCATCTTTATATGCTCGAGGTCGCGGCTAAGCACGGCTTCACCTTCGATACGGTACAGATGCCTCTGAACGTTATGGACGCACATTTTCGCAGCTTCGCACAATTGGTACTGCCGAAGCTGGTACAGCAAAACATTGGGGTGCTCGGGATGAAGTCTATGGGCGCCGGAATTATTCTGAAGAGCAATACGGCCAAGCCGGAGGAGTGCTTGCGGTACGCGCTGACCCTTCCCACTTCCGTCGTGATCACCGGAATCGACAAGCCGGAGGTGCTCGAGCAGGCGTTCCAGGTCGCCAAATCATTTCAGCCGATGAATGACGAGCAACTCGCCGCTCTCTTATCAAAGACCCAGCAGATCGCATTGACGGGTCACTACGAACTCTTCAAAACAACTTCGCATTTCGACGAAACAGCCCGGCATCCGGACTGGCTGGGCAGCGATACGCCCGCGGTTCAGCAACTCGCTCCCATGCTGCCAGGCTGAGTGAGTGGCGCAAGAACTGCGCGCGCGCAGATAGGCGACCGGCCGAGATGTTGAAGGCATCGAGCATTTCGGGAACCCAAACAATGTAAGATAATCTCCGGCTTCAGATGCTCCGGAACATCATCTTGCTCGCAACGGCGTTCGGTGCCGCCGCCGTAGCGCGACAGTACTCTCTAGGCCCCGATTCCCAACGCAAGGAAGGTGTTCCCAGGGGGGCCGTCGAGAAGTTCACTTTTATCA
>JAFAMM010000127.1 GCA_019233375.1 Acidobacteriaceae bacterium
GAACAGACCACCTTCGCTTCGGGGAAGAGTTCTGCGATCTTGGCGCGCGCCTCGCCATAGCCACTGACAAGGAACGATTGACCTCCCATGGCCGCCAATTGTTTCTGAAAGTAGGGCGCCAACGGCTCACCAGGTTCCGGAAAGCCCTGGACCTCTTCTAAGTCCGTCAAGTTATGGTGATATCCGAGCCCCCCTTTTACAGACTTTTGACCGCCAGAGAGTTCGATGCCGGGCAAAGGGACGGGCGGTCTCGGCAGAGCATTGCGAACACGACTGATAATTTCGTCGCGCGCGGAAGTTCCGACCGGTTCACTCATGCTTCTTGCCTTCTTTCTCGTACCATGCATGAAAAGTCTGGGAAGGAGCACCGGGCATTTCACGATGTCTGGTCCAGGGGTTCAGCGGGTTATCGAGAACCTTGTGCGGAAGATGCGCGATGGAAGCAATCCCTATTGCCTCAGCGGCATGGAAAACCGCAGGATGGGCGAGAACGTCGCCGAGAACCGGCAGCCCGGCGCCTTTGATGGCGGGGAGCAGGCCCTCAGATGCGATAACCCTGCGCCATTTGTAGATCTGGTTGGAGATATCGATCTTCACCGGACAGACCTCGGTGCAGCTACCGCAAAGGGAGGAGTGAAACGGTAACTCCCGATACTTGCGGTGATCGAAGCCTGGGTCGAGAATGATGCCGATGGGACCGGAATAGGTCGCGCCGTAAGCCAAACCTCCGCTACGCCGGTAGACGGGGCAGGTGTTCATGCACGCCCCACAACGAATACACTTCAAGACATGCCAAAAATCGGGTGAGGCGAGCCGCTCAGAACGCTTGTTGTCCACCAGGACGAAATGGAGTTCGGTACCGGGCCTGGGCCGGTGCAGATGAGTGGTGTACTGAGTCATTGGCGGGCCTAGCGCACTGCGGGAAAGCAAGCGCAGGAACAGGCCCAGATCGCTGGCGCGAGGAATGAGTTTTTCGATTCCGATGCTGCTTACCAGCAAGGACGGAACTGTCGCGCCGATATCGGCGTTTCCTTCATTCGTGCAGACGACAATGCCGCCGGTCTCAGCCACCGCGAAATTGGCTCCCGTCATGGCCGCGTCAGCCGCTAGAAACTGCGGCCGCGCGTCGTTTCGCATGGCCTCCGCAAGGTAGTGAGGATCGGAGTTATGCGGGTCGGTGTGGAGGTGCTCTGCGAACAGCTCGGCGATGTCGGTGCGGAGTTTGTGAATGGAAGGCACGACGATGTGACTGGGGCGCTCCTTTGAGAGCTGTTGGATGCGCTCACCGAGATCCGATTCACGGACGGTAATGCCGTGCGCGATGAGAAATTCCGTCATGCCGCACTCTTCCTGCAGCATGGATTTGCTTTTGATGACCAGCTTGACCCCATGCTCCTCAAAGATGCGCAGCACGGTGTTGTTATGCTCGGCAGCATCGCGCGCCCAGTGCACTTTGACGCCGTTGGCGAGCGCGTTGTTTTCGAACTGCTGCAGGTATTGATCGAGATGGGTCAGGGTGTGTTCTTTGACTTGAGAGGCAACTTCCCGAAGCTCCTCCCAGTGAGGAAGGAGGCTGGCGGCCTGGTCGCGTTTGGTGCGCATGCCCCAGACCAGGCGGTCATGCGTCTCCTCATGTTTGGGATCGTTGATGAAGCGGGCTGCAGCCGCCTCCGGTTCGACCGGGCGACTGGCCTCCGATTGCCAAAGGCTCATGCGAAGGGACCTCCGTTCAGGATTTGGGCGATGTGAACAACTTTGAGAGGCATTTTCTGGCGCTCGATGATGCCTCTCAAGTGAATCAAGCAGCTCATGTCGCCAGAGGCGATGTATTCGGCGCCGTGACGAAGAAAATCGGACGAGCGGTCAAGGCCCATTTTGGACGAAACGGCTTCGTCGGTAACGGAGAAGCTGCCGCCGAAGCCACAACACTCGTCGGGCCGGTCCATGGGAACAATCTGCAGCCCTTTTACCTGTTTCAGCAGGTCCTGCGACTTGGAGTATCGGGGCGCCGCAGCGATTTCGGACGGCTGTTCCTGCCGTAATCCGCGCACGGCAGCGCAACTGTTGTGCAGGCCGACCTTGTGTGGGAATTCGACAGGCGGGAGCGGCGGGTTTTGCAGGTCGTCATGGAGAAACTCAATCAGTTCGCGAACGGCTTTCCGCACGCGCACAACTTCGGGGGTCTGCTCGCAGGCATCCAGGTGATAGCGGATATGGTGGACGCAGCTGCCAGATGGCCCAACAATGGTCTCGTAATCGCGGAAGCAGGCGGCGAAATGAGCTTCGGTTTCGGAGGATGCATGTTGATCGCCGCTATTTGCCATCGGCTGCCCGCAGCAAGTCTGTCCCCTGGGACATTCGACTTGATGGCCCAAGCGTTGGAGCAATTCGAGCGTGGCGATTCCAACTTGCGGAAAGAACGCGTCAATGTAGCAGGGTATGAACAGGCCGATCTTCATAACGAGCGCGCCTCGCTGGCTTTCGCGTTGATTTCCGGACTACGAAAGTACGCGCTGGAGCACGTTCGTTTCGGCCAAATCGAGCAATTCATCGCCCCGGCCAGTAAGAATGGTTTTCGCCGCATAGAACGTGAATCCTTTCATCTGTTGGAGGGTGATCGTCGGGGGCATGGACAATTCCTGACGATTGACCATGACCTCGACGAGAGCCGGCCCTGGCACGGCGAGGGCATCCCGCAAAGCTGCTTCGAGGTCCAGCGGCTTCTCAACGCGCGCGCAGTGCATGTCGAGCGCCCGGCCGAGCGCACTGAAATTGGGATTTTGGAGATCCGTACCGAAGTTGACGAATCCCGCCGCTTTCATTTCCAGTTCGACGAATGCCAGCGATCCGTTGTTGAACACGACGATCTTGATTGGGAGTTTCAATTGTTTCAGCGTGAGCAGATCGCCCAGCATCATGGCGAGCCCGCCGTCACCTGAAAACGTGATGACTTGCCGATCGGGAAAAGCGGCTTGAGCCCCAATGGCGTGTGGAAGGGCATTTGCCATGCTACCGTGCGAAAACGAACCGACCAGCCTGCGCTTGCCATTCAAGCGCAAATAACGGGCGGCCCAAATTGTCGGGGTGCCTACATCGCAAGTGAAGATGGCATCCTCGGCGGCCAGTTCGTTCACCAAACGGGCGACATATTGCGGATGAATCGGCGTGCGATTGCCGTCTGTTCCGGCCAGGTAGTCAAGCTCCTTGCGAGCAGAGCGGTAGTTTTCGACGCAATGATCCAGATGCGCTGAGTCAGACTTGCGGCTCAGGCGGGAGTTGAGCGCGGGCAAGGTTGCTTTCAAAGAACCGATCAGTCCTAAATCGATAGGCGTTCTTCTGCCGAGCTGCTCGCCGCGTAGATCAATCTGAATGACCTCTGCATTCCTGGGGAAAAACTGCGTATACGGAAAGTCAGTCCCTAGCATGAGCAGGACGTCGCAGCGCTCCATGGCGACATACCCGGAATGAAACCCGAGCAGGCCGGTCATGCCCACGTCATAGGGGTTGTCATACTCAATGTATTCTTTTCCACGAAAGGCATGAACAACCGGCGCTTGTAACATCTCCGCCGTGGCCATGAGTTCGGCATGCGCGTCCTTGCAACCCGCCCCGGCCAGAATCGTGACCTTCTCGGCTGCATTCAGCAGATTGGCAGCAGCGTTCAACTCTTCGCCGGAAGGCACAATGTCGGGGCGGGCCATACGGATGGGCTTTGTCTTCCAGGCGTGCGAAGCAGGCTGAATCAGAACGTCACCCGGAATTACAACCACTGCGACGGCG
>JAFAMM010000212.1 GCA_019233375.1 Acidobacteriaceae bacterium
GCCAGAACCGCGCCGATGTTAGAACCGCTGTTGAAAATACCGGTGGCAAGCGAGCGCTCTTTCTGCGGAAACCACTCCGCTACCGTCTTCAGCGCGGCGGGAAAATTCGCCGCCTCGCCGAGACCCAAGCCAAGCCGCGCCACACTGAATTGAATCGCGTTACTTGCGAGCGCATGGCACATCGATGAAACGCTCCAGAACAAGACCGCGAGCGTGTAGCCCACCCGGAGGCCGATCCAGTCGATTAACCGGCCCGCAATGGGCATCATCACGGCGTAGCCGAGCTGGAACGCCGAATTGATCAAGCCGTACTGTGTTTCGCTCCAGTGGAGATCGTGGACGATAGTCGGCTTCAAAATGCCGAGCACCATACGATCCATGTAGTTGACCGTTGTCGCGTAAAACAGCAGACCGCAGATGAACCACCGGGCATGCGTAACCCGGCCAAGCTCTTGTCTTTCCCTGACGGCCTGCATGGGTCGTATAGCGCCATTCTATGACGGTGTGAATCGGCGCTGTTTCCGGCCTCGGCCATGGGATCGGCGCTAGTCTTGCCGGCAAGTTCGATCCGGAATTCGGTTTTCCGCCCGCGAACGGGTTTCGGCCGTTACTATAGAAGGTTACGGATCCAACTTTGCAACCAATAACAATCGCGAGAGAGTTGTTCGGAACAGACGGCATTCGCGGCGTCGCCGGCGAGCCGCCATTAGATGCCAGGACAGCGCACGCACTCGGTGTGGCGTTAGGCACGTGGGCACGTCGTCTGCCCGCGATTGCCGGAACAGAACCGGAAGTACTGATTGGAATGGATACGCGCGAGAGCGGCTCGTGGCTGGCGGAACAGGTGGCAGGCGGGCTGCTGCGAGTGGGCGTGGGAGCACGGTTCGCAGGTGTGATCACGACTCCGGGAGTCGCCTACCTCACGCGTTCGGGAAGATTCATCGCGGGCGTGATGATTTCCGCTTCGCACAATCCTTATTACGACAACGGACTGAAAGTCATCAGTCACTCTGGATATAAGTTACCCGATGAGGTGGAAGCGGAACTCGAGCAGTTAATAGCGGAGTGGCTCGCGAGCGGCGAGGAAGCGTACCGTCTGCCGCTCGAAGTGGATCCCTCGCTGGATAATGTGTACGCCGAATATCTGGCCGGCACTGTTGCGGGTAAGTTTCCCCTCCGTGTTGTAGTGGATTGCGCAAATGGCGCGGCCACGCAGGTTGCGCCTTATCTGTTTCCGCGGCTCGGCGTAGAGGTTGACTGGCTGGCCGTGTCTCCGGATGGGCGTAACATCAACCTGGATTGCGGTTCTCTTCATCTCGGCAACCTGCAGCGCCGCGTCACGGAAATAGGAGCAGATCTGGGAATTGCGTTCGATGGCGATGCGGACCGGGCTCTGTTCGTATCTGGCAGCGGTAAGGTTGTGGACGGCGACGCGGTTTTGTTTCTGGCGGGGTCTTCTCTGAAGCGCGCCGGCAGGCTGCCCGGTGATCTCGTGGTCGCGACCGTAATGTCCAACCTGGGTTTGCAGAAAGCGTTCGAGAGCGAGGGAATTGTGATGCTTCGCACTCCGGTCGGCGACAAATACGTGCTTGAAGAGATGCTGAAGCGCGGTGCTGTGCTGGGAGGAGAACAGTCCGGGCATGTAATTTTCTCTGAATACGCGACCACAGGCGACGGGCTCTTGACGGCCTTGCGCGTATTGGAGATCGTGCGCGATTCCGGACGCACTCTCGACAGCTTGTCCGATGACATTAAACCCTTCCCGCAGAAGCTGGTGAATGTCAAGGTCAAACAGAAGCGCCCGCTCATTGAACTGCCCGCCGTGCAGGCGGAGATTCAGGCCGCCGAGGTCGAGTTCGCCGGGAGTGGCCGCATCGTCGTACGCTTCTCCGGTACCGAGCCGCTGGCGCGAGTCATGATCGAAGCGGAATCCAATGAAGCCGTGGAACGCTGGACGAGCCGCATCGCAGATGCTATTCGCCTAGAACTGGGATCGGTGAATTAACGCGCGTGCTCTAGAAATTCCGCAGCGGCGCTCACAGCGTGCTAAACTGAACCTCGCTTTCGTCCGTCCCCGCTGCCTGATGTCGATTTGTCTATGGAACGCGCCGCCCGTATCGTCAAAAAGAACAAGTATTCAAGCAAGCTCTTCAGCGATGACGATGTCGCTCGTGCGATTTGGCCGGCGGCGGTCGGTAACGCGATCGCTGCCCACACGTCTCGGGTGAAACTTGTGCGCGCCACACTCGTAGTAGAGGTCGAAGATCTGATTTGGCAGAAGCAGCTGTTTCCTTTGACAGGACAGATTCTGGGGAGATTGCATAGGGTAATGGGCAGTGATGTCATTCAGGACATCGAATTCCGCATGGGTGTTCCGCGGCGCCAACCGATGCGCGCGCAGGCACGCCAGAGCGCGCCCGTTCAAGCTCCCGCGGTTGTCGACGAGGCGGACGCGATTCGGGATCCTGTTCTAAAGAAGGTGTATCAACTCTCGCGCAAGAAGGCCAGCGCGTGAGGCTGACCGACGAACAAGTCCGCTACGTCGCGGATCTTGCGAATTTGCGGCTTTCTGACGATGAAGTCGTTCGCATGTCCCATGACCTGGGTCAAATTTTGACCCATATTGAACAGCTGAACGAGTTGGACACTTCAACTGTGGAGCCAATGGCGCAAGTATTGTTTGACGCCGAAGAGACCGCTACCCTTCGCGAGGATGTCCCGCGTGCAACGCTTGGCGAGCGCACGGCGCTGGCGAACGCGGCTCTGAGTGGCAGCGGATACTTCAAGGTTCCGAAGGTGATCGAGCGTTCCTAGCTAGCGATAGAAGGTAGCCCCGGTGAGTCTCTCTGACAACATTCCTTCGCTTACAATCGCCGCCGTACGCGAGGGCCTTCTCAACAAACATTTCTCCGCGAAGGAACTGGCCGAGCGCGCGCTCAAGTACGCCGAGGCGGAGAACCCGAAGACGAACGCGTACCTGACCTTGGCGCCCGAGCGGGCCTTGGCCGCAGCCGCGAAAGTAGACGATGCCATCGCGAAGGGCGGGTACGTTGGCGTGCTCGCCGGTGTTCCGCTTGCGGTTAAGGATGTAATCGTCACGAAAGGACTCAGGACGACGTGTGGTTCGCGGATCCTGGAGCACTATATTCCACCGTACAATGCGACTGCGGTCGACCGGCTGGAACACGAAGGCGCCCTCATTATCGGTAAAACGAATTGCGATGAATTCGCAATGGGCTCTTCGAATGAGAACTCTGCGTTTGGTCCGGTTCGCAATCCCAAGGCGCTGGATCGGGTTCCCGGCGGGTCGAGCGGCGGCTCGGCTGCGGCGGTTGCGCAAGGCACGGCTGTGGTTTCGCTTGGCTCGGATACGGGCGGATCGATTCGCCAGCCGGCGAGCTTCTGCGGCGTCGTGGGTGTAACGCCGACGTACGGCCGAGTTTCGCGTTACGGCTTGGTTGCGTTCGCGAGTTCGCTAGATCACATCGGTCCATTCGCCCGTACCGTTGAGGACGCCGCGACTGTACTGCAGGTGATAGCCGGGCACGACGATCAGGACGCCACCTCTGCCTTTGCGCCCGTCGACGACTATCACGCTCTGATGCGAGAGCCGGCATCGGGCATCAAGATAGGCCTTCCGAAAGAGTATTTTGACGGGCTCAGCTCGGAAACCGGCGCGATAGTTGATAAAGCGATACGGCACCTCGAGAAACTCGGCTGTCAAATACGGGAGGTCAGCCTGCCTCACACGAAATATGCGGTTTCCTGTTACTACATCATTGCCACCGCCGAGGCGAGTTCGAATCTCGCGCGCTATGACGGCGTGAGATACACGATTCGAACAGAGGCCGGAACGCTCGCAGACATGTATCGCAATACGCGAGGCGCAGGATTCGGAGCGGAGGTGAAGCGCCGCATCATGCTAGGTACTTACGTGCTCAGTGCGGGGTATTACGACGCGTACTACAAAAAGGCGCAACAAGTCAGAACGTTAATCACGCAGGATTTCCGGGAAGCATTTGAGGACGTGGACGTCCTGGTAGCGCCTGTCTCGCCTTTTCCCGCCTTCCGCATCGGGGAGAAAGTGGATGATCCGCTCGCGATGTACTTATCAGACGTTTACACGCTCACCGGCGACCTTTCCGGTGTCCCATGCATGTCTGTTCCATGCGGCGAATCTTCAGCGGGGCTCCCGGTCGGGCTTCAGGTATTTACGAAGCACTTCGATGAAGCGACTATGTTTCGTATCGCGCATAACTACGAACAGTCCCGCGCTCAGTGACCTCTTCGCGCGACCCACGGTGACTCGCATCGGGCCGGCCGGGTGGGCCTATAAGGACTGGAATGGGATTGTGTACCCTTCTCCCAGGCCGCGCAGCTTTCAACCGCTTACGTTCCTCGCCGCATTTTTCGATACGGTTGAGATTAATGTCTCTTTTTACCGGCCGCTTACACCGAGAATGGCCGAGCAATGGCTGGAGGCGGTTCGCGACCGAAAAGATTTTCGATTTACGGCTAAGCTTTGGCGCGGGTTCACGCATGATCGCACCGCCAGCGCAAGTGATGAACGGGAGTTCAAGGCGGGAGTTTCTCCCCTCCTCGAAGGCGGCCGCCTGGGCGCGCTGCTGCTGCAGTTCCCCTGGTCATTTCGCAACACCGGTGAGAACCGGGAATACGTCGCTCGTCTTAGTGAGCGCTTCCGCGAATATCCGCTTGTGCTTGAGGTCCGGCACGCGAGTTGGAGCGAACCCGGTATGCTGGATGTGCTCGAGCAACTCGGCATCGGTCTCTGCAACATTGATCAACCGCTGTTCAAGCGCTCTGTAAAGCCGTCCGCGATTACAACGTCTCCTGTCGGCTACATACGCCTTCACGGACGCAATTACCAATCATGGTTCACGGAAAATAAGCACGCAGGCGAGCGGTACGACTATCTGTATTCCGTTGACGAACTGAATCCCTGGCTCGACCGCATCAAGGCTGTAGAGCAGGCCGCCCAAGAAACCTACGTTGTCACAAACAATCACTATCTTGGAAAGGCCGTGGTGAATGCTCTCGAGATTACGTCCGTCTTAAAAGGGAATCCGGTCGACGCTCCACCTAGCCTGGTCGCACGCTACCCGGATTTGCAGCCGTTCACGCGGGACGAAGACGCGCCCGGACAACTTTCATTTCCATTGCAGTAGATTCCGTGCTTCCGCGATTGACAGGGCTTTCCAGGTCCGGTTGAAGTTTTCAACGGTCATCAGGCTCCGAGGGTACATGCGGTCGACATAGAGCGTTCCATGCAGGTGGTCGATTTCATGTTGGAGGATCCGTGCGTACCAACCGCTTGCTTGAATGAGTTTGGGCTCTCCGCGATGATCCAGACATTCGAGCTTGACGGCACGGGCTCTCGGGACGGCGGCTGTCAAGCCTGTCAGGCTCAGGCAGCCCTCGAAGAACTCGACCTCCGCTTCATCGGAGAGGGTGATTTTCGGATTGATGATTACGTGAAAGGGAACCGGCTTGCGCCCTCTCTCTTTGAGGAAATCGGCCGGCGCGTCTTTCATGTACTCTTTCTTGTCTTCTATGACGGCAACTTGCAGGCCCACTCCTACTTGCGGCGCCGCCAAGCCGACGCCCGGGGCCTGGTACATGGTCTGCCGCATAGATTCGATCAAGTCTTGAGTCTCGCGGCTGTGTATCTCATCGAGGGTTAACTGCCGTGCGTGCTCGCGCAGAACAGCCTCTCCGGCCTGTACGATCTTGAGTTGCATTGCCCAGCCGACGATTGTAGCTAGCCCGGGTCGCAGAGGAGTTTTTTGATTGAAACAGGGCCAAACTGTCGCTGCAAGTTGTGAGCGACGACACTTCATCGCTATACAGGAGAAAAATGAAAAATAATTGGTTCAATAAGCGTCGTGCAGCGGCTTTGCAACTCGGCTGTGCGGCGGCCGTCGCCCTGATATCGACCGTGGGCATAGCAGCAGCGCAGAATTCAGAACGCGAGCCGCATTTGCGGGCAAAGCTGGTCTCTTTCAATCAGGTGCCGTCCGTGCTTGCAACTGGACACGGGCGGTTTGAGGCCGAGATCGAGGAAAACAGTACGATCAGATACCGGCTCTCTTATGAGGACATGAGCAGCCCGGTTGTGCAGGCGCATATTCACTTTGGCGCCAGCAAAACGAATGGCGGTGTTATGGTTTTCTTGTGCGGAGGGTCGAAGCCGGCGTGTCCTGCGTCGGGCACCGTAACGGGCACCATCACAGCGGCTGATGTCAGTGTTTTGCCGGTAACGAACGGTGATTCTGTGATACCGCAGGGTATCAATCCGGGCGATCTGGCGGGCATGATCGACGCCATCCGCAGT
>JAFAMM010000332.1 GCA_019233375.1 Acidobacteriaceae bacterium
TGGCATCATGCCAACTGGATGAGATTGTGTAACCGGCAGAACGTAATGCCCACTTGATGTTCAGAAGGTCCTGCGTTCGCTTCGGTCCTTCCAGATATACGGCCCGTTTAGACATGGCGGCCACCATTGTTTTGCGAGGAGATTTTCCGGCGTCTTCTGACGTAAACCACGGCCGCTTCCGGATCGACGGACTCCACAGCATTCTTGCGAGCACTTGCTGCGTCTTGATCCTGCTGCATCGCTTCCAACCAGGCGGCCGATTGTTCATCCGCCCATTGCGCGATCTGGCAGCAGCTATATAAACCGCTACGGAAGTCTGCCTCCAAACCGAGTAGCCGAGCACCGGCAATCACTTTGGACTCACTGTAACCGCAGACTGTGCAGATTCTACTCATTTCTGTTCTCGCCCTCTATAGTCTTTTTCTACGCGCCGGCTGCCCTATTTCCGGAACCCCTTTATTTTCGCCGTTTGAGGAGTGGATGAATGACGCTCCATAAAGGCCGGAGCATTTCAGTCACCACAGCCAGGACCGTGGAGGCCGGATTCAAGGGAATGCGCTCGCCACTCGTCTTTCTACCTCTTTAAGCGACTCGGCGAGCCGGCTGCCCTCACGACATCTGTGTGCTCGGCGGGAAGTCAGCGCCAAGTGTCGAGATCCCACCAATTGCCGTGATGATACGAGGGCGACCAAGCCGCGAGGATCGCTAAGTGCTTGTACAAGCGTGGTTACTCGCGAGAAGGAATTTGGGCAGTAGACTGCCCTACCACTACGCGACGATGCGCACACATCATTTGGGTCGCTCGCGAAAGAGCCTGTCGTGGAACACATGAACCGCGTGCACAAGACCGCGAACAACAAGAGCAGGACGCTCCTCGCTATCTTCACATTGATAAGCCCGTGCTTTCTTTCAAGCGTTGCTGTGCAGACAGGGCTGGCGGCGGGCACCGGTGGCGATTTGCATGGGACGGTGTTCACGCTCGGTGCAGATGGAAAGCAACTTGTGGTTCCTGGCGCGAACGTGACAATCACAGGACAGTCTTCCAAACAGACCATAAGCGACGAGCAAGGAACGTATCACTTTGCTGATGTACCCCCGGGAAATTATCAGATTGAGGCGAAGGCTCCGGGTCTAACGGGCTCCAGCGCAGTCACGGTTGTCTCCGGAACGGCGGTTGAGTCTCCCGTTTGCTTGCAAATCGAAGCAATAAAGCAATTAGTAACGGTGAACGGAGGCGAAGCGCCGACCATTCAAAAAGAGCCGTCTGACCAGACGGTCATAAGTAGGCCTACGGTTCTCCTTGCGCCGAATAAATACGAGCGCTTTGATGCATTGCTCCCTTTGATACCGGGAGTAGTTCGGGGTCCGGACGGTCTAATCAATATGAAAGGCGCCAGATCATCACAGGGCGGCTCCTTATTGAACAGCGCGAACGTAACTGACCCCGTGACGGGCAACACGGCGATGAACCTGCCGATTGACGTCGTGGACTCAGTAAAAGTGATTGCCAATCCGTATGATCCCGAGTACGGTAGGCTCGCCGGTGCGGTCTCCAGCGTCTCGACAGTCACGAGTAACTTTAACGCTTTTCATTTCTCAATCCAGAACATTCTTCCTCGACCACGAAAACGGAATGGTGACTTCATCGGCATTGAAGCAGCGACGCCGCGATTCACTCTCACGGGACCACTTGTTAAGGACAAGGTTGCGTTCACAACATCACTTGAATACCGGTTCCTCAGAACTCCGGTTTCGAGTCTGCCGCCCCTCGAGCGCGACATGAAGCTGGAGGGTGTTAACTCGTACAACCAGGTTGACGTCACTTTGACGGAACGGCAGTCATTGACTGCGTCGTTCGCGCTTTATCCGCAGAAGTTGAACTATCTAGGGCTAAATACTTTCACCCCGCAGCCTTCGACGCCGGACTTTCACCAGCGAGGTGACATGACCTCAATCCAGCATCGATACACGACCGGGCCGGATTCTCTACTTCTATCGCAGTTCACATATAAGCATTACGATGCAGATCTTACGGCAAACAGCGGTACGCCATATGAACTGCTGGTAGAGACAACCGAAGGCGGCTTTTTCAACCGTCAACGGCGCAACACATATCGCACTGAATGGCAAGAGACTTATCAATTTGGACGACGACAGTTTCTAGGAACGCATAACGTAAAGGCCGGCTTTAATTTGGCGCATAGCAATTACGACGGCCGAATCGGCTTTCTGCCGGTAAGTATTCTGGGGGTTACAAATTCGCTGATCGAGAGTATTACTTTTGGCTCACTTGCCCGTTTCGGTATTAGCCAGAATGAAGCTTCCTGGTTCTTAGCGGATACCTGGACACCGTGGAGCCGCCTAACCATTGATCTTGGCCTTCGTCTGGACCGGGATTCCATAACCAGTGCGACCCACGCAGCGCCAAGGGCCGGCTTCGCCCTCATGTTAACGAAGGACGCGAAGACGCTATTAAAAGGCGGCGCCGGTATCTTCTATGACCGCGTACCGCTGAACGTCGCTTCCTTCCCGTTGCTGCCCGACCGAACAGTGACCGATTTCGGTCAGCAGGGCGAGACGCTAGGGTCCATCGCCTACATCAACACCATTACCGGAGGTCTGCGGAACCCCCGCAGTATCGGCTGGAACGTAGAGTTGGACAGAGAAATTACGTCCGCGTTGGCCGTGAGAGCCGGATTTCTGCAGCGTGATACAACCCGGGATTTCGCGCTGAATCCGGAGAGCGATGCGGGGATTCTGTCGCTTTCAAACACAGGGCACAGTTTTTACCGGGAATTTAGTGTCAGCGGGCGCTATAAGATTCGCCAGGACGTTTTGAACGCGTCGTATGTCCGATCAAAAACATACGGCGACCTGAACGATTTCAATCAATTCTTCGGCAATGATCCGACGGCAGTTATCAATCCGAACGCCAGCGCCCGGCTTCCGTTCGACGCTCCAAATCGTGTGTTGTTTTGGGGGCAGTTCCAGGCGCCGCTAAAGCTGACATTGATGCCAGTATTGGATGTACATACCGGCTTTCCGTATTCAGTTATAGACCAGTCACGGGAGTTTGTCGGACCGCGTAATGCAGAACGGCTCCCGCGATTCAACTCGCTCGATCTTATGGTGACAAGGCCTGTCACGCTTCCATTTCCGAACAAGGAGATCAAGGCTCGGATCGGTTTCAGCGTGTACAACATCCTCAATCATTTCAACCCGCGGGACGTGCAGAACGATATTGACAGCTACCGTTTTGGGGCGCTGTTTAATGGCGTGGGCCGCACGTTCCGCGGCAAATTTGTTTTGGAGTTCTGACTGTGAAATTAGCCTCCTCTTTATTGCTTTGCAGTGTTGCCTTGGCTGTGCGAGGTTACAGCCAGTCGCTTCCAAGCACCGATGAAATTGTATCCAGAATGATGGAACGTGAAAGTCAACGCCAAGCGGCTCTACGTAGCTACAGCGGTTTCCGGCGATATGTCCTGGAAAACGAACGCCACCACAAGCGGGCGGAGATGCTGGTCCGGATGAACTGTCTAGACGACGGATCGAAGGAATTCCATACTGTTTCGGAGAACGGGTGGGGCGGAGCACGCCACCATGTGTTCCCGCGGCTGCTCGAGAGCGAACGAGAAGCGTCACTGCCCGACAATCGCGAGCGGTCGCGTATCACGCCGGACAATTACTCGTTCCGGATGATCGGCAAAGATGTAGCTGCCGGACGTCCGGCGTATGCGCTCGCAATCACTCCTAAAACGGAAGACAAATATCTCATACGGGGCACAATTTGGATCGACGCCGACGAATACGCGATTGTGCGCATCGAGGGTGAGCCCGCTAAGAATCCATCGTTTTGGATCAAGAAAATCCAGTTTGTCCACACCTACCAGAAGAACGGGCCGTTATGGTTACCGGCTTCCGACCGGTCGATAACCGACGCCCGCATTTTCGGACCGACCGAGGTCACGATCGATTACTTCAACTACGTCACAAAAATGCCGATGCTTTCGAGGTCCCAATATGGCGCTAACAACTGATCAATGTCTTATACTGGCGGCCGGCAACGGCAGCCGATTAGTATCAAAATCCGGCGGGCTTCCTAAGCCGCTGGTGCCGTTGCACGACGTTCCGCTTCTCGCGCATGTGGTGCTCAGCGCCTGCGAAGCCGGGGTGGGTGACTTTGTCATTGTCGTGGGCTATCGCGGCGAGATGATTCGTCACTGGTTCGCGAATCATCGGCCGCATGGCGCGCGGATCACTTTTGTGGAGAACCGTGAGTACGAGCGGGGTAACGGCAGTTCTGTGCTTGAGGCCAGACAACAGTTATGCGGGCCGTTCTTGTTGGTTATGGCCGACCATATTTTTGAACCAAGAACCGCCCGCATGATGCTAAAGCAGCAGCTTGAGCCGGGCGAGGCGATCCTTGCTACTGACCGAAAGCTCGATACGATCTTCGATCTGGACGACGCGACGAAGGTCAGGTGCGATGGAAGCCGGATTGCTGAAATCGGGAAAGAACTTACGGACTATAACGCCTTGGATACCGGTATGTTTTTGTGCGGGCCGTCGCTATTCAGAGCGCTTGACCGGGCTGCGAATAAGGGGATGTGTTCGTTGTCGGATGGCATGCGCGCGCTAATCCGGGAAGATAAATTACGAAGTTTTGATATCGGCGATGCGCACTGGCAAGATGTCGATACGCCCGAGGCACTGGCGTATGCCGAAGGCATCTTCGATCGCGATTTCAGCCGAACACCGGTAGCGGAGCAGTTAGCCCGTGCATAGGTTGATTGGCAGAGGGCGGATTCCGGTCCGGTTTTTTGCCGCGGCCGCCGGTGTGGCGTTACTCGTATTCCTTGTCCGGCAATTCGACTCGCGAAAACTCTCGGCAGAGGTTATGGCGCTCGGGTGGGGTTTGGCTCTCGTCATTGCTCTTGGGGGCGTCTGCCATTTGTTGAAAACATGGGCGTGGCGGCTGACGCTCACGGGCGAAAAGGCTTCCTTCTGGCGCTTAGCCGGACTACGGCTGGCCGCGGAGGCCGGCGGTCAAGTTGGAATCATAGGCCAGTTCTTCGGTGACGGACTGCGCATTTCGCTCCTGAGCCGAACGCTGCCAGTGGACACGGTTATCTCGTCAGTGACCCTGGAACGCGGGCTATTCATGATTGCCGGCATTATAACGAGCATTGTAGGCATCACGGCTGGATTACTGGTGCTTCCGCTTGCGCATGCACTAAAGGTGTCAGCGTTCCTTTTTCTCCTCGTCCTGATCGGATTAGTTGCTTTGCTTATCGTTGCTATGTGCAAGCGGTGGCCGGTGCTATCCCGAACGGCGCGAATGGCAAGTTATTTCCGAATATCCAGACGCTGGGTAGAGGCGAAGCAATCGATAATCGAATCGACCGAAGCCAAGCTCCTCGCCTTCAAAAACGAAACGCCTGAAGCGTTTTGGGCCTGCTTCGGGCTGAATCTGCTGTGCCATTTCATGGCGGTGTTCGAAGTGTTTCTCATCCTGTGCTTCATGGGCGCCGGAGTCGGCCTGTTCGGCGCCCTTCTGATTGAAGCGCTCACGAAAGCCCTGAATGCAGTGGGCTCGATCAATCCGGGGAATATCGGTACTTATGAGGGAGGAAGCGTTCTTATTATGAAGATGTTCGGCCTTGGAGGCGCGGCTGGGTTGGTGTTTGGAATCGCAAGACGTATTCGATCTCTTTTCTGGGCGGCTGTAGGTGTTATTTGTCTCGTGGTGCTTTCTAAATCAAAAAAGCACGAGAGCACTGGCAGCTCTCCCGAACGGAAACTGCAGGTTCTAAAGCCTGGTCCGACGGCCGTTGTCATTGCTGACAGCGGAAACAACGACGATGCTCCAGTATCCCCACTTATGCGAGTCGGAACCCTTCCCATTCTGTTACGAGCGATCTTACGTGCTCGGAAAGCCGGCGCAGGACGCATTCTTGTTTTGGTTGACTCGGTTAGCGGGCCTAAGATTCAGCGCGATCTTTTGCGCACCGGACGCGTTCCGGGCTGTGTGGAATGGGTGATTATCGGCCTGGACGCTTCCTTATCGACCACTCTGAAAGATATCGCCGGCCAGGCAGGTGGCAGGCAGCTTATATTGATAGCGGGCGACAGGACTTACCATTCCTCTTTGTTCCGGAAAGCCGTCGAGTGGACACGCGAGCGCGGGGGGTTAGCGATGGTGACAGGAGAGCAGCCGGTGGGCATTTGTGCAATTCCTGCCAACATGATACTCAGTGCCGCGGAAGAAAATAAACTTGAACCCAACAACGTCGACAAGCTGTATGAGTACCTGAGATCGCAACCTTCCCTGCAATGCGTGCAAGTGACGGACGATTTATGGCAGCGCGTCGCCGCCCGAGCAGACCGCGCCTCAGCAGAGCAAAAGCTTGATCGCTGGTTAGTAAAGCCAACGGACGGCTTCTTCGCCCAAATGAACCGGAAGATATCGATAAGGATCAGCCGGCAGCTGGTGAAGCTTCCGATCACAGCGAACATGGTGACCATATTTACACTAGGCGTTAGTATTACTTCTGCTGTGTTCTTTGCGGCGGGAGGTTACTTGAATACTCTCTGCGGCGCGCTTTTGTCGTTGTCGGCGAGCATTCTTGATGGTTGTGACGGCGAAGTAGCCCGGTTGACGCTGCAAGAATCTGACTTCGGATGCTGGCTCGAGACAATTTGTGATTATCTATACTACGTGCTTATCTTCTGCGGTTTGACGATAGGACTCACGAGGAGCTCAGGAACCGAAACCTGGCTTATTTGGGGCTCAGCTCTTCTTTTCGGGGCCATTGTGAGTTTAGTCGCCACGGCATTATCTCGCCGGTGGCTCGCGCGTGATCGCCCCGAGCAGTTGCTACAGATCTGGCATGCTCACGCGGACAGGAAACGATCAAACCTGCTGGTTTATATCAGCAGGCACACTGAGTTCATGGTGCGGCGTTGTTTCCTGCCGTATGCGCTGCTCTTCTTTGCTCTTTTCAACCTGACGAAGGTTGCGTTCATCCTGTCGGCGATCGGGGCGAATGTAGTCTGGATACTGGCTCTCCACTCGTATTGGGTTATCGCACGATCGCGAAATTCGCGTGTATCGAGTGCACCGCAACCTGCTGCGGCCTGAATTCAGGTGGATGGACCACGTTCTACGCGGTAATTTCGCAGACAGTAAATCGCAATTGCCGCAGGCGCAAGCGTTGAAAGTAGTTAGCTGGAACATCAATCGAGGTCTCCGGTTGGGAGACATCCTTGGATTCCTTAAATCTCAGGCTGCGGATCTCCTGATACTGCAAGAGGTAGATCTCAATGCGCGAAGAACCGGGTACCTGAACGTTGCCGAGGAACTTGCGCGCAATCTTTCAATGAACTACGCTTTCGGGTGCGAATTTCAGGAGCTTACACAGGGGTCAAGCACCGGAGCGGCTTATCACGGACAAGCTACATTATCGCGAGGGGATGTGGCGAATCCGCGCTTGCTGCGGTTTCGGCGGCAGTCCAATTTCTGGCGTCCTCGATGGTTTGTCCCAGCCGTAAAGCCTTTCCAGAAGCGGCTTGGGGGGCGTATTGCGCTCGTAAGCGATGTCGATCTGGCGGGAACGCGATGGACGATCTACAACGTTCACCTCGAAAGCCGAGGTGGTAACGATCTGCGGCACTCTCAGTTGCAGGAGATACTGAAGAACGCTGAGCAAAGCGTTACAGACCGGCCGCGCGTACTCGCCGGCGATCTGAATTTCGACGTTTCGCGCGCAGGTGCGCTCTGTGCAATTGAAAAAGTTGGCTTCCGAAGCGTACTTGGGGCGCGCAAGCCGCACACGACAGCTAGTGGTGGGATATTTCGGCGTCCACGCGCTATCGATTGGGCGTTCGTGTCCGGCCACGTCGAGGTCGCGTCAGCACGGGTGCATTCCGATGTTGGAGCGTCCGATCACTATCCGATCTCGATTACGCTGCGGCTTTCTCCAAAGGCAGTTCAAAGAGGTGAGTAAAGAATTACGACCGAGCGCGGGCCAACGGAGTACTTCGAGTCTACGATGGCGGGGGCATTCTGCCATTCAACAATGTCCTCCGGCGAGTCCAGCGAAGTGTCGACCCATCGACGCCACCCGCCGCCTCCCCCGTTGTCAGGCACGCGGGGCAGTTCAAATTCAAGCGGCTCCCAGTACGCATTCAGAATGAAGTGGCCGACTTGCCTTTCGTCCCTTAACTCCGCGCTGAAAGCAATGCTGCGCGAGCTATTTCGCCAATCGGGCTGAAACAGTTTCACACCGTGCCAGGCTTTGTTCGATTCCCGAAGGAGCTGGTTGAGGCTCATATTATGGCTCTCTGCTAAGAGCCGCCGGTCAATAAGAAGTTTGACGAAGCGATGCACGCCGGCGTGCTTCGAAAGGAGCGTCCAATCAAACCAACTGATTTCATTGTCCTGGCAATAAGCATTATTATTGCCTAGTTGCGTACGGCGGACTTCGTCGCCCATGAGGATCATGGGCATGCCTAAAGAAAGCATCGCGCAGGTTAAGAAGTTCTTGACCTGCCGCTCTCGAAGCCTCTCTACAGCGGGATCATCGGTGGGACCTTCAACACCACAGTTCCAGCTTCGATTATCATTGCAGCCATCGCGATTACCTTCGCCGTTCGCGTCATTGTGCTTCTCGTTGTAAGAGACGAGGTCGTTCAGAGTGAAGCCGTCGTGACAAGTTATAAAGTTGACGCTCTCTTCGGGTTCGCGTTCCTTGTAACCGTAGATCTGAGGGCTACCGAGGATCCGGTCGGCGACTTTGCCCACGAAACCCTCGTCGCCGCGGAAGAAGCTGCGCACATCATCGCGGAAGCGTCCGTTCCACTCCCGCCAGCTATCGCCAACAAAGCTGCCGACTTGATAAAGGCCGCCTGCATCCCACGCCTCCGCGATCATTTTCGTGCCCGACAGGGCGGGATCGGAGTCAATATCCCAAAGGACCGGCGGATTCGACATCGGCTGACCCGAAGAGTCTCGACTAAGAATGGACGCGAGGTCAAAACGGAAACCGTCTACATGCATTTCCTGCACCCAGTAATGCAGGCTGTCAATAATCATCCGCCGGACGATGGGATGATTTGCGTTCAGCGTGTTGCCTGTCCCGCTGTAATTTGCATAGCGGGAACGGTCTTGTTCGAGTATGTAATACGCGCTGTTTTCGAGGCCACGGAAGCTTAAGGTGGGGCCGTTTTGGTCTCCTTCGGCCGTGTGATTGTAGACCACATCCAGAATGACTTCAATACCGGCGCGGTGTAGAGATTTCACCATATCGCGAAACTCATCCACCGGTCCCTCCGGATCCTGGCGCGAGCTGTAGGCACGATGAGGGGAGAAGAAAGAAACGGGCGCATAGCCCCAATAATTGACTTGACCGGCGGGGGCGTCCTGTGCGTCGAATTGAAACACCGGCAGAAGCTCGACTGCGGTGATGCCAAGATCTTGCAGGTATGGAATCTTCTCGATTAAGCCAGCATAAGTGCCTCGCAGATTTTCCGCGACACCGGAACTGGGATGGCGGGTGAAGCCTCGCACGTGCAGCTCATAAATGATGGTGCGCGCGCATGGCCGTTTCGGAGGGGCATCGCGCGCCCAATCAAACGCGGCATCGCGTTCCCAATCGTAAGCCTGCATGTCTACGACAACGCTCTTCATCGCAGCCGCGGTATTCTCCTCATTCACACGAATCGCGTCCCGCCTATAGTTATTAGGCACGACAACGCTCCGGCCGTACGGATCGAGGAGCACTTTCGTTGAATCGAAGCGCATTCCATTCGGCGGGTCCCAGGGACCATGCACTCGATAACCATAAATCTGACCGGGCTGGACTCCCGGGACGAAAGCGTGCCAGTAGTGACAGGTCAGGTTTGTTGCAGGATCGAGCGAGATGACGCGAGCGGGGCGTGCATCGCCTTCGCGACCGAACAGCAGCAATTCGACCGCAGATGCACCACGCGAGTAGACACTAAAATTAACGCCATCGTGCAGGATTCTCGCGCCGAGGGGATACGTCCTTCCCGCTGTCGCGTGACGAAACTCCGCTGTCAGCTTTTGTACGGCCGCACGGTCAAGAACGGTACTCATCGGGTAGCGAGCGGACGGCCTAAGGCCTGCGCAGGACTTCCTTGGCGACCTCTACGACGCGGCCGGGCTCGAAGCCGAACTTTTTCTGCAGCTCTTTCAGCGGCGCCGACGCTCCGAATGTCTTCATACCAATAATGCTGCCCGAGTGACCGACATAACGCTCCCATCCGAAGGTCGAAGCCTGTTCGATAGCCACGCGAGCCGCGACATGCGAGGGCAGCACGCTTTCGCGGTATTCCGGCGTTTGTTGTTCGAACAGTTCCCAGCACGGCATCGAGACCACACGCGAGCGGATGCCTTCGCCAACGAGTTTTTCGTGTGCATCTAATGCAAGGCTGACCTCACTGCCGGAAGCAATCAGTAGCACCTGGGGATCGCCGCCCGGGGCGTCCGCAATGACATAAGCACCGCGCGCTACGCCGGATGCGGGTGCGTATTTCGCACGATCGAACGTGGGTAACGCTTGACGCGAGAGCGCGAGGACCGCCGGTTTATGACGCAATTGCATGACGTAGCGGTAGACTTCGACGACTTCGTTGGCGTCGGCTGGGCGGAAGGTCATCAATCCTGGAATGGCGCGCAGCGATGCAAGGTGCTCAACGGGTTGATGCGTCGGTCCGTCTTCGCCGTCACCCATGGCATCGTGCGAAAAGATAAAGATGGACGGCAACTCCATGAGGGCCGCAAGTCTGATAGCGGGACGCGCGTAGTCGCTGAAGATAAAGAAAGACGCCCCAAAGGCGCGAAGCTTTGATAACGAGAGCCCGTTGACAATTGCGCCCATTGCATGTTCGCGGATGCCGAAATGCAGGTTTCTGCCCCCTGGAGAATCGGCCTGAAGATCGCCCGCGCCTTTGAACGTCAAGTATGTTTTGGTGGAGGGGCCGAGATCGGCTGACCCGCCGAGAACCCACGGAATATTTTGCGCGAGTACGTTCAGCACTTTTCCGGACGCTTCCCTGCCCGGGATGCCGGCCGGGTCCGCTGGAAAAACGGGAAGGTTCTTGTCCCATCCTGCCGGGAGTTCGCGCCGCTGCATCTGTTCGATCTCCGCAGCGAGGTCCGGGTGCTGTGCCCGGTAGGCTTCGAAAAGCTTTGTCCAATCCGTTCGCGCCTGTGCGCCGCGCGCGCCGATTCCGGCCTCGAAGTGTTGATATACGCCATCGGGTACCAGAAACTTTGCGTCTTCCGGCCAGCCGTAGGCGCGCTTGCAAAGCCGGACTTCCTCTTCGCCCAAGGGCTCGCCATGAGCCGCGGAGGTGTCCTGTTTGTGCGGCGAGCCATAGCCGATGTGGCTATCGAGAACAATGAGCGTCGGTCTGCCTTTGGTGTTGTGGAAAACAGCGAACGCATGCTCGATGCGCTCCAGGTCATTTGCATCGCCCACTCGCAACACGTTCCAGCCATAGGCGAGGAACCTGGCTGCAACGTCTTCGGTGAAGGTGATGCGCGTGTTGCCTTCAATGGTGATGTGGTTGTTGTCGTAGATCCAGCAGATGTTATCGAGGCCGAGATGACCGGCGAGCGAGGCTGCTTCCGATGAAATGCCCTCCATGAGGCAGCCGTCGCCGCAGACGGCGTAGATGTCGTAATCGAAAATGTCGAAGCCGGGGCGATTGTAACGATCTGCAAGCCATTTTTGAGCGATACCCATGCCGACACTCGTGGCGACTCCCTGCCCGAGCGGGCCTGTGGTGGTCTCAACACCTGAAGTCCAGTGATATTCGGGATGGCCGGCCGCCTTGCTCCCGATCTGGCGGAAGCGGCGAATGTCCTCCAGGCTGACAGAAGGTTGGCCCAGTATCTCGTAATCGGCATTCACCGATTGCGTTTTGGTCAGATGCAGGATCGACCAGAGCAGCATTGAGGCGTGACCGTTCGAAAGGACGAACCGGTCGCGATTAGGCCAGATCGGATCGCGCGGATCAAAACGCATGACGCGATTCCAGAGTGTATAGACCAGCGGCGCGAGGGCCATGGGCGTTCCCGGATGCCCTGACTTGGCTTGCTGGACGGCGTCAATCGAAAGAGTACGGATCGTGTTGATGCACAATTCGTCGATTTCTGTCCCGGTAACGGGCACGACGGGGTGAGTGACACTCATTGTTTTCAGCTCCTGCTGTCTCTTACTAGGCCGTTAGTGGCCTACAAACTGGTTTTCGAGCGCGGCAACTTTGCCCAACCTGCGAAGGTGACGCTCGGCTTGACTGAAACCGGCGGCAAGAAACGTATCAAGCAGATCCTGGGCCACCGCGGGTCCCACGGTTCTACCGCCCATGCAGATGATATTCATGTGATCGTCTTCGACACCTTGCCGTGCCGAGAAGTGATCGTGAATCAATCCGGCGCGAACGCCCGGGATCTTATTGGCACAGACCGAGGCGCCGACACCGCTGCCACAAATCGCAATGCCTCGGTCTACTTTCCCAGCCGCAACGGCGCGCGCGAGCGGGACAACGTAATCGGGGTAGTCGTCGGACGAATTGAGATCGTGTGCTCCAAAGTCCGTCACCTCGTGCCCGGCCTCACGAAGGTGAGCAACTAACTCTTCTTTTAAGGCGAAACCACCATGATCGGTGGCGACTCCAACGCGCATTTGATCATTCCTCCTCGTTGCTTGTAGCTACCGAAAACGGCGGACGGCACTGCACGACCGTCCGCGCCACCATCTAGGTGCCTACAGCGGAGAGTTCGGTACGGACCTCAGGTTCCGCCGCAAGCACGGGGTTGTTCCAGCCTTCGGCCGGAGCGATTCGTTGTGCAGTCTCTTCAGGTCCCCAGGTGCCCGGGTCGTATTCGTAAACGGGAGTATTCGCCTTGAGCACGGTATCCACGATGCGCCACGCCTCTTCCACGTAGTCTTGGCGGGCGAACAGCGTCGCATCACCAGTGATCGCATCGCCAAGCACTTTCTCGTAGGCGTCCATCTCTTCAGGGCAAGGTTGGCGGCTGGCTACCATTTCCACTACCTGGGTCCTTAGATCCTCGCCGGGAGCCAGGGCCATCACGCCCATGGCAATCGCTACTTCGGGATTGATTCTAAATCGAATATGGTTCCGGGCCAGCGTATTTCTGGAGTATATTTCTGGCGGCAGCCGCAGCCGAACCAGAACTTCGGTGCTTGTGACCGGCAAACACTTACCTGCCCGAATGTAAAACGGAACTCCTTGCCAGCGCCAGGAATCCACTCCAAGCTGTAGCGCGACATACGTCTCTGTGCGCGACTTGGGCGCCACACCCTTTTCGGATTTGTAGCCCCGAAACTGCCCCCGGACAACGTCGCTTTCGGTAAGCGGCTTGATCGCCTTCAACACTTTCACCTTTTCGTCTCGAATCGATTCGCTGTCCGTTCTGACCGGCGGCTCCATCGCGAGATTGGCGAGGACCTGAAACAGGTGATTCTGAACTACATCGCGAATGGTCCCTGTCTGGTCGTAGAAAGCGCCACGCCCTTGCACGCCGAAATCCTCCGCCATGGTGATCTGAACGCTCTCGACGTAATTGCGGTTCCAGAAAGGTTCAAGGAACGAATTCGCGAACCGGAAGAACACCATGTTGCGAACCGGCTTTTTGCCGAGGTAATGATCAATGCGAAAAATGGATGATTCCGGGAACGTGGCGAGCAAAACCTCATTCAATTTACGCGCTGAAGCCCAGTCCGTTCCAAATGGCTTTTCGAGAATGACTCGGGCATCTCGAACGCAACACAGCTTTCCGAGTTCTTCGACTACAAGAGCGAACAGCGCCGGCGGGATCGCAAGGTAGTACGCCGGCCTGGAGCGCGCGCCGAGTTCCTTCCGAATGGCTTGGAACGTGGCTGGGTCTTTGTAGTCGCCGTCCACGTAGTGCAGTAAACGGCAGAGTTTGTCAAAGGCGGCGCGATCAAACGCTCCGTGTTTTTCCACACTGTCGCGAGCCCGCGCGCGGAACTGCTCAATATTCCATCCCGCTTTGGCCACGCCGATCACTGGCATGTCCAGATTGCCGCGCTTCACCATAGCCTGGAGCGACGGAAAAATTTTCTTATAGGCCAGATCGCCTGTTGCGCCGAAAAAGACCAGCGCGTCGGAATGAGAGTTAGTTGTCTGCATCGCCTTTATGCCGTGTGTTGCCCGTCTAACCTTTCGTGCCCGCCGAACCGGCAGGGCACAGCGGATAACACTCTACCTTGATGATCCGGCTCGCCGCACGACTCGAAACAATTGATACAGCGCCGCGGATAAGGGCCAGTTCCACGAAATCAGTATTGCGTCCTCAGACGGCACACGGTTTGCCCTCGAAGATATCCACGAATTCGTGATAGCGCCGAGCAATTTCGCTCACCGCTTTGGGCCGCGTGATTTGTTTTGCGCGCCACTGCACGACCGGCTCCCAGAAAGTCGTGCGTCCCACCGCGAAACCGATGAACCCGGGAACCTGGCAGGCCGTGGCCAGCCACTCGTGTACCTTCTGATCATCTTCGCCACGGCCCAGAATGATGCAGCCGACGGTGTCCCGGCCACCGCTGCGCGCCGCAGCCACTACGTTCTCGCAGTCCTTACGAGTTTCGAGTCCCTCGATTTTCCAGACGTCCGGCTCGACACCATACTGCTGCAGTTCATGGATGGCGGCTACCATAAGCTTTGGGCGAAGTTCGAGATCATATTTCTTCTTGTCGCCGTTAAGGCGCGCGAGCTGGGCCGTTTCCGCGGGCACGAGCAGCTCGAACATAAACATGCTGCGGCTTTGATTGCGGAGATAATCGGATAAGCGGCGCAGGCGCGCAGCCTGCCGCTCGTTAAGTGTGCGGTCGCTTTCCGGGTTGTAGCGCACCAGAACCTTGCAGAACGTGGGGTGAAAAGCTTCGATATGCTCGGCGAAATCTTCGCCATATTCGAAGTCAAACTCATCCTGGCCGCTCTTTTCAGCGGGGCAGGAAGTACCGTATCCGTGCTTTGCAGCGTCTCGAAGAATTGCTGCGCCGAACTGCTCGTCGACCAGAATGCCAGCCTTCTCTTTGGGAACACCACTTTCAACGGCGGCCACGAAAGCGTCATAGATTACCTGCTTTGCCGCGGCGATTTGTGCAGTCTGATCAACCGTCAAAGTACCGGTCCAGCCGAACATCTTGGTCTGGAACGAGCCGCGATGATCGAACGGCAGGATGTAGAGGGGCTTGTTAAAACCTATGGTTTTCATTCCGTTTAGCTCGCTTTCCGGAGTGCGGCACTCTTAGATTCGATTACGCCCATCAGCTCGTTCCATGAGCTGACGAACGACTTGGCGCCTTCCAACTGGAGTTGCGCCCCCAGCGCGTCTACGTCGACACCGGCCTTGGCAAACTCCGCCAGAACCTCTTCACAATCGCCACCGTCGGCTGGCAGCGAGATGCCAAGCTCACCATGATCGGCAAAAGCTTTGAGCGTACTCTCGGGCATGGTGTTCACCGTGAAGGGGGCCGCGAGCGCTTTGATGTACAGAACGTCCGATGCTTTCGGGTCTTTGGTGCCGGTGCTGGCCCAAAGCAGGCGCTGCGGCCGCGCGCCAAGGTTGTATATGCGTTGCCACCGCGGCGAATCTAACAGAGTGCGATACGCGTTGTAAGTGCGCTTTGCCATCGCGATGCCAAGCCGGTCTCGGAGACTTTTCGGGACCTTCTCCATGACAGGTGTGTCCCACCGGCTGATAAACACCGATGCTACGGATCCGACGTTGGGATTGAGCCCGGCCTCGATGCGCCGTTCGATCCCGCGAAGAAACGCTTCGGCCGCGGCAAGATAATGCTCGCGAGAAAAGAGAAGAGTCACATTGACAGGTATGCCTTTGTAGATGGCTTCTTCAATGGCGGGGATACCCTCGTTGGTGCCGGGAATTTTGATGAACAGGTTGCGCAACCCCGCACGCAGAAACAGTTCTTCAGCAGCCCGCAACGTATTTGCGGAATCGTGCGCCAGGAGAGGGGATACCTCTAATGATACCCAGCCATCGACACCGTTGGTCTGATCGTGTATGTGCCGAAAGAGAGCGGCTGCCCGCTTGAGATCTTCAAGCGCTAACTCAAAAAACAGCTTCTCTCCCGATGCGCCCTGGGAGGCTTTTTGTCGAATTTCGGCATCGTAGGAGACGCTATTTTTTATGGCATGGTCAAATATTGTCGGGTTAGAGGTAAGTCCAGTAACCGATAGCTCTTTGATATAACGCTCAAGTGTGCCGCTATCCAGAAGATCGCGTGTGATGTTATCGAGCCAGATACTTTGGCCGAGATCGTGAAGTTGTTGTGTCGATTTCATGTTAGAACCTCAAAAACAAGATGCCGCCTTGAGTCAAGAATTAGCGGTGAAGGCCGCAGTCTATGCCAAGGCGGTTACGGGCTGCATCCGGCCCGCAGATTCTGTCGTGCGGCGGAGCCATTGAAAGCTGGACGGTGCGAGCATAGCCTCAGTGCAGCGCCATCGCCAGTTACCTTCGGCACGGCCCGGCACGTTCATCCTCGCCTCCCCGCCCAGGTTCAGAAGATCCTGCAATGGTGCTACAGTCAAGCCCGCCTGCGAAGACCATGCCAGCTCAATCAGCGCGACTGGAACGTCGTGACTTGCTCCGGAGGATCGTCCTAAGTATCGCCAGATCGTTTGCCGCTGATCCTCGGGCAGCGATTCGAACCAGCCCCGTGTGGTGTTGTTGTCGTGGGTTGCGGTGTACGCCACGGCGTTGTGGACATAGTTCTGAGGCAGATGCGGATTGGCAGAATTGCCGTCGAACGCAAACTGCAGGACCCTTGTTCCGGGTATCTCGAACATATCGCGCAGCGCTGTGACATCGGGAGTGATTACTCCGAGATCTTCCGCGATGAATGGAAGATCGCCGAGTTCGCGCTTCATCACTTCAAACAAATCGACGCCAGGGCCGGGCACCCAGTTCCCGGACTGCGCAGTGGGTGCTCCCGCCGGCACGTGCCAGGCAGCGGCGAACCCGCGAAAATGGTCAAGGCGGATTACGTCCACGTGCGCCAGCAGAGCGCGCACACGATCGAGATACCAGCGGTATCCAGTCTGCTGGATCAGATCCCAATTGTAAACAGGATTTCCCCACAGCTGCCCTGTAGCACTGAAAAAATCGGGAGGAACTCCGGCAACAAACTTAGGCCGCTGTTGATTATCGAGGAGGAATAGGTCGGGATGCGCCCAGACGTCACTCGAATCGGGCGAAACAAAGAACGGCAAGTCGCCTACCAATCGCACGCCTTTCGTATTGGCGCATCGTCTGACGCGTTCACCTTGACGAAGGAGAAGGAATTGGGCAAAGCATATCGCGTCAATCTCGGCTGCAAGCTCGCGCCGTGCACGGCCCATAGCGTTTGGAGCCCGCTGAACTAATTCCACCGGCCAATCGAGATAATAAGCTCCGTTGTATCTATCCTTCAGGGCTCGGAAGAGGGCATAGTCGTCGAGCCAGTGTGCTTCCGAGATGCAGAATTGCTCGTAATCCGAGTGCAGGTCCGCTCTCGCACCCAGCTTGAAATTTCGCCAAGCTGTTTCGAGCAGGCAATGCTTGAAGGCCATGACGGCCTCGTAATCTACAAACTCTGCCGGGAATGAATTTCTTTGACAATCGGCCACGCTAACCAGGCCATCCGCGATCAGTTCCTCAGGGCTGATGATGAGCCAGTTACCGGCGAAAGACGATAAAGCCTGATAGGGGGAGTTCGCGTATCCCGTGGGACCTAACGGGAGCGATTGCCACCAACTCTGGCCTGAGTCGGCCAGCCGATCGATCCAGGCAAAAGCGGCCGGTCCCAGATCGCCGATGCCGAATCGCGACGGCAGTGAGGTAACATGCAGCAGCAGACCTGAAGCGCGGTAATCTGCGGGGAACGGGGCAACAACTGGAGTGCCGCCCTGGCCCCTCATGCGTGGCCCTTCGAGGATTTGAGGGCGTTGTCGACAATCTGCTGCGCTTCGACGAGGATCGTGTTCAGGTGCGCTTCACTGTGGAAGCTCTCGGCGTATATCTTGTACACGTTTTCCGTACCCGATGGACGTGCTGCAAACCATCCGCTGCCAGCTTCTACTTTCAGTCCGCCTATGGGCGCGTTATTGCCGGGCGCATTTGTCAATTTGGCGTGAATCGGCTCACCGCCAAGGGTTGATTCAGTAACGTCATCCGGCGAGATTGCCTGTAACTTCGCTTTTTGCTCAGGGGTGGCAGGCGCATCGATTCGCGTGTAGTAAGGTTTGCCGAACTCTGCCGTCAATTCACGATAGTGTTCGCCCGGATCCTTGAAGGTGCGCGCGGTGATCTCGGCTGCAAGCAGGTCCATGATCAGGCCATCTTTGTCCGTCGTCCATACGGATCCGTCTAGACGCAAGAAACTGGCGCCGGCGCTCTCTTCACCACCGAAGCAGCATGAGCCATCGAATAACCCAGGGACAAACCATTTGAATCCGACGGGAACTTCCCACAAAGTCCGACCAAGCTTTTCGACAACTTTGTTGATGATGCTGCTGCTCACGACAGTCTTACCTATACATGCGCCCGACGACCAGTTCGGACGGTGCTGGAGAAGATATTGAATGGCAACTGCAAGGTAATGGTTAGGATTCATTAAGCCCGCTGACGGGCTGACGATGCCGTGCCGGTCAGAATCCGGATCGTTAGCGAATGCCAGGCGGTATCGATCTTTCATCGCTACCAAGCGTCTCATCGCGTACGGACTGGAGCAGTCCATGCGGATTTTTCCGTCGTGGTCGACGGTCATGAACGAAAACGTTGGATCGAGAACCGGGTTCACAACGGTGACGTCCAGCCTGTATAGTTCGTTGATCGGTTCCCAGTAGGGGAGAGAAGCGCCTCCAAGCGGATCCACCCCGAGTTTCAGGCCGGCTCCCCGGATCGCGTCCATATCGACGATGTGTACGAGGTCGCGCACATACGGCAGGACAAGGTCTTTCGGATGCGTGGTCGCGGCTTTGAGAGCCGCCTTATACGATAGGCGCCTGACGCTGGCGTTTCCTTCTCTGAGTAACTCATTCGCGCGGTTTTCGATCCAATGCGTCACCTCCGTGCTGGCGGGGCCGCCGCAGGGCGGGTTGTACTTGAAGCCGCCATCCTCAGGAGGATTGTGGGATGGAGTTACAACGATCCCGTCAGCGTAATGCTCTCTGCGGCCACGGTTATAAACGAGAATGGCGTGCGAGATAACCGGGGTCGGAGTTACGCCGTTGTCGCGCTGAATGATCGTTTCCACGCCATTTGCCGCCAGCACCTCTAAAGCGGTGCATTCTGCCGGTGCGGATACAGCATGCGTGTCCTTGCCCATAAACAACGGGCCATCTGTGCCGTGCGCACGCCGGAAATCGCAGATGGCTTGTGTGATGGCCAGAATATGCGATTCGGTGAAGGTGCCTGTAAGTGGTGAGCCCCTGTGTCCGCTAGTTCCGAAGATCACCATCTGATTGGGATCGCTTAAATCAGGGTGTCGCGCGGCATAATCGTGTTCGAGCCGCGCCACATCGACTAACAATTCTTTCGGCGCAGGCCGGCCTGCAAGAGGAGAGATCACTTCTTTCGGACCCACCGTTAACGTACTGGACACGGCTTCACCCCCCAGATTTCATTTGCGTATTCATTAATCGTTCGATCGCTCGAGAACTTTCCGGACCCGGCGATGTTCAGGACCGCCTTTGATGCCCAGGCATCGTGGTTCGCATACAGTTGCTCCACGCCTTGATGCGCCTGGACGAAAGACGTCAGATCCGCCAAATGCATGTAATAATCTCCGCGCGTCAGAAGCACGTCACGGAGAGGAGCAAAGATGCCCTTCTCATTGGGGCTGAAATGATCAGAGAAGATAAGGTCGAGTGCCGCGCGCGTCTCGGGCTCGTGATCGTAATGCCAGTGCGGGTTGTACCAAGGCCGGCTGGAAGCAACCTGCTCCGCGGTAAGCCCGAACAAGAAGAAATTGTCCTCGCCGGCTTCCTGTGCCATCTCAATGGTGGCGCCGTCGCGGGTGCCGACGGTGAGCGCGCCATTCATCATGAATTTCATGTTGCTTGTGCCGCTCGCTTCATAGCCCGCCGTCGAGATTTGGTTCGAGATATCGCAGGCCGGAATCAGCCGCTCCGCGAGTGTGACACGGTAATCGGGCAGAAACACTACTCTCAGACGATCGCGAACCACCGGATCGCTATCGATTGTGGCAGCCACATTATTGATGAACTTAATGATGAGCTTGGCCAATTGGTAAGCCGGCGCAGCTTTGCCGGAAAAGAAGAACGTTCGAGGCGCGATTGGCAGTCCTGGGTTCTGACGCAGGCGATTGTAAATGACAACAATGCGCAAAGCGTTCAGCAGTTGCCGCTTGTATTCGTGAATGCGTTTGATCTGCGCATCGAAGATGGTATCTGGATTAACGGCAGTTCCGGAAACTGACTTCAGCCAGTCCGCAAATTTCACTTTGGCTTCGCGCTTGGCCTTTCTGAAAGAACAGCAGAAGTCGGGTTCGTGCGCAAGCGCTCTCAGGCGCCAGAGCTCATGCAAATTGGTGATCCAATCGTGGCCAATGGCTTCGGTGATGATTCGCGAGAGGGACGGATTTGATAGCAGCAGCCAGCGGCGTGGCGTAACACCGTTCGTCTTGTTGCTGAAGCGCTCAGGGAACATTTCAGCCAGATTCTTTACCGTTGTGGCGCGCAACAGCCGCGTGTGGATTTCAGCGACGCCGTTCGTACTGTGGGAACCGACGATGGCCAGGTTAGCCATGCGGACCTTTCGCTCTGCGGAATCCTCGATGAGGCTTACGCGCCGGACTCTTGCCTCGTCTTGCGGGAAGCGAGTGCGGACGGAATCGAGAAATCGGCGATTGATTTCGTAGATGATCTCCAGGTGCCTGGGGAGAAGCATCTCAAACCACGCAATGGGCCATTTTTCCAGCGCCTCCGGCAGCAACGTATGGTTGGTGTAGCCGACGGCGCGCTGTGTGATGTCCCACGCCTGGTCCCAGCCCAGATGCGCGTCATCCAGCAGGATGCGCATCAACTCCGGAATCACGGTCGTCGGATGGGTGTCATTCAATTGAATCGCCACGTGTTCCGGGAAAGCGCTCCAATTCGCATTACACCGGCGAAAACGCCGCACAAGATCGGCCAGCGAGCACGCGGCAAGGAAATACTCCTGAACGAAGCGCAGGGCCTGGCCCATGCTGGTCGAATCATCCGGGTAGAGGACGCGAGTCAGGGATTCGGCTCCAAGCGCGTTTGTAACAGCACCAACAAAATCGCCGCGGCTGAACGCTTGGAAGTCGAACGAATTCGGCGCCGCAGCGGCCCACAACCGGAGGGTGTTTATCGTCTTCCCGCCATAGCCGACGACGGGCCGATCGAACGGAAGACCGATTAGAGTCGAAGGACGGCCGGGTGCCATCTGAAGAGTTCCACCGCGCAGTTCGAGGGAGCAGTTCAGCTTCACTTCGACGCTTTCGTGCGGACGAGGCACCTCCCAAGGATCCTGGCAGCGGAGCCAGTTGTCGGGCTGCTCGCGCTGCCAGCCGTTTTCAATAGATTGCTTGAAAATACCGTACTCGTATCGCAGGCCGTAACCCATCCCAGGGAGTGCCATTGTGGCCATGGATTCGAGGAAGCAGGCCGCTAATCTGCCAAGGCCGCCATTGCCCAGCGCGGCGTCCGGCTCCTGTTCGAGCAGTTCGGCAAAGTTGATATTTTTCTCCCGTACCGCCTCATTCGCGATGGGACTGAGCAGCAGGTTCGTCACGTTGTTTGCGAGCGAGCGGCCGATGAGAAACTCCATCGAGAGATAGTAGATACGCTTTGCTTGCGCTTTCTCGTACGTGTTCTCCGTCAAGATCCACCGCTGCGAAAGGGCATCCCGTACGGAGCGGGCGAACGCCTCAAAGCGATCACGTGCGCAGGCAACATTCAAATCGATGACATTGTCGAAAAGCAGATGCCTTTCATACAAGCCCTCGTCCGTTCCGGCAAAGTGAATGGGACCACAGCCGTATTGATCGAGGAGCTTCGAAACCTGTTGACCGTCCACATGAGCAGGCGGCTCCATAACCTTTTCTGATGTCATTACGCCTTCTTTCCTGTTGGGAATCGGTTCCGCGTTATCGCGATTCACTTTATTTCGCGCAAACATGATGGGTGTCATTCCATAACCGGATCACCGGATTCGAAAGACTATTTCCGTAACCGACGGCACTCAAACTCGCGGTACTCAGGAGAAAAGATTCGCAGTGTACGGATGGTTGAAGTCCGATCCAGCGCGCGGCCAGCACGCGAATGAAATGCCCGCTTGAAAAGACCAGCACGTTGCCTTTCACGGCACGTATGCGTTGGATTACGTTTTCAGCGCGTACACATACTTGTTGCGGCGATTCGCCTCCGGGACAGCCGTCACGAAACAAATCCCAGCCGGGTCTTGTCGCGTGGATCTCCTCCGTACGCAGACCCTCGTATGCGCCGTAGTTCCATTCCACGAGATCGTTATCGACTTCGGCCACCGCTCCAAAACCTGCCAAAGCACAGGTGTTCCGTGCGCGTTGTAAAGGACTCGTAAATACTTTTGCGAACGTCAGGCCGTTCAGGCTGCCAGCCAACGCTCGAGCGTTGCGTTCACCCTGAGAGGTCAGCGGCAAATCTTTCAGACCTGTATGTTGCCCGCTAATGGTCCAGGCAGTTTCTCCATGCCTGGCAATGTAAATAAAAGGCAGGTGACCGTTATCCATAACTGATTAGTGCTCAATTTCTCGCTTACTGAACCGAACCCGAGGATCTTATGCTGCTGCCCGCCGAAAACCAGCCAGCGCGCCGGTATCCAGGCGAAAACATGCGATACCTGCCGGTCTTCGTGATCGAAGGCGCGAAAATTCCATCAATGAAAGGACCTTTCATATAAAAGGAGCGCGTAGGCTCGCCCGTTGTTTGAGCAGATCGAGCGAGCGGGTACTAGTTTCTGACGTGTTGAAGAATGAGCGCAACGTTCATTCCGTCACACAAGTGCTCCGGAGGGTTCCACGTGTTCCGTTTCGACTTCCGCCTCTGCCGGGGGCGCCGCCTCTTTTCCTTCCCACTTAATCAGCTTCAAATCCAACACGACAAAAGAGTAAAGAACCGGAACCAGCCCGAGGGTAACGAAAGTGGCAATGGTCAGGCCGCCTATTTGCGCATAGCAAAGCGGTTCCCATAGAGGACCGCCGTGCGCGGCAAGTGGAAACAGCGCAATCACGGTGGCCGCGACCGTGATCATCACCGGCCGCAAACGTAGAATGCCGGCATCGGCCAGCGCGAGTTCCAAATCCTCGCCTTCCTCTCTTCGCTCCTCGATAAATTCAAACAGAACGATGATGTGACTTACGATCACGCCGATGAGGCTGATGACTCCCAGGAACGCCATGAACCCGAATGGCTGCGCCATAATCGCGAGCGAAATGATGGCTCCCGTCGCTCCATACGGAATGGCCGCAAACACGATCAGCGGCTTAACCGCATGCCGGAATTGCGCCAGCAGCGCCAAATAGAGTGCAAAGACGCAAATTACCAGCACCGTCGTAAGATCTTGGAACCCGCTCACCTGTTCTTTGTATTCGCCGGCAAAACGGAAGATGAACCCAGCGGGAAGCTGCTCTTGGAATTTTTTCAGCCTCGGCATAGCCGCCGAGATCACGTCCGAAGGCAAGTGTCCTACCGCAGGCCAGCATTGTATGGTTACCGTCCGGTATTGATCGAAGCGCTTGATCTTTGGTCTGTAGGGCTGCCATAACAGAGTGGCGATCTGTTCAAGGGGAACGGGAGGCGCGCCTTGACTGGAGAACGCGTAAAGACTGTGCAGATCTGAGAGCTGTGCCCGCTCTTCCATACGCAGCCGTCCAACAACCGGGATCTGCTGATCGCCTTCTCTCAATACTCCGGATCTGACTCCATACAGTGCGGCGTTGATGGAATCGGCAACGTCTACATTCGTAATCCGCGCGAGGTTGGCGCGATCCTCGTCCAGATGAGCCACCCGCCTCAGACTTGGCTCGCCCCAATCGTCTCGAACTCGAGCTGCGATCGGAATGTCTTGGAAAATCCTTTTCAGTTTCGCGGCTTGGGCTTGAAGTACCCGCATATCTTCTCCGGATACTCTGACCTGAACAGCGATGCCATACGACTTGCCTGTCTCGAGGTTCCGAGTATCGATGATGGCCCCCGGGACCTGGGCGTCCAGTATCGGCTGCAGTCGGGTGAGCAGCGGTGTGGTATCGTGAGGATCTTCGGTTCGCAGCAGGATCTCCGCGTAATTGGTTTGCCGATCCTCAGGCGTGGCGTTTTGCCAAAAACGCGGACCACCGCCGCCGACAAAGGCCGTCATGTAGTCCAGAACTTGCTTTGGATGCCCGTGCTCGGCATGGGCTTTACCGTACTCCTCCGAGACGCGCTGCACAATGGATTCCACCTGCCGGGCGGCCTCTCGGGTGGCACTTATCTCAGAATCCTCAGGCAGCCACACATCGATGTATGAGAAATATTGAAGATCTTTTGGAAAGAACTGCGGTTTCAGCCTCGAGAATACAACGCCACCCAATACCAGAAGAACGAGCGAACATGCCAAGCAAAGTTTCCTGTGTTGAATAGACTTCTTTGACATACGGAAGTACCAGCCCGTAAAGCCACGATTCCGCCTTTCTTCGATGGGAGTTTCGAACTTACTTTTCAGCAAAAACGAACTAATGAGCGGAACGAACGTCATCGACACTAACAGAGCCGCCAGCAGCGAACAACTAATTACCACCGGCAAGCTGTACAGGAACTTACCTGTATCTCCCGGTAGCATGAGGAAAGGCAGATAGGAAGCGATATTGGTAATAGTTGCAAACGCCATGACCTTAAACAGCTTTGTCGGTCCCAGCCAGGCTGCCACAGATCTTGGCTTGCCCTCGCCCAGCTCCCGCACAATCGCGTCCCCGGAGACTACTGGCACGTCTACAAGGAGCCCGAGGGCGATAATGAGCGCAGCGATCGAGACCTGTTGCAGATCAATCCCGAGGATGCTCATCATGCCAAATGTGATCGCGAGCGTAATTGGCATTGCCGCCGCAACCAGTAGGGATGTCCGCCAGCTCCAAAATCCGATAAGCGCCACAATGACCACCAGGACCACTGCCTCGATCAAACTTTGGGTAAACAGGTGGATCTTATCGTGCACTTGTAAAGGCTGGTCTGACGTTCGGGCGATGACTAAGTCGCCGGGTAACGCTTTCCGAATACTCTGCAGGTTCGCGTCCACCTGCTCACCGAACACGCCAATCTGTTCTCCTTTCCGCATCTGGATGGACAGCGTGATCGAGCGCGTGGTGATCCATTTACCGTTCTGGTCGCGTCGCGAAAAAGTGTTGAGGTAGGATGCGGGGCTTTCATAGCCTCTGTCAATATCCACCAAATCCCGCAAGTACAAGGGTGTTCCGTTCGGCGACTTGCCGATGATTACACTACGAAGGTCATCCGCCGTTTTGAACTCGCCCGTCGTATGGACTTCGATGGTACGGCCGCGGGCATTGAGCGACTCATTCACATTCGGAAGATTCCGCGCCATCAGGATTTTTGGCAAATCCGAGGGGGTGAGATTGTACTGCGCTAGGCGTTCCTGCGAGAAGTCGAGAAAAACTCTCTGCTCCAACACGCCCGATCTCTCAACCTTCGACACGATGGGCAGCGTTTTCAGACTTCGCTGAATCGTGTCGGTGAAGTCGTCCAGATCGCGATACGTGTACTTGTCGTCTGCCACGGCCTGAAGCGTCTCAGCGGTTGTCGCCGGATCGCCGATGATGGCAGGTCTCCAGGCATCAGGGTTGAACTCATCCAATTGCAGTTTTTCATGCATCAGCTTTGTCAATGCGGACTGCAGATCGGGGATTGCCAGGTCACTTGCGAAATCTACCGCGGCGAAACCTGCTCCCGAGAACAGCTTTACGTCAGAAATGACATGCTGATTTACTAGCTGCGGAGCCGCCCAGGCGATCCGCTGTTCCACTTCGGTAGAGTCGATCGACTTCGGATAGACTACGACGAGCGAAAACCGGGATCCGCCCTGTTGACGCAAACCGCTCCGAACCTGCCGGATGCCCTCCTCGACCAGTTTGCTCATCCACGCAACATAAGCCGGATCGGCGGGTGGGCTTGCGACTGTGAGCATCAACGCCGCGGTGTCGCCGAAATCTTTCACATAGATAATTGGACCGGCCCCGTGCGGAAGATCATGAATGCTATCCAACCTGATCTTGACGTCGTCGAGTTCCTTGTCCCTGTCGTAGTGGCCTTTTTCGTCGAGCTCGAACTGAACCATCGCCGACCCGGTTCTGGACGTGCCTTTGATCTCCGTGACCCACTGATTTCCTGCGATGGTTTGCTCTATTTTTCTGGCGACGAGTTGCTCGATCTGTTCGGCCGAGGTTCCCTGCCACGGAACGATAATCAAGGCCTGGCGAACGGGGATATCCGGATCCTTGCGTTGCGGCATGGTTTTCAGCCCGTAGATTCCCCATAAGAGTGCAACGAGAAGTGCGACCCAGGCAATATGTTTCTGCTCGACGAAGAAGCGGGCCAGGTTGTGCTTCTTCTCGAAGGACGGATCGTTATGATCGTGTGCCATTAGTGCGCCTCTAATCGATCACTCGGACAAGGCTTCCATCCGCCAATTGGTCTGTCCGGTTTATTACGATCCGTTCTCCAGGTAAGAGGCCTTCATTAATCACGACCGATTTGCCAAGAGCCTCCCCGATTCGCACACTCTTTAACTGCGCAAACTGTTTCCCATTACGTTCCTGAATAGTGAATACGGAATAGTTGTTCGTCCCCGATTCCGCTGTGATTAAGGCGTTCATGGGTACGACGGGAACAGTTTGGGGATTCCCTTGCTCGATGCGCACACTGGCGATCATGCCGACTTTGAGCGAGCGATCGCCGTTCGGCAGACTAATTTCGATGTTGAACACCCGTGACTGACTGTTGGCGGACGGGGCAATCTGCGTGACTTGGCCCATCAGAGTCCGTCCCAAGCCGTCGATTTGCACCGGGACAGGCAAGCCCATCTTGAAATGTGAAAGCATGCTGTCGGGAACTCCGAAGGCCACCTTCACCACGCGCGTATCATCGAGGATAAATGCACGTGTACCTGCTGCGACCAGATCGCCGGGCTCTACATCCTTTTCGACAATCACGCAAGGCATAGGCGCGATCAGGTTGGTATCGCCGAGGTTGATCTTAGCCGAGACGACGTCCCATTGCGCGGCATGTAATTGCCCCTGGCGAGCGTCGATCTGGCGAATCGCGGCTTGCACGTTGGCCGTGGTAGCGTCATGTTGCGCCACTGCCGCGTCGTAATCCGGACGCGTCATTGCCTTTACGCCGTACAGAGCTTGGGCCCGCTCAAAATCCTGATCCGCTTTCTTTTGGTCCGCTTTTGCCCGGTCGAGATCAGCTTGCGAGGCCTGGAGCAAGCCCACTGTCTGCGTCTCCTGGCCCACCGCCGTGTTGAGCGACGCTTGATAGTCGTTGCGGCGCAGATACGCTAAAACGGCTCCCGCAGGAATCTCGTCACCGACTTGTATATCGCGGACGCGTCCATCTGCCCCCTTGACTCGACGAAGGCCAGCGATGTAGCCCGGCACCTTGAAAGCCATTTGCACTTCCGTATCGGGCCGAGTCTCGCCGGAGTAACGCCAGGCGGGCCGAACTTCCTGAGTCGATACAACCTCCACCTTGACCGGAATCGGCTCCGGTCCCGCCGCCTCTTCTTTCTGGCAGCCCGTGAAAATCAACATTGCCGCGAGCGAGAAAAATCCCACCAAAACACGCATTACTGTTCCCCAATTGCTTTCTTCAAATCCGCTCTGGCCTGCCAAAATGCTGCGAGAGCTTGCTGCTGCCGGTCATCGGCCGAAGCCAAGTCTGACTGTGCCCGAAACAGAACTTTGGTTAATACGGCTTCCCGTTTCACCTGTTCCTGCGTTTCTTTGAGCCTCTGCCGGTCCTCGCGTTCGGTGGCTTCGGCCAATTGCAGTTGCCGGCGGGTGTTTTCAAGCTGTCGCCATGCATTTCGAACCTCCAAAAGAACGGCCCGCTGCGTGGAATTCACCGCAACTTTGGCCTGCTCCTCTTTGACTCGCCTTTCCGCTATCTCTTGTTTTCGGCGACCCCAGTCCCACGGTTCCCAAGTGAGTTCGAAACCCGCTACCGCGATATTCTTTGGCAAAGCATTCTGGAAATTCGCTGTCGTGTAGTAAAACAGTCCCGCGTTTACATCCGGGATATATTCGGCCTTCTTGGCGCGCGCTTCATAATCCGCTTGTTGCACCTCAAGCTTCGCCTTCTTCAACTCAGGCCGGTTTTGAAGAGCAGTCGCTTCCAGTGCTTCAGTTGTCTCTAGAACGGTATCGGCCGTAGTGACACCCACAACCCGAAACTGCGTGTGTATATCCCGGCCCATGAGGTCGTTCAATTTCTCACTGGCCGTCGCAACCTGGTCCAGCGCATCACTAACCGCATTTTGTGTTTTTAAGAGCTGTGCATCGGCGCCCAACAGATCGGATTCGAGAACTGTTTCCCGTTTCAGGTTCTCGCCTGCAAGCCGCTTAGATTCTTTGTAAAACGGAAGCGAGGCCTCGAGACTATCCAACGTGCTCTGAGCCTGAACAACCGTGTAGTAGGCGCGCCGGACCTGATCGATAACCTCCAAGCGCGTCTTTTCCTGTTCTTGCCGCGTTGCCTGCAATCCGAACGAGAGCGCTGTCAGGTGCAAATGTATCCGGTATAGGGTTGAAAGTGGCTGCGAGATAGAGGCAAAAACCGCCGCGGCCGGTTTTCGCGGGATCTCGATTTTCTGGTTCGTTGCCGGAATTGGACCCGTCGCCGCATATGTCCCGAGCGAGCCTTGTTGGAACGTGACCGACGGTTTTGTTAATAGTTGGCCGGCGAGCGTGGTGATCTGTGTGCTCGCAAAACGTTTGGTCTTGTTCGCCGCCAGATCATCGGCCGTGCGCTCTGTCTCCAGACCGGCGGTCTTCAACGCGCTATTGTTTGCAAGAGCTTGCTGAATCGCTTGGTCGAGGGTCAGCTCAGGCTGGCTCGGCTGCTGTGCTAGTCCTGCCGCCGCGGTTGCCACCGCCGCGAGCACAAACTTGAGAAATTTCTTTGCTATCTGAGTACTTTTCATTCGCCTATTTTGTTTTCGATTCGAACGACCGCGGGTTCTGGTAATTTAATTCCGACGCGCTCTGCAATGGCGTCCGGTTCTTCCAAGGGGCGAGACACAGGCAAACCCTGTGCACGCCAGGCGTTTAGCCCGCCTTCGAGCATCCATACTTTGTGCACGCCTATCCGGTTCAAGGCCAAAGCGGCCCGCGCGCTAACCATGTCTCCTCCGGAGGAAGAATAGAGAATCATGTCGACATCATCCGGAACAGTGATATGTGGAAAGTTGCGCAAGCGGGATGGATCTATCCTCATGGCTCCCGGAATGCCCTGCACACTCTCACTGTCGGCTTCGCCTTCAAAATTCAACAGATCTAAAACGGCCACCTTTCTGTTGGATTTCAGTTTGCGATTGAGCATCGCCGGACTGATACGGCGCAGTCGGAGCCGGTGGATCATTCGCACCAGAGTCAATCCACGCCAGCCGGCATAGAGGCAGATCGGGACTGCAATGACGGCACCAAGAGCCGCCCCTAAATGCTCGACCCAACTAATTGCAACGTCGATTTGGTTGGAAAAGATGTAGCCCAAAGCGACATAGAAACTTGACCAGAGCAAGCCACCTATTGCATCGAAGGCCAAGAAACCTGCTGGCGATACTCCTTCGGCGCCGACAAGTGGCGGCATAACAATATCCAGTCCGGGAACAAACTTCGCCACGCACAATACACGGGGGCCATAATGGCGAAACTTTTCATGTGCGTTCTTGGCACAGCCTCGCGGATCACCGGAAAACCGGCAGAGCCGGCCCACAACCTGAGAACCCCACCGGCGACCGAAGCTGAACCACAGTCCATCGGCTGCGAGACAAGCTGATACAGCCACCAAGACAACGATGCCCGTCTGCATCCCGCCTTTTGCGGAAAGAGCGCCAGCGGCAATCAGAAAGACGACTGACGGAATAGGAAGACAGAGCTGCTGAGCAAAAACTGCAAGCAGAACTCCGGTATACGTCAACTGTGAGGATCCGGCCATAAGTCCCTCAGAAGCTGTTGCATGTCACTCATCTTGCCTCGGACGGAAGCTCCGATGGCAGTAATCAGTCGTAACTTTACGGCTGATTTACGGTAGTTTACGGCAATTAGAGGCTGGCCTGCGGCAGCATGGAATTGAGCTCTTGCGGTGTCAAGGCGAAGTAAGGAAACAAAATGATGAAGAAAACATCCCGAGGCAGGATAGCGGTGTTTAGTGCCACTTTGCTGGGGGCACTCGTTGTGTGCTCCGGGGCACGCGGACAGGATGTGAAAACCCGGTACATGCCAGGGACAGACTTTTCGAAATACCATACTTACTGTTGGGTGAGCGCGGATGGAACTGGCGTTCCCGACCAGATCATCGATCAGCAGATCAAGCGGGCGATAGATGCCCAAATGGCAGCGAAGGGCCTTACGAAGGTGGACTGCGATACGCCCGATTCCTCGCGTGCCGCCGGAGTCCCCCAACCGCCCAATCTCCCTGAACTGCCCGGTCCCAAGCAACTGCCCGGCCTTTCTCGCTCGGAGGGTGAGGCGCAGCCGGCCGGTGGCTCCCAACCGTCCGGACCCCGCTATGCCCTTAATTCGGCCGAGTCCCCCGCACATAAGGCGG
>JAFAMM010000405.1 GCA_019233375.1 Acidobacteriaceae bacterium
GTCTGAGCTTGCGAGGACGGTTGGTGTTTCGATGCAGATGAAACGCTGGCCGACGACTGTGCCCCAGAGGAAACGGCCGGACCTCCACCGCCATCTGTTATGCGCATGTTGAAATTGCTCCTTTCACTCGGACGTTCAAATTGTCGGAGAGCGCGAAGAAACGTTGCCTGCTCACTCTCTTCGCCCGTTACGCCGCAAACACGTCCGAGATTGGAAGGCTTGGAACCCGCACCGGCAGCTTTATGCGGATCGTGATCAAATGCAAGTAAGCCTAAGAGGCCGAGCAACGTCCATCTGACCGGGGGAGTATTTGCCGTTACTGTCCTCTAAGAAGGTCAAGAACCGCTACCAGCTCAAAGAGCGACTCGGTACGGGCGGCATGGGCATCGTGTATCGTGCGCACGATGTTGTGATTAAGGCCGATATCGCGCTGAAAACACTCAGCGATATAACCGATCCCATCGCGCTGCGCATGTTCCGCGATGAATGTGACAAACTCGCGAAAATCGTTCATCCCAATGTGGTGGAGATCCGCGATGCCGGCGAAATCGACGAAGGCGGCGCACGCAAGCCTTACATGGTTATGCCGTTTCTTCGCGGCAAAACGCTCGATAGGCTTCTTTTAGATTCGCCTGCCGGACTGCTACTCGAGCGCGCTCTTGAAATTCTGGTCCAGGCCTCACGCGGTCTTCAGGCCACTCACGAGGCCGGGCTTATTCACCGCGATATCAAGCCCAGCAACATATTTGTTCTCGATGATGATTCGGTCAAGTTGATCGACTTCGGCGTGGCGCATTACGCGAAAAACCTGCTCACCGCTACCCGCAAAGGAACCTTGATGTACATGGCCCCGGAGCAGGTGATGATGCAGGGTATTTCCTCGTTATCGGATATCTTTTCGCTCGGCGTGGTCGCCTATGAGACGCTCACAGGTCGTAGACCTTTTGAAAGCACAACGGAAAAGGACTTAATCGACAACATTGCCCACCGCAATCCGCCGCCTGCATCGAGTTTCAATTCGCAACTGAATTCGTCCGTAGACCAGACTCTGCAGAAGGCGCTCGCTAAGCTTCCGGAGTACCGGTTCCAGTCGGCTCGTGAGTTCGGGGAGACACTTCGCAAGGCGGTTCTCAACCAGCCCATAGCAATGTTTGATCGTTCTCGTATCAAGACGCGTATTGAACAGGCGCGCAGCGCGATCGCGCGCGGCGATCTGGATGTCGCAGGCGATACGCTTCATCAACTCGACATGCAGGGCTGGCTGGATGAACAGATCGTAGAAGCCAGGCGAGATCTTGAGCGCCTCCGCAATGAACGAGCACTCGCTTCGTTATTGGCCAGCGCGCGGGAACAAATCGACGCGCAGGAATACACGCCGGCCGCTAAGAACGTTGAACAGGCCTTGCGGCTGGACCCCCAAAATGCTCAAGCGATTTGGCTATGCAAAGAAATTGAGCGCGCCCGGGCGGAAAGGGATGTCAAAGAGCGGCTGATAACAGCGCGGACGCTGGCAGCGGATCGCCAGTTTGCCGGCGCCAAGCAAGCGGTTGAGCAAGCGTTGGAGATTTGTCCGAACGAGCCAGCCGCTCTAGAGCTGCGCTCCGGCATCCAACAGGCGGAGCAGGAGTACAAGGCGGCTTTGAGCGAAAAACGCCGTGCGATGGGCCAGGCCGAACAGGCGATGACACATTGCAATCCGGCGAGAGCACTCCAAGCAATTCAGCGCGCGCTTGATCTGGACCGCCAAGCGCCCGAGCCAGGCAATTTTTCATCGGATCTGTCGAATCTCTCGAAGCAGATTGTTTCTGCTTCGCGCGATGCGCAGAGTTCTCTCGAACGGGCTCGCGAGCTGTACGGGTCAGGCGATTTGGATGCGGCGCTAGCCTGCTGCGACCTGGGGCTTGCCAGCTTACCCGAACACATTGCTCTGCGGGCATTGAAATTGGATATTCAGGAGGCACAGCGGGAGCGGGTTACCGATTTGATCGCCAGGGCCGAGCGGGAGGTCGAGGCAGAGCCAGATCTGGATCGGCGCATCGAACTTCTGAAATCAGCCTCGCAGCGGTTCTCACAAGTTGAGAACTTCTCTTCCAGGTATCGTCTGGAATGCCAAAAGCGCGATTTTGCCGAGTCGCTCGCAGTGGACGCCCGCACCGCGGAGAAGGAACACCGCCTTGCCGATGCGCTGGAGACGTGGAGTTTAGTTCGCTCGGTTCATCCGGGTTTTCCCGGACTAGATGCCGAGATAGCACGTCTCGAAGCGCGCAAACACCTTCAAACCGACTACGGACGCCGCGAGGACCTTTTTCAACAGATCAGAACGGCCATTGACGCGCACGAGTTCGCCGGTGCGCTCCACCTGGTAGATAGCGGCGCGGCTGCGTTCGGGCGCGATCCGGAATTCGGCGAACTGCGCGCTGCTGCTGAAGCAGGCGCGGAACGTGAGAGATTAGCGGGCGATCTTCTCCGGCAATCGGCAGAGTTGGCAGAGAATCGCCGTTACAGTGATGCGTTGAAGAAGCTCGACGAAGCGTCGGCCCTGGGCGTTCGGAAGCGAGAGATAGTGGCAGCGCGGCACCATGTTTTGGTCGGGCAGGCTCAATCGGTTATCGAAAAAGACTGGCGTCGCGCCAAAACGCTTTTGAAGCAGGCGCTCGAGCTTACGCCTGGTCGAGATATCACCAACAAATTGCTCGAACAGCTTGAAGAGCGCAGCCGGCGCGAGCGTGTTATTGAAACAACTGATCACATCCGGCAGCTCGAAAGAACTCACGACTTTGATGGCGCGCTGCGCGCTACAGAGCAGGCTCTGGCCGAAAATCCAGATGACCCTGAACTCGCGCAAACAGCGGCCCGTCTGAGGCGGCGCGGCGATAGTCGAATGCAGCGAGCAGCCCAGCCGTCGTCTGCACCAGAGACCGTCGGCCAGGCATTTCTGAAGGCCGCCTGGGACAGGGCGTCCGCAATGGCTCACCGTTCGCGGGGCAACTCCGCTCGTATTCGGCAGCCATCGACGGCTTCATTATCTGCGCGAGGCGAAGGCACTCACGGCGGTGGCATCGCTTTTGCGGAGAAGACGCCTTCCAATGCAGCCGCACCAACTACGCCGCGTCCTGAAATCCGGCGTCCATTTGCCGGCCCCCGCCAGCCGCCTCGCATCAGCAGCCTTCTGCTTGCCTTGCTGGGCGCAACTGTTGCCGTCGCCCTCGTGCTGGCGTTTCTGCTTCCTCGCCGTCACAATCCTGTTCGGGTGGCGCCGCCCCCGCCACCGGCTGTAGCGCAGGGTGTGAGTACCGCGACTGTGCCGCTCCACATCAGTCCTGGTGATGCGCAGCTGATGGTCGACGGATCTCCTGTGTCGCTTCGCGACGGGATGCTGGCCGTTACCATCGGAACACATGTGATCGATGTTCGCTCACCTGGATACACCCCGTTAACCCGATCGATTGAGGTTGGGGCGCAAAATAATGCCCCGGTGGACATTGCACTTGTTCCCATTCCTGTGGCTCCGGCGCTTCACGTCGAAACGGATCTTCAGTCCGGGTCCGTCGTGATGGACAACAAACGCATTGGAGTGCTGGAAGGTGGTCAGTTCTCGCAAGATGCGCCTGCCGGACGGCATACTGTTGTCGTCTTCGCGCCTACCGGCGGCCACTACGTGTTTGAGTTTGCTCTCGGAGAGGATCCCGTTTGGATCGTCGCAACACCTGAGTCAACTGCTTATGGAACACCCGTTGTGGCCGCGTTGTCCCGCGCGGGTGCTCGCATTGTATGCGGCCGGGCCGGCCTTACATTCGAATTAGACGGCGGACAGCCGCTCGCTTGTACAGCAGCAGGGAAAGATCTTCCACCGCTTTCGAATGGAAATCACACCTTGACGCTCCTCGACGGGCCGCATCGCCTCGCGGTGCATACGCTCGATTATGATGGCAGTCCCCTTTTGGCGGCTCTTATAACAACAGGAGCACAATTCGGCGGGCTGGCTATTCAGGGAAGTGAGGACACATTTGATGTGTCCGTGAACGGATACAGTTCCAAACGGCCGGCGGCGGGAGGGCATTGGCGGCGCCTGCTGAAACCCGGAAACTACACCATCGCGATCAGCAAACCTGGTTTCAGAGCGAATCCTTCTACACTCAACGTTTCCGTCGGCCCTGGTGTCGATACCCTTGAACAGGTCTCTTTCACTCCCCTTCCTCAGCATGCGCACTTGCGCCTTGAATCACAACCCGGAACGGAGGTGAGCGTAAACGGTAAGTTGGCCGGTACTGTGCCGGAAACCGGAGTGCTTGATCTGCCGCAGCTTGCAACCGGGGCTGCGGAGTTGCGCCTCCATCACAAAGGCTTCGCCGACACACAGCAGACAGTCACGCTCGGGAACGGCGATAACCAGCGCACCATTCTATTGCAAGAGCTGAAGGCGAAGGTAACCGTGGATGTCGATCCTCCGAACGCGCAAATCGTTTACTTCACGCGAGGCAACTCGGTCCGTCACGCAATAACAGGGAACACGATAGAGCTTCCAGCCGGAACTTACCAGTTCGAAGCGTCGGCACCGGGGCGCACGACCGCCAGTTCCGTTCTCGCCGTTGATGCCGGCGAAAGCAAGACCGTCTCACTGCGGCTAACTGCACCATACCCAACAGTCCGGGATCTGGATGTTTGGCCTGGTTGGGAGCTGCAAAACGGCTGGTTAACACGCGACAAGCCCGGCCCGATCTTTCGCACATTGCCCGAACATCCGTCGCGCGTCGCTTTCTCCGTGCGTTGGGAGCGCCCGAAGACGCTTGTGCATTGGTCCGCCGGCTCGCTGAATCTTTTGTTCCGCACCGCTGATGGCGTGCGGACTGTCGGCTTCCGCATTACAGAGCACGGCACTTCCTGGAGCGTAGCGGGACAGGGCCAACGACGCGAAGGTAAATTCCCGTTGAACCTTGCCAAGAGTCCCGAAACCATTCAAGCTGATATCGGCGTCTCCGGAATTGCACTCACAATTAACGGTACCGCTCTCGCTCCGGTTGGCCCCAATCTGCCTGCGGAATCCAAACCTCTTCAGTTCGGATTCGTCATCGAGCAGGATCAGACAGTGCGCTTGGCGGGCATTCGAGTTACGATGCAACCGGCCGTTCCGAATTAGACTGCGATTTGCTCAACGCGTAAAGTAATAGATGATCAATACGAAGCTCGCGATCGCGGCCGCAATCACAATCATTTCCCAAAAGGTGAGTGATTCACGCCAGCGGATAACGACTTTTTCGACCGGCGCAGGAACCGGAAAATGCGGCGGCTCGCGAGCCGAAGCTAGCGGAAGCCGCGATCCTAATTCGATTTCGTATCCCGGGACAGAGATTACGTCGCCTTCACTAAGCTTTTGAAGTTTTCTTTGCGCGACTGGTTTGCCGTTTACAAATGTTCCGTTACTGCTCAAATCCTGGACACAGATCTGGCCATTACGGGAAACCAGCGCAAAATGCTCGCGCGAGATATCAACACCGGCGAAATTAACGGGACTGCCAATACTGCGTCCAAAAACCAACCGTTCCGCAACGTCGCACGTGATGGTAAAAGGGTTCGGATCGCTTTCTTTCCGAATAATGAGGTCTATTTGCACCTATACTGACGTTATCAGCGACTGCGGGTATTGCGCCGCGCGAGGCGTGAAGCGAGGCTGAGCCCAGCTAGGAAGGCTAGGTTGACGATATCATCCGTTGCAGCAGGGCGGCGCGGATCATCGGATCGCTGCGAAGCCAAGCCGCAACCTGTTCGCGATCAGGAGCACACATGCGGCCAAACTCGCTTTGCAGCAGATCCTGAACGGCTCGATCGATAGCCGCATTGACCTTGACGGGATCAGTCAAGTCTTCCTTGCTGAGCCTTTCGAGCGGCGCAGCGGGCGTCTCCGAGGCGCCCGCTGCTGCGTTCGGCTGGCTTTTCGAAGTCAGCGTCTCGCCAAATGTCTTCCCGGTTTGCGATGCAGTTGTGGTGGACTCTATCGGCGGCTGGAAATCTGGCGAATCGGGATTGACTTTCATACTGGCCGATCCTGCGATGGCAAATCTTCCGGCGGCAGTAAGTCCAAAAGAGCTAGTAAATGCCGGGCCAGCGTCCCGTAGGGGCCCTTGGGATCTATGTCACACGCGCGGCGAAGACTTACGCGAGCCGCGGAGCAGTCCCCCCGAAACATCTGAGATTCGCCGAGCAGCGCATAAGCATAGGCATTGCATGGGCTGGATTTCAAAGCTTGACGGTAATGTCCGATCGCATCGTCAAACCGCCCTTGGGAGAAACAGATTGTCCCAAGTCCGATCTCAGTATCCGGCTGGTTTGCAGACTGAACCGTGCGCCTGCATGTGGCCGATGACATGAGTCCCTGACGCATCCGATCAGTGGGCGATGTTGCGGAGTGAATCCATAGCGGCATCGTGTTTTGCCTTGAGCACCGACGAGACTGCTTCATAAGCTCGCGACTGCGCCTGGATGCGCTCTTGCAGGCGTAGGTATTGCACAGGATCCGATCCCAAAGCGCCCACACCCATGCCGCGAAGCATATCTGCGAAAATCCCTCCAGCCCCAGGTAGCACGACATTGGCCGCTACACTGCCGGCCCTGCCGAGAGCCCCCCAAAATTTACTCGCCTGCTTCGGCTGCGAGTCCGCTGAAGGGCCTTGCATGCTGTCGCCCAAATTAATCTGATCAATCGCGTTCGTTGTCGCCATACCCAGTTATCGCGCGACGCTTGGGAGAGTTGCTATCATCGACTGCTCACCGTTCCAGGATGTGCCCTGTCCGATCTGAGCTCCGGCCGCCTCGCCGATTTTGCCTAGCAATTGCACATTCATTTCGGGAGCCACTTCTTCATAGCTGATTACCTGCAAATCGGGAAAGTCGCGAGACAGCACGCGCCGCACGAACCGGCGAATTTCCTTATCTGTTACGATCGCGGGACGCTGGGCGGTGGGCGGCAGTTTACCAATTTCTCTTTGGGCCGCCTTCACGACGAGATCTATGCTTTCGGGGTCCATTGAAAGGTAGGGACCATTCGCGTTCTGGCGAATGCAGTTGTGGAACAGCTCCTGCAGGCTCGCGTCGAGCTGGTACAGGAACAGCAGCGGCTTGCCCTCGGTAAGATTGAAACAAATCTTGCGGCGTAGAGCGACGCGAACGCGCTCGGCTAAACCGTTCGAGTCGTGTATCGTATGTCCACACTCGCTGAGACATTGAAGAATTGTCTTCATGTCACGTATGGAAACTTCAGCTTCGGCCAGAAGCTTGAGAACTTCTGTCAATTGCTGGAGCGATACCGGCTTAGGCACCACTTCATCTACCAGCGCAGGATAGTGTTTCTTTATTGTGGTGAGCGTCCACTGTACTTCCTGCACACCGATAAACTCGTGCGCGTGGTTGCGTAGGAAAGTGGCAAGGTGCAATGTCAGGACCTCATGGGTATCCCACACCTGGAAACCAGCGCTTTGGGCATTGGCGAGCTGTCCACGTTCAATCCAGCACGCAGGCTTACCCGTGGCCGGATTTGCGGTCTCTTCCCCGCTGATGCCGCAAACCAGCAACTTCTCCCGATCGCTGTTCACCAGGACTCTATCGGTCGGGACGTGGCTCTTAGCCACGGGCACTTCGTTCAGCCAGATAACAAAATTCTGATGTGCTGCACGCGGCTGGTTCGCAGCTATCTGAATGGGTGGGAAGATAATGCCCAATTGCACATATAACGTGTTGCGCAACTCGGTCAGTTTGCGATAGAACGCCTGGCCGGTAAGGGTCTGGAGATCGACCCAAGGCGCAAGATCGAGCCCCACCTGAATGAAGATAGGCAGCGTGATGGTAATTTGAGGCTCTGCGCCTAGGGCTGCCGGCGCGTCAGGTTCCTTGGTTTCCGTTTTCTTCGCCGCACGAAACAGGCCGTAGGAGATGAAGCCCGTCACCGCGGAAAGCAGGAGGAATGGAATCGTCGGCAGGCCTGGGACAAGCGCCATGACGAAGAGCACTGCAGACGCGACTCCGATGGCCTTGGGCTGGCTCAATATCTGGGTGGCGATATCCTGGCCCAGATTGGTATCGCCATCCTCAGAAGCTACGCGAGTGACCACCATCCCCGCGGAAATGGAGATGAGAAGCGCGGGAATCTGGGCAACCAAGCCGTTGCCGATGGTGAGAATGGAATAGGTTTCGAGCGCATCGGTAACAGACATGCCATTCATGCCGATGCCGATAATCAAACCTCCGGCGATGTTGATCACGGTGATGATGATGCCCGCGATAGCGTCGCCTTTGACGAACTTCATGGCGCCATCCATTGCGCCATAGAACTGCGACTCGCGCGCCAAAGCGTAGCGGCGGCGGCGCCCTTCCTGTGAATCGATGAGCCCCGAGCGCATGTCCGCGTCTATGCTCATCTGTTTGCCCGGAAGCGCGTCGAGTGTGAAACGCGCCGCCACTTCGGCGACTCGTTCCGATCCCTTCGTGATGACGATGAATTGAACCAGCGTGATGATAAGAAAAATGACCGCGCCCACTACGAAATTGCCGCCGACAACGAACCTGCCGAACGACCGGATGACTTCGCCAGCATCGGCATGCAAGAGGATGAGGCGAGTAGCCGAGATATCCAGGGAGAGCCTGTACAGAGTTGTGATCAGAAGTAATGTCGGGAAAGACGCAATACTCACGGCGTTGGACACATAGATGGAAAGCATCAGCACCGTGACACCGATCGTGATGTTGATGGTCAGAAATACGTCGAGCAGAAAGGTCGGCAGCGGTACGATCATCAGGCCGATCATGAGCGCGACGCACGAGACCAGAATCAGGTCACTCGCGCGCGTGAGCGTCGCATTCAAGTTCCCCGCGAGCAGCGCTTTCTTAATCTGCTGAAGTCGACCTACAGTATCGGCGGCCATGAGTGGACGAACATCTGCCTAATTATCGGTCATTCTTCCGAATTATCGTTGATGGCGTCGCAGAGGGTACGTGACCGGCTTTCGTGCGAGCGCTCGGGACGCTTGGCGGGACTCGATCATTCGTGGCAAAGCGATCGGAGAAAGTCCGGTTGCCCCCAGGAACTGCTGCTGCGCGCGGTGCGAAGCAGTGGGCAAAAGCGGTTTCGCTTGGCCATCGGCTGTATAGAGGGAAGCTTACACTGCCCGGCCTTTAACCGATCTGTCAAATTTACTGACGCCGCCCTCCATCTGCCGCATCCCTGCATTGCGAGGAGCCACTATGGCAAAGGTGAAGACGGCAGCTGCGGCCAGTATGACGGCATACGCCGATGGCCAGCCGCTCGACAAAATTACATATCTCGAGGCGAAGCTGATTCTGAAACCGGACCGCTTTACCTCAGTCCAGAGTTTTCGGGATTTCGGCAAGATCGTAAAGGCGAGCGCAAAGAAGACCGGCGTGGGATTCATCGCTGATCCGGACGCCGACCGCCGGCCTGAAGTACGGGAGATCACGTTCGGCGATACGCCCGATTTCCGCCTCTACAACAACGGTTTCATTCTGCGGCGGCGAATTTCTTATCTTGACGGATTTCCGGTGGGCGATCCGGAGATCGTCTTCAAATTCCGCCATCCCGACGAGCGGAAAGCCACTGAGATGGATGTGCGGCCGAAGATCGCCGGCGCCTACCGCATCAAGTTCAAGGCGGAAGCATTGCCCTTGAAGGACGAAGTTGGCGGTTACCGCATTCTCTACTCCCACAACTGTCAGTTCGGTTTGAGCCAGGTGCACGATGCGAACAAGCAGTCCGTGGCGACACTGGTAAAGATCCTGCCGGGGCTGCAGTCCCTCAAAAGGTCCGACAGCGAGAAAATCAGCCTGGTGAACGGTGGGATCGTGGAGGAGGTACTGCTGCCGCTTGGGCAACTGGATTTCGGCAAAGCACTTGTTGGCAAGTGCGATATCGCGTTATGGCGAACACGCGGCGAGCACAAACCGCTGGTAGGGGAATTCGCATTTCAGGTCAAGTTTCCAAGCAGGGAATCGATCGCCGAGAAGCATAAGAAGCTGGCCGCGCAATTCTATGTCTCGCTCCAACAGGACGTGAGGGATTGGCTGGCCTTAGGCGTAACCAAGACCGCCATGGTGTATCGCCTGAACGGGAACGAGCCGCAAAGCCATGAGTGACGCTGCCGCAACACCGTCACCACAGTTTGCGCCGGCTGTTGCCGCCAGGTCGGAAGCGTCGGTCTGGGATATCTTTTTGGAGTTCCTGATTATCGGCGCGACCAGTTTCGGAGGTGTTGTGCCGTATCTGCGCGAGGCGCTCGTTACGAAACGGCACTGGCTCGATGACAAAGAGTTCGTGGAGATGCTCTCCATCTCCCAATCCCTGCCGGGGCTGAATGCTACGAATATGGCTGTTCTCGTCGGCGAGAAGCTGCGAGGGCCGCTGGGCGCCATCGCCGGAATTATCGGCATGTGCTTGCCGGGCGGGCTGCTGATGTATGTCGTAGGCGAGTTCTATCGACAGCACGGCGACCACGTTTGGATCACGGCGGCGCTGAAGGGCGTAGCAGCGGCGGCGGTGGGCTTGATTCTGTCGACTGTTGTGCAACTCAGCAAGAAGTCGTTGGCCGGCAAGATCGATTTCATCTTCATGGCGCTCACGGTGCTGGCGGTCAACCGGCTGCATCTCGGCGTACCGCGGACATTGATTGCGGTCGGAATCCTGGCTATTCTGTTTCACCGGCCGCGGCACGAGAAGAAAGGAGCACCTGCCCAATGAACCAGATACCTGCTGTCATTCGGGTCTTTGCGTATCTATCTCTGCTGACGGTCGGCGGCGGTATGGCGGCATTTCCCGAAATGAAGGTTTTGACGGTAGACGTACACAAGTGGCTGAACTTCCACCAGCTCATCCATCTGTATAGCGTCGGGCAGATGGCGCCGGGCCCCAACATGATGATGATTGTTTCCATTGGAGAGTGGGCTGCGGGCGCGCTTGGAGCGCTGCTCGCCGTCGTCGCGTTTTTCGGACCTACAGCAGTGCTGACATTTGTGGTCGGCCGGTTATGGAAAAGGCTGGAGAAGTGGCCCTGGCGCACTTCTATTCAGCAAGGCTTGGCTCCGGTATCTATCGGGCTGCTGCTGGCCGGCTGCTTCACGATGGCGAAGGGCGCAGTTACGGGAACGGAGACGGCGGCAATCGCAGTCGGCGTCCTGTTGATTCTGTTGCGATACAAAGTGAATCCGGCGCTGCTGGTAGTAGGCGGCGCGATTGTGGGACTTCTTTCGTTCAAGCCGTAAAGGCTCGAGAGACAGATCGAACATGCCGGCGCAAGCGTGGTTGACGCTGATTCTGCTAATCGCGATGTTCGCGCTGATGGCATGGGACAAGCTACCTACCTGGGTGGTTTTTCTGGGCGCGATCACGGTGGCCATGACCGTGCGGCTGGCCCCGCCATCGGGGCTGTTGAAGGGTTTCAGCAACACGGGTGTGCTGACGGTCGCGGCGTTGTTTCCGGTCGCTGCCGGGATGTATTCGACAGGCGCCATATCGCTGCTTTCGCAGCGAGTGGTTGGCCATCCAAAGACGGAGTACGCCGCGAATGTCCGCATTCTGCCGCTCATGGCTGTCGGCAGCGCGTTCATCAACAACACACCGATGGTCGCCATGATGATCCCGGTCGTGCGTGATCTCAGGCGGCAGGCGGGACTGGTGGCGCCGAGCCTACTGATGGGAATCAGTTTCGCGTCCATTTTGGGAGGCAACACGACACTGATCGGGGGCGCGGTTAACTTGATCGTTGCCGGCATGACGGCGGATGCCATCACAGCGGGCAAACTGCCGGGCATGAAACCGATTGGGATGTTCGATCTCGCGTGGGCGGGCGTCCCTGCGGCCGTGATCGGGCTATTGTACCTGGTCTATATTGCGCCCCATCTGCTAAGTAATCTGAAAACACGCGCCGCTACGAATGCAGCGCGGCAGAAGTACCTCAGCGAGTTCGAAGTTCTACCCAAATCGAACCTTGAGGGTAAGACCATCGCCGAAGCGGAGCTAACGTCCTCCGCGGAGAGGCAATTGAAGTTCATAGGCCGCGATGACAGCACACTCGCTTATGCTCCCGAGTTGACGCTGCGCGGCGGAGACAAGCTGACGTTTTCTTGTTCAGCCGAGGCTTTGAGCCACCTGTGGAGCACCATTGGCTTGATTCCAGCACGCGGCGGCAGTGTGGGTAGCGAGCGTCACCGGCACGAACTGGTAGAGGTGGTTGTTTCTTCGAAGGCGCATGCGATCGGGTACAGGCTCTCGGACTTGCCACTGCCCGATAGCCCCTATGAAGCGAAGCTGGTGGGCGTTTCGCGGAACGGAGAGGCTCCGGCCGCAGCCCTAGACGATTTACGCGTCGAGGCTGGAGATGGCGCGGTATTGGAGGTCACGGAATCGTTCTTTTTCGAAAGTCGCAGGGAATCAGATTTCCTTCTGATCAAGCGCTGGGAGGGGCATGCGGTAAAACGCGTTGATCGGGCCGTCCTCGCAACAAGCATCACCGTGGCCATGGTGGCCCTGGCCGCTTCCGGAGTGATCAGCATGCTGAACTCGGCTCTGCTCGCGACATTCGCCATGCTGCTGAGCGGCTGCATCACCACCGAACAGGCATGGCGCAGCGTGCAATGGAAAACCATCGCGGTGCTGGGCGCGGCGCTCGGTCTGGAGTCCGCGATCACAGAAAGCGGACTGTCGGCGATGATTGCGCATCTGTGCGCTTCAATCGGCGGAAGCAGCCCCAGGGCCGCTCTCGCGGTCGTGTTTGCGGGGACGATTGTGATGACCAACCTGATAAGCAACACGGCCACGGCCGCCTTCATGTTCCCCGTTGCACTGTCGATCTCGAGGATGTTGGGCGTGAGTTTTAAGCCCTTTGCGATGGTAATTATGATCGGCGCCTCATGCGCCTTTATCAATCCGGCAGGCTTCCAAACGAATCTGATGGTGCAGAAGGACGGAGGCTACGGATTCACGGACTTCGCCAAGGTAGGGGCGCCCATGACCCTGATCGTGGGCGCGGTGGTGCTGGCGTTAGCGCCGATCGTTTATAGCTTCTAGTTCCGAGCGTCTATCAGAAGATAATCTTCGCGGCAAGTTGGATGTTCCGCGGAGCACCGGGACCGATTCCGGGAGCGCCGTACCCGACGTCGTAAGTTGCATATATCTGTCCCAAGTTACTGCCTTGAAGATTGGTCCCCATCACACCCTGGTATGAATTTCCATAGTTCACGGAGTTAAAGATATTGAATATCTCAGCGCGCAGTTGTAGCGTAAAACGTTCGGTGATGTTTATGTTTTTGAACATCGAGAAATCAATCTGGTGAGTGGAAGGCCCATAGAATGTGTTGCGGCCCAAATTTCCATACGTGCCCAGCGCCGGAGAAACGAATGCCGCCGGATTGAACCAGTAATAGGTGCTCGCGGCGCGGTTGGAGGCCGGCACGCCAACAAAGGGATTGCTGATCACTTCTGCTCGATCGGCAAACTCGGCCGTCTGGCTGGAATCGTTCCCAGACAACACGTTGAAAGGTACACCCGTGAAGAAGGAGAACAAGGTGTTGAGCTGCCATCCACCCAAAAGCCAACGATATTTTGCCGGCTGAGGGACGTTGTAAGCCAGGAACATCGAAAACGAACTGCGAACGTCGATATCCGAACTGCCGTACTCACACCGCAGGCAGTAGCTGTTTTGAGGAATGATACCGCGCGCATACGACAGGTCATCCAGCGAGTGTCCGTACGTGTAACTCAGCTTTGTTGTAAACCCGTGATAGTTGTTAGTCCGGAGTGATGCCAGGAGGCCGTTGAAATTGCCGTTGGCAACGGATTGTACTTCATTGATTGCGGCGAGATAAGGAAACTGGCTGTAATACGGCCGCGAGCTGTTTACTTCGGGCGAACCGATCGGAATCTGATTGATATCCAGCGTATCCGGCAAGTGACGGCTCAAACTGCCTGAATAGCCAAGCTCGGCCACAATGCTCTGAGCCACCTGATACTGAATGTTGAAAGTCGTATTCATGCTGTAACCGGTGACAAAATGCTGGCTGACCGAGAATGCTCCGTAAGGGCCAGTTGCCGAGTTGACGGCAAAGATAGGAACATTGGTCTGGATAGTGATTGGGGTTTGGTTTGCGAGGTTTAAAACGGGCGCGGTGCCGCCAATGTTGTCATTGATTCCGGTGGCTGCGCCGTTCGAGGTGGAGCTGTTGCCGAAATAAGAGATATTGGGAACCTGGTAGAAAATGCCCCAACTGCCGCGGATCACCAACTTGCCATTGGCCATCGGTTGATATGCGAATCCGAAGCGGGGGGCGAAATCGTGAAAATCCTGCGGCCAAAGCGTGTTAAGCCCGTGTGTACCAACGTACGTGATGCCGCCCTTGGCCGGGATGAAGGTGGAGATCAACCCCGCGTAATTGGTGATCGGGCTCTGATAAACCCAGTTCAGACCATAGTTCAGCGTTAGCCGTGGAGTCACTTTCCAGGTATCCTGGCCGAAGATATTAAATCCGTTCAACCAGTAATTGCGCTGCTGGTTTCCATATGCAATCGTGGCGCGCCCAGTGCTGACGCGTTGAGACAGGAAGTCGGCCAGTGAATTGAGCGACGGATTGGGAGACGCAACCTTTGAGACTGTGGTTGAGCTCGGAGGCGGACACGTCCCGCTCACGTTCCAACTGTCGTTTGGACAGCTCGCGGCGAACGGTCCCTGAGTTCCGTCGAAGGTAAATGTACCGGGTGCATTGGCGTCGTAGAAGACATCGAGGCGGGAACGGCGGTATTCACCGCCAAATCGGATCGCGTGTGCGCCGGTAGTGTAAGTAAACGTTTGATCGATATGACCGGTCGTATCGATGCGGCCTAGGGGTGGCGTCAATCCTGTTTGATCAAATCCGGCGATGGTCATATGCGGCGCGCCGTAGTCAGTAGGATTTGTCACGCCGGTATTGAAGCCAAGCGCCGGCATGTCGAAGCCGTGGTTTGCATCACTGAACACCTGCTTGAAGTAGTTGACTCCCACAACCGTCTGACCAACAAATCGGGGCGAAACGACGAGGTTGTAGACGACAGAGAAGTTGTGCATCCGGCTCGGCGCGACCTGGAAATAGAAAGGCATGGCGGACCCAATGTATTCGGTCTGATTGCCGGTGCCGCCGAAGTAACGGACAGCAATGTTGTTCTTCTCATTGAACTGGTGGTCGAGCTTAACAATGCCGTTATAGCTGTTGGAAATATTAATCCCGCCGCCATTGTAGTTATTCGGGGCCGCTGGTCCGTTCAGGCTGCCAGCAGGCCAGAGATTATTGAGCAGCGTCGTCGAAAGCGGGTTCACCTGCACTCCGGCCCTCGCCATAATTGGTACGACCTCCGAAACCCAGGCGGCCGATGGAGTGGTTCCTACAGCAGTAAGAGCCTGCTTGTAATTCTGCTGCTCATAATTCATGAAAAAGAATGTGTGGTTCTTCCAGATGGGACCGCCGAGGGAACCGCCTTCTTGGTTGTTGTTCAACTCCGTATTGGGGGAACCAGGAGGTGTGAACCAGTTGTTTGTGGCAAAGTACGCATTCCGGTTGAAGTAGTAAGCGGACCCATGAAAACTGTTCGTTCCTGACTTGATAACGATATTCAACACGCCGCCCGAGTTGCGATTCTCTTCGGCGCTGCTACTGCTCTGCAGCGAAAACTCATCGATGGCATCAATCGGAAGCACGACACCGGCAATGCCCGAGACGCCCCCCTGGTTCACGGAGTTGGTGTTATGCCACAGGTCGTTATTGTCGGCCCCGTCGATCTTCCAGTCGACAGCGTTAAAACGCGAGCCATTCACAGAACCATAGATGGTGGCGCCGGCGTTCAACCTAAGCAACTGTGTAAAGTCCCGGCCGTTTAGCGGAACGTCGAGGATCTGTTTAGTGGTAATTAAACTAGTTTCGGCGGATGAAGCGGTGTCAATTGCCACGGCGGCTGCCTGGACTTCAACTGTCGTCGCTTGTTTTGCGACTTCGAGTTTCAGAGCAATATTGTTTACTTTACCGGCGTCGACTACGACTCCTGACACGTGAACTGTGTCAAAACCCGCTTGCGTGACGGTGATGTCGTATTTCCCGAGCGGCAGATCCTGAAAGACGAATTCACCAGCCGAAGAACTGGTCGTGTCACGCGTCAAGCCCGTATCGGGGCTCACCAACTTGATGGCGGCACCCGCAATGATTGCTCCGGAAGCATCAGTTACGGTGCCGGCAACGCCTCCGCGGAACGTCTGAGAAAACGACTGCACAGAGGCAAGCAATGCCAAAACGATTACTACGAATACTGGTCTGCGAATCACAAGCAACTCCTTTTCCCTTTCCCATCGCACAAAGCGTATTCTGGACGCCCCCAATCGGGGCGTCGTCAGCGTCGAAACGGCTGGGTTTCGCCACAAATCGCAACCGGACAGGCAAACTGGGCCAAATCGTTACGTCGAGGTGACGCGGAGCGACTAACCTACGTTGATCGCGCGAGTATAACACATTTTCGTGCATACGTCGCGCGAAAAAGGCCAGGAATTTCCTGGGTTGCGGCTTCTAAAGCTGTGCGAATAAGTCAGCAATCGGCAACTCAATGCGCCCGCAACTCAGGACAGCATCGAATGACTCGGAAACGCCTTCGTGGGAGTAAATGAAAGATCGCTTCGTATCGGGGTCGAAAATCCAGGTCACCGGAACCCCGAGGCTCAGGTAGTCGCCGGCCCGGATCACGAGGTCGGGCAAACGGTCGTCAGGTGAGACCACCTCAATGCACAGCAATGGCGGTTGCTCGATGACCGGCGTTCGTGGGGCGTCCGCGGCGAGGACCATAACATCAGGCACCCGATATTTGCGAGTCCGAATCTTTATCCGGCATTCAGGCAATGCCCGAATATCCCACTGCTTTTCATGCTGCATCAACCAGAACAGAATCAATGCTTGCAATCGTGCATGATCATGCTGCCCCAAATTCCTCTCCAGAACGAACCCATCGACGTAATCGCAGTCGGGCCGGTAGGTGGTGTGGAGATACTCGTGTTCGCTGACCAGGTTCAGAGGCGAGGATGACATCCGCTGCCTCCAGTGTAGGCTGTTACGTCAGGCGACGCTGCTTTGGGCGGCGACTTCGAGCGGGTGCTTGTATTTGCACTCGGTGTTCGGACACTGGGCGACAGGACCGGCTTTGAGATATTTCTCGATAAGATAGCTGCTGCCGCACTCGGGGCACTTCTCAGGGATAGGTTTGCCCCAGGCGACGAAGTCGCAATCCGGGTAGCGGTTGCAGCCGTAGAACGTGCGGCCACGCTTAGACCGCCGCTCCACGATTTCCCCCTCGGAACAGTTCGGGCACGCCACGCCGATGGTCTTCTGCTTCACGTACTTGCATTTCGGATAGTTGCTGCAGGCCACGAACTCACCGTAACGGCCGAACTTCTGCACCAGGTTGCTGTCGCACTGCGGGCACTTCTCTTCGAGCGGCACGTCTTTGCGCTGCTCGCCCCCGATCTGCTTCGTTGTCTTGCAGTCGGGATAGCCGGAGCAGGCGTAGAACTGCCCGAAGCGGCCTTTCTTCAGCACCATGGGACGGCCGCAGTTTTCACAATATTCGGCTTCGTCCTGTTCACCCAAGTCGGCCTTATCGACATCGGGCAGATCCACCGTGAGTTCGCGCGTGTTGGTGCATTCCGGGTAGCCGGTGCAGGCGATAAAGCTGCCGTGCTTGCCCCATTTGATGACCATGGGCTTGCCGCACTTCTCGCATACGAGATCGGTCGGCTTCTCCATGCGCTTGATGTCGGTCATATGGCGCTCGGCGTGTTCGAGATCCTTTTGGAACCGGTCGTAAAATTCGGCCAGCGCGGCGCGCCATTCGATTTTGCCGTCTTCGATCTCGTCGAGTTCCTCTTCCATGCGGGCGGTGTATTTCACATCGAAGAGGTCATTGAAATTTTCAAGCAGCAAATCAGTGACGACCATCCCTAGCTCGGTCGGAACGAACTTGCCCCCCTCTTTGCTGACGTATTCGCGGTCCTGGATGGTCGAAAGGATGGACGCATAAGTGGAAGGGCGGCCCACGCCGTCGGCCTCCAGCTTCTTAACGAGCGTCGCTTCGTTGTAACGGGGCGGCGGCTCGGTAAAGTGCTGCTCGGGAAGAATCTCCTTGAAGCGAAGGGCCTCGCCTTCCGTCACGGCCGGCAGCTTGTGCTTAAGATCCTCGTCCTCTTCGTCCTTCTGGTCTTTCCCTTCCTCGTAGACTTTGAGAAAGCCGTCGAATTTTAGAACGCTGCCGGTGGCGCGGAACAGGTATGGCGTCCCGCTCTTGCCCGTGGCGTTGATGTCGATGGTCGTCTGGTCAAGCAGGGCCGGATTCATCTGCGATGCGACGAATCGGATCCAGATCAGGCGGTAGAGCTTGAGCTCGTCTTCGGCGAGCTGGCCTTCGAGTGATTCCGGGGTGCGCAGGGCAGAGGTGGGCCGGATCGCTTCGTGCGCGTCCTGGGCGTCCTTTTTGGTTTTATAGACGTTCGGTGAAGCCGGCAGATACTCTTTGCCGTAGCGCTCCTGGACAAGGCCGCGCACTTCGGCCAACGCGTCTTCCGAGACGCGGGTCGAGTCGGTGCGCATATACGTAATGAGGCCGACCGCCCCTTCCTTGCCGAGCTCTTTTCCTTCGTAGAGGCCCTGAGCAAGCATCATGGTGCGCTTGACACTAAAGCGGAGTTTGCGTGAGGACTCCTGCTGCAGTGTCGAAGTGATGAACGGCGGAACGGGATTACGGCGTTTCTCGCGCGTTGTGACCGATTTGACCGTGTAGGTCGCGCCTTCCAGGTCGTTTACGAGCGCCCTTGCGGCGGCTTCGTTCGCGATTTTAGGCGTTTCTTCGCCGGCTTTGCTGAGACGGGCAGTCAGTAGGGGCGGCTTCTTGGCGTTGAGCGCAACGTCAATGGTCCAGTATTCCTGTTTCTGGAAGGCACGAATTTCGCGCTCGCGCTCGACAATGAGCCGGAGAGCCACGGTTTGAACACGGCCGGCTGAGAGCCCACGGCGAACTTTATCCCAAAGGAGAGGTGAGATTTTATAGCCCACCAGCCGGTCGAGGACGCGACGCGCCTGCTGAGCCTGCACGAGATTTACGTTAACGGCCAGGGGTTTATCGAACGCGCGCTTCACCGCATTGGCGGTGATTTCATTGAACATTACGCGAAAAATCGCCGGCTTATCAGCCTTCTTAGGCTCCAATTCCTCTTTGAGATGCCAGCAGATCGCTTCTCCTTCGCGATCAGGGTCAGCCGCCAGGTATACGAAATCTACACCCTTTGCGGCCTGCTTCAATTCGGCCATCAGCTTTTTTTTGCCTTCGATGACCTCGTATTTGGGAGTGAAATCCCGTTCCACGTCAACCGCGAGATCCTTTTTCGGCAGATCCTTGACATGGCCAAGCGAGGCCTTGACGGTGAACTGCTTGCCCAGATATTTACCGATCGTTTTCGCCTTCGCCGGAGACTCAACGATGACGAGAGATTTTGACATAACCTGCTTTACGTAACCTGAAATATATTAGAACGCGAACCGGATGCCAACGCGGGGTCGCTGAGAAACGCTACCCTTTTTACCACACCTTGATAAAGTGCTTCCCGGGGAGCTGGCGTACAAGGCCCGCCATTTCGAGATCGAAGAGGGCACCGATCAACTCAGATGAAGAAACGCCCTCAAAGGATTCAAGAAGCGACTCAAGTTGTTGTGGAACATCGACTTGCAGCGTTGCTAGGAGGCGCCTCGAGAGCGCCTTCATGGGTTCTTCCGGGATTTCCGGTGATGCCGCATCGCCCGGCAGAGCAGCCTCCTGCGCCTGGCGCACCAGGTCGCGGCGAACCGCGGCGGGAAGTTCATTGGTTACGTCGCTCCATTCCTGGACCAGTTTGGCTCCTCCTTCTTTGATGAGCAGATTCGGTCCCCAGCTCATCTTTGATGTGATATTCCCGGGGACGGCAAATACTTCCCTGCCCTGGTCCATTGCCAGCTTGGCGGTGATGGCCGAGCCGCTATATTGAGCTCCCTCGATAATCACGACGCCGAGGGACAGGCCGCTTACGATGCGGTTGCGAATAGGAAAGTTCTGGGGGTAAGCCGGAGCCCCCATCGGGAATTCGGACAAAAGGAGGCCGGTACGAGCTATGTCGTCGTATAGCTTGCGGTTACTGGCCGGGTAAAGCACGTCTACGCCGCAACCGAAGACGGCCACGGTTGAGCCGCTTTCGCGCAGCGTGGCGCGATGCGCGGCGGTGTCGACGCCCTGAGCCATGCCGCTGACGATGGTCAGCCCTGCTTTGGCGAGATCGGCCGCGAGGCGCTCGGCGGCGGCGATGCCGTAGGGGGTGGGACGGCGAGTGCCAACGACGGCAATAGAATAAGTCGCCAGCAGATCCAGTTTGCCGAGAGCGAACAGCACGAGTGGCGGATCAAATATTTCGCGCAGCCGGGCAGGATAGCGCGGATCGTGCAACGGAACGATAGCGGCGCCGGCGCTGAGTGCTTTTTGCTGCTGCTCCAGGGCGTCGTCAAACGAGCAGCCGCTTGCTACGTTACGCGCCTGACCGGGACTGATTCCCAGACCCTCCAGCTCAGATGTGGAAGCCCGGAAGACTGCCTGGGGCGATTTTAGCGCTTTTAGGAGCTTGAGAACGCTAACGGTGCCCAGTCCGGGCACCATCTGAAGCGCCAGCCAGTGCAGTGTCTCATCCGGCGTGAGGACGGAGGTGGGCATGCCCTATAGGTGCCGCAAAGCAGACTGAAAATCTCAGATTCGGACTATAGCTTTGAAGTCTAGGCATTCTTGCGGTTGCTAAGTATGTGTTGCCGCTCGCGGCGGCGGCAGATCGTAACCGCGCACCAAAATCTGCCCGAAGAGCGCTCGTCCAGCTCGATATCAAGCGGGCACGGGGCAGCGAATCCATTTCGCCAGGGTGACATCGAGCGCCTCGCGCGTGACGGGCTTTGCGAGATAATCGTCCATCCCGGCGGCAAGACATTTATCCCGTTCACCCGCAAGTGCGTTGGCGGTGACGGCGATGATCGGCGTGTGCGAAGAGCTCCG
>JAFAMM010000442.1 GCA_019233375.1 Acidobacteriaceae bacterium
GAGCGTCTTGGCCACATCGTAGAGTTTCCCCGCGCCCAGACCTGTTGCGGCCAGATGCATTACAACACCGGGTATCATCGCGAAGCAGTGCCCATCATGCACCAATTCCTGGAAGCCTTCGATAGTGCCGAAATCATCTGCGTACCCTCGTCCTCGTGCGTTGCCATGATTCGGGATCACTACGCCAAAATGGCTGCGCAGGAGGACGATCCGGGCATTATGCGCGCCGTGCAGGCGATCGTCCCGCGTGTGTTTGAATTTGCCGAACTGCTTACAGATAAGCTGAACACGACGGATGTCGGAGCTTTCTTTCCCCACAAAGTAACGCTTCACCCCTCCTGCCACTCGCTGCGTTCGCTGCATGCCGGCGATAAACCAGCTCGCATTTTGCAGCATGTGCGCGGGCTGGAGTTTGTGCCGCTGGAGGACGCGGCCCAGTGCTGTGGTTTCGGCGGAACCTTCGCTATCAAAAATCCTGACGTTTCCGGCGCTATGCTGTCCGATAAAATCGGCTGCCTGCTCGAAACCGGCGCAGAGGTATGTACGGCCGTTGATAATTCCTGTCTGATGCACATCGAAGGCGGTCTGCACCGGCAGGGGCGTGCCATGCGGTGTATGCATATTGCGGAGATCCTTGCGGCGACGGAATCTGGAGGCGCTGAATGAGCATCCGGGTCGGGCGCGCGCATCAGGCGCCAAGCTTTCCTGTGGCGGCGCATACCCTGCTCGGGAACGAGCAATTGCGGAACAACGTCCGCCACGCTACCTCCGTAATCAAGAGGAAACGATCGCAGGTTGTAGACGAGCTAATGGATTGGGAGCAACTGCGGGCAGCCGGCCATCAAATCAAGGAACATACACTACGGCATCTTGACTTCTACCTAGAGCAGTTCGAGGCGGCTTGCACGCGTGCCGGCGGGCAAGTGCATTGGGCTCGCGATGCCGATGAAGCAAACCAGCTTGTGATCCGCATCCTGCGCGCGCATCACGCCAAGGAAGTCATCAAAGTAAAAACGATGACGTCCGACGAAATCGGCTTGAATGCGGCCCTGCATGCGGCGGCCATCGCACCGTATGAAACGGATCTCGCCGATCTGATCGTACAGCTCGGAAACGATCAGCCGTCGCATATCGTCGTGCCCGCTCTGCACCGGAACAAGCGGGAGATTCGCGAGATCTTTCTGAGCGCGATGGATCTGGGCGAGCTTGGCGATTCCGCCGAAGACCTCGCGAGCGCCGCCCGCGCTTACTTGCGAGAGAAGTTTCTGCGTGTGAAAGCGGCCATCAGCGGCGCCAACTTCGCTATCGCCGAGACTGGGTCTGTTTGTGTCGTTGATCAGAAGGCAACGGGCGCATGTGCGTGTCCCTTCCCGAACTGCTCATTACGCTGGTAGGAATCGAGAAGGTAATCCCGCGGTTCGAAGATCTTGAAGTCTTTCTGCAACTGTTGCCGCGGTCCGCCACGGGAGAACGGATGAACCCGTACAATTCGTTGTGGACCGGCATCGTCCCGGGTGACGGACCTCGCGAGTTTCATGTCATTCTCCTGGACAACGGCCGGACCCATGTTTTGGCCGATGAGGAATCACGCGAAACACTTGACTGCATCCGTTGCGGCGCGTGTCTGAACGCCTGTCCTGTTTATCTTCAGACCGGCGGACATGCCTATGGATCCGTCTATAACGGCCCGATCGGTGCGATTCTGACGCCGCAACTGCAGTCGATGGAATACTCGCGCTCCCTTCCGTTTGCCTCCTCGCTCTGCGGAGCTTGTTATGAGGCCTGCCCCGTCCAGATTGATATTCCGGAGATTCTCATTCATCTCCGCGCACAGGTGAACGACACGGGAGGAGGTCCCTTGCAGGAACGAATCGCGATGAAAGCCGCTGCGTTCGGCTTCGAGGATGTGAACCGGCTCGAAGATCTCCAAAAACTCGCGCGCTGGCTGGAACTGCCGTTCGAAAAAGACGGCTCGATTTCAAGTCTTCCCGGCATGCTCGCCGGCTGGACTGCGTTCCGCGATCTCAAGCCCATACCCAAGCAATCGTTTCGCGAGTGGTGGCGCGACCGGGAAAAGGGGGATGCATCGTGAGCGCGCGAGAAGAAATCCTCGAGCAGATCAGCCGCGGCCTCGGCGAACGCGGCCCGAACCGCGCGAGCGAGTACGCCTCAATTCCCCGCGAATACAAAGTCCGCGGCACATCAGACCCAGCCGCCCGCGTTGAACTGTTTCTAGACCGGCTGCATGACTACGGTGCAACGGTTTATCGCTGTACAAATGCGGAAATCGCGGCCACTATCACACGCGCTTTGTCTCTGCGCAACAAGCAAGCTATCTTGGTTGCTCCGGCATTTCCCAGACGCAACCTGCCTGCCGGCTTTACTCTCCTCGATGGCGCTTCGGCGAGCTATTCAGAGCTTGATCAGAGCGCGGGCGTACTAACCACCTGCGCGATCGCCATTGCCGTGACCGGCACCATCGTTCTGCGGCATTCGGCGGAAGAAGGCCGCAGGGCGCTCACGCTGATACCCGATTACCACCTGTGTGTGGTCTACGAAAATCAAGTCGTAGAGACGGTTCCGGAAGGAATCCGGGCGATGAGCCACTTTGGAACTGCACCTCTGACCACGATCTCCGGACCGTCCGCTACCGCCGATATCGAGATGACGCGAGTGAAGGGCGTACATGGCCCCAGAACACTCGATGTGATTCTGGCTGCCGGATCTCTGTAGCCGATTTACTATGATGACCCTCAGCGTGGACTAAGCATGATTTCGAAAGATGGTGACAAAGTTTGTCAAGCCCTGAACCGGCTGAAAATCGAGCTGCCGTCATGGGGATTTGCGAACACGGGCACGCGCTTCGGAAAGTTCTTGCAGCTCGCAGCTGCGCACTCGCTCGAAGAAAAGTTCAGCGACGCCGGCCAGGTCCACGCTGTTACGGGCACATGCCCCACACTCGCTCTCCATGTCCTGTGGGATCTGCCGCAGGGATTAAAAAGCGCAGCGCAGGTTTCCGAACTGGCCAGCCGTTACGGCATCCGGCCCGGCTCCATCAACCCGAACTTGTTCCAGGATCAGGCCTACAAGCATGGGTCTTTCGGCAACCCGGATGAAAACATACGGCGCGCCGCGCTCGAGCACGTGGCAGAGAGCATCGCAATCGGGCAGCAGTTGCGCACGAGCGATGTCTCACTGTGGTTCGCTGACGGATCAAATTATCCAGGAACCGCCAATATTCGCGAGCGAAAGAAATGGTTTGAACAATTCCTGCAGGCGGCGCACAGCGAGCTTGCGCTGGGGCAACGAATGCTCGTGGAGTACAAGCCGTTCGAGCCCGCTTTTTACCATACGGACATCGCGGATTGGGGCATGGCTCTGCTGCTGTGTCGCGCCGCCGGCCCGCAGGCAAGGGTGCTGGTTGACACCGGCCATCATTACCTGTCGCAGAACATTGAGCAGATCGTCGCCTGGCTACTCTCGGAAGCAATGCTGGGCGGCTTTCACTTCAATGACCGCCGCTATGCCGATGACGATCTGACGCTCGGCTCAATCGATCCGTACCAGGTGTTTCGCATATTTCATGAGATTCTCTACTTCGAATGGGAAACGGACGCACCGGCGGATATCGCCTACATGGTTGACCAGAGCCATAACCTCAAAGGAAAAATCGAAGCAATGATTCAGACGGTGACTGTCGCTCAGGAACTCTTTGCTAAAGCGGCTTTGGTGAACTACAAACAGCTTGCAGCCGCGCAGCGCAAATCGGACATCATCGCAGCGGAGTCTTGTCTGCAGGATGCATTCGCGACGGACGTTCGGCCGGCGATCGCTGATTGGCGCGCGTCGAAAGGCCTGCCCAGGAATCCGCTCGAGGCTTTTCGCGAAAGCGGGTATCTGGAGCGCATCACGCTGGAACGCGCAGAGCACAACGCCGCAACTGCATCCACTTACGCCTGAGTCCCGGGAGATGTTCTTTGCCTGAAACAATCGAGAAAACCCGTTTACAGGATCTTTGGGATGAACGCGAGGCGGCGAAGCTCGCAAGCCATTCTCTTGCGTTACTTCGCTACCGTTCCAACCTCTTGGGCGCTGATTTGCGTATCACCAATTTCGGCGGCGGCAACACCAGTTCGAAGTTTGAGATGCCCGACCCGTTCACTGGCCAACCCGTTCGTGTGCTGGCGGTGAAGGGCAGCGGCGGCGATCTCGGCTCCATCAAGGACGGCGGCTTCGCAATCCTGTCTCTGGAGCGCCTTCATCAGCTCAAGGCAATTTATCGCGGCGAAGCGCATGAAGACGAGATGGTCGGCTACTACCCGCTGGCGGCGTTTGGCGAGAATCGAGTGGCGGCGTCCATCGACACGCCGCTCCATGCATTCCTTCCAGCGCCGCACGTCGATCATCTCCATCCGGATTGGGCCATCGCCATTGCCGCGAGCGCGAACGGAAAGAGAAAGCTCCTCGAATTCAACAAGCAGTTTGGCCGGCATATCGTTTGGCTCCCGTGGCAGCGTCCAGGTTTTGAGTTGGGGCTCCAGATCGCTCGCGCGGTGCAGGAGAACCCCGGCTGTGAAGGCATCCTCTTGGGCAGCCATGGTCTGTTCACCTGGGGCAGTACGCAACGGGAGTGCTATCTGAACAGCATTCGCACCATCGACGAGATGGGTGCGTTTGTTCAGCAACATCAGGCCAAACACAGCACCGTTTTCGGTGGTGTGCAAGTCCCGCCGCTCGAAGACAGGCACAAGATTGCAGCCGCCGTACTGCCGACGCTGCGCGGAATCATGTCATCGAATCGCCGTGTCATCGGCCATTACGTCGACGACGAGGACGCCCTGGCGTTCGCCGGCTCGAAATGGGCGCATGAACTCGGCGCGCTGGGAACGAGTTGCCCCGATCACTTTCTGCGGACGCGAATCTGCCCGATGCTGGTTGATTGGAAACCAGCAGAAGAGGATGTTGACGCTCTCAAGGCGCTGATCCTTGAGCGCGCGGAGGCGTATCGCAACGAGTATGTGAAGTACTACCAGGCATGGGCAACCAGCGATTCACCGAGGCTCCGCGACTCCAACCCGTCGATTGTTGTCGTCCCAGGGCTCGGTATTTTTGGTTTCGGCAAGAACAAGAGAGAAGCGCGCATCACGACGGAGTTCTTCATCAATGCGATTCACGTGATGGCCGGCGCAAACGCGCTGGCGAACGGCGAAACACCGGAGGCTTATCCTCAGGCCAGGCATCCGGAACAAGCGAAGCAATTTTCCAGTTTTCAAAACTATGTAGCGCTGCCGCGTTCAGAAGCATTCCGTATTGAATACTGGGCGCTCGAAGAGGCGAAGCTGCAGCGCATGCCGGCTGAGGCCGAATTCAGTAGGAAAATTGTGCTGGTGGTTGGCGGCGGCAGCGGGATCGGGCGCGAGGTCGCTCTCCTGCTCGCGCGCAAAGGCGCGCACATCGTCGTCGCGGATCAGAATGACGATGCGGCAAAGGCTGCTGCGGCGGAAGCAGCCTCGCTCTCATCGCCCGATTTCGTTACCCATGCCGCGATCGACATCGCCAGCCCGGCGAGCATCGCATCCGCCGCGCGGTATACGCTGCTGCACTTTGGCGGACTGGATGGAATCATCAACACCGCCGCCATTTTTCCGGTCGGCGCCGAAGGCAAGCTCAGCGAGTCTCAGTGGGCCAAGACCTTCACCGTCAATGTCACCGGAAACTATCTGCTGGCTCAGGAGCTGAAGTGGATACTGCATGATCAGCGGCTGCCCGCAAGCATTGTGCTGACCAGCTCGGCCAACGCCGTGGTTCCGAAGCACGGAAGCGAGGCGTACGACATCAGCAAGAGCGCTGTTAACCATCTCATTCGCGAACTCGCTGTGGGCCTTGCGCCGCTCGTACGGGTGAACGGGATTGCACCCGCGACAGTGGTGGCCGGTTCCACTATGTTTCCGCGCGATCGCGTCATCGGCTCCCTTCGCAAATATGAGATCGATTTTGAAGAAAGCGAGTCCACCGAGGAGCTACGCAACAAGCTCGCTCACTTTTACGCCCAGCGGACCCTCACACGGAAGCCGATTGTCCCCGAAGACTGTGCCAACGCCATCGTGTGGCTCGCAAGCGAATGCAGCTCGAAGACAACCGGACATGTCATTCCAGTTGACGGCGGACTTCAAGAAGCCTTCTTGCGATAAGCATGCCTCCTAATCCGGCCTTAGGCGTCGTGTACCACTGGCTCGGCGGCCTCGCCTCCGGAAGCTTTTATGTTCCTTACCGGGCCGTCAGGCGCTGGTCTTGGGAGACCTATTGGCTTGTCGGCGGAATTTTCAGCTGGATCATTGCTCCCTGGGTGGTCGGCGTGCTGCTGACGCGCGACCTCCCGGCCGTTTTGTCGGCAATGCCCGTGAAGACGCTGTTCTGGTGTTTTTTCTTCGGTATTTTGTGGGGCATTGGCGGGCTCACCTTCGGCCTTACCATGCGTTATCTCGGGCTATCGCTCGGTATGGCGATCGTGATGGGCTTATGCGCCGCCTTTGGAACGCTCATGCCGCCTCTCTTCAACGGTGAATTCGCAAGCAAGGTCCTCGGCACCGGTTCCGGCCGCGTGATTCTGCTTGGAATTTTCGTCTGCCTTACCGGCCTCGGGGTGGCGGGGCTCGCGGGCATCTACAAAGAGCGCGCGATGCCGCCGGAGGAGCAGCAAAAAGCGATCGCCGAGTTCAACCTTCGAAAAGGTTTTGCCGTGGCTATCCTTTCCGGCATCATGAGCGCCTGCTTTGCTTACGGCCTGGCTGCGGGCGACCCGATCCGCCGGTCAAGCATGCAGCACGGTACGCCTTCTCTGTGGCAGGGCTTGCCCGTACTGGTTATTGTGCTTCTTGGCGGGTTCACAACAAACTTTATCTGGACGGTTTTGCTCAATATCCGCAATAAGAGCGGGCATGAATATGTAAGTCCGACCTTGCGCGTCGATCAAGAGCCGCAGCCCATCGAAGAGACCGCACTCACAGGCCCTACCACGAGCATCCTGACCACCGCTCCGACAACCTTGCTGCGCGAGACAGTTCGCGTGCCTCTGCTCTCAAACTATCTGTTCTGCGCGCTCGCGGGAGTTACCTGGTACATGCAGTTTTTCTTCTACACCATGGGCGAAACGCAGATGGGGGCATACAGATTTTCAAGTTGGACCATCCACATGGCGAGTATTGTCATTTTCAGCTCGCTGTGGGGCATCGGGCTGCATGAATGGAAGGGCGCGGGGCCCGCTGCCCACAGGCTGCTCGCGGCCGGACTCGCGATCCTGCTGTTTTCTACCTTGATCATCGGCTACGGCAACTATCTCGGCACGCTGACGGCGGCACATTGAGTCGCACCTATTGTCCTCTGAATCGCTCGAAACGCGGGAGCAGCAGTTGGATGACGCCCAAAGCGATAAGATACGCCGAGCCCGCGCCCCAAAACAGCGGCGCATATTTCTCGTGAGAAAAGTCGAGCCATCGTCCGATCAGCGGTTGTGCGAGCATCCCTCCGATCGCGCCGCCGAGGCCGCCCAAACCGACAATGGATGCGATGGTCGAGCGCGGGAAGCAGTCGGAGGGGATGGTAAACAGATTGGCGGACCAGCCCTGATGCGCCGCCGCGGCGATGGCAATCAGCGCGACGGTTAACCATAGATTTCCCGCGGCCTTAGGCACGAAAATCACCGCCGTTACGCAAAGAGCGCACACCAACATGGCCGTTTTCCGCGCCGCTGACGCGGTCCAACCATGATGCATCAGCCCGGTTGAGATCCAGCCGCCGCCAATCGAACCGATGTCGGCAAGCAGATAAATCGTCACAAGGGGCGGTCCGATGTGGATCAGATCCAGGTTGTATTTGAGCTGCAAGAAACCGGGAATCCAATAAAGGTAGAACCACCAGACGGGATCGGTGAGAAACTTACCGATCAAGAACGCCCACGTGGGCCGCAGACGAAGCAGCTGCGTGTAACTTACTCTCGCGGTAGCCGGGCCTTCGGCTCCCGCTTGAATAAGCGAAAGCTCGGCCGGGCTCACTTTAGGGTGCCTTTCCGGCTCTCGATAGATGGTGAACCATAAGATTGCCCACGACATGCTCAAGGCGCCGGTAAAAAGAAAAGCTGACTGCCAGCCGAAGTGCAACGTGATGAGTGGAACTGCGATGGGTGCCAGAACCGCGCCGATGTTAGAACCGCTGTTGAAAATACCGGTGGCAAGCGAGCGCTCTTTCTGCGGAAACCACTCCGCTACCGTCTTCAGCGCGGCGGGAAAATTCGCCGCCTCGCCGAGACCCAAGCCAAGCCGCGCCACACTG
>JAFAMM010000171.1 GCA_019233375.1 Acidobacteriaceae bacterium
GGTCAACAACGGTTGCCGCATCGACGGGCGCGGCGGCGGTGTGGTCCCATTACCTCGCGGTGTTTCCGATAGCGGTGCTCGTTCTGTGGAAATTGGCTGAACAGCCACGAAGCCGGAAGCTCCGAGCGGCGGGCGCGCTGTTTTTTGTGCTCATCACACCCGTTCTGTTTACCGCTTCTTCGCAGGCAGCGAGCGCGACGCCGACGATCTACAAGGGCGCGACGACGCTGTATGAGATTCTACGGTCATTCCTGCGCGCGCCTGTGAATGCATTCCAGTTATTCCCAGGACCGCTCGATCTCGCTGTTTCCGCTTTGTTCCTGATCCTATTTGTGACGGTGCTGGTTCGATTTCGAAACGAGCCACCGCGCGTGCTCGTTTCGATTGTGATCCTGACGGTGCAGCTCGTGGCGTTGATGGCGCTCTCGGCTGCGTCTCACCAGAGCCTCAGCACGCCAAGGTATCTTGGGCTCGTTGCGCCGTTCTATTGCGTGCTTATCGGCGAAGCGGTCACGCGCGCGCGAAAACTGAAAAGAATTGCGGCTGTCACTGCGATTTCCTTGATTGCCGGCTCATCGGTTTTGGAAGCCGCCAAGCTTGTGTATATTCGCTTCCTACAGAAGCAGGCATTTGGCGGCGATCCCGCCCATATCTTCGTAGCCGCCGGCAGCGGAATGACGAAGTGGGCTATGCCGGAGACGCTTGTTAGCGATCTGCCGGAGCAATCCAACTTTCTGCTTTTGAAGTCGGCGCAGGATGTCCGAACCGCAAGGTCGCTGATCGAGCGTCAAACTACTTTCTTCTGTCCGACTCCGGAGGATGATCACATCGACGGCTACGATTGGTTTCAATGCCTGTTTCCCTCGCATCGCGTGCGGCTGTTCCGTGAGTTTGACTGCTCGTCGCTGACGCCGGACAAGTCAGGAGAAGAGAGATAACTGGCCTTTTGGCTTTGCGCGCTTAGCCTTTCGGCGGTCAAATACGGACCGGCCGCCGAGTGCAGGTGAGATGGCGCGCTCGTATTCGACTACGCGTTCAAAATCGGCCTCCGGCCGGTACTGTTGCTCGACTCTGCGGACAAGCGTATCGAGCCGTTTGAATCCGTCGATTTTATCGGTGCGCCCCAGTTTGGCGGCATTGAGCGACCGCCGCAGCACCGCGAGCGATTCATCGTACGTCTTCAGTGGTACCGGAAAAGGATGCCGGTCTTTCCCGCCGAGGGCGAACGAAAATCGCGCAGGATCTGAAAAGCGGCTTGGCGCACCGTGTACGACTTCGGCGACGAGCGCCAGAGTTTGCAGCGTTCTCGGTCCGACATTTTCGAGCAAGAGAAGGGAAGCGAAATCACGAAGTTGGCGATCATGGCTGACGGCCAGCACGGCGCCGAGCCGCTTCAGGTTAACGTCACTCGCACGTACCGCGTGCGAGCGCGGCATGATGAGCCGCTGCACTTCGCGCAACGTCTTCTCGGGAGTATCAGCGGCGATGGTTAGAACCGCGTTTTGCGCGGGCTTGGCCCGGCGATCGACCATATTCAGGATTACGCCTTCATGGATGCCGGCGATGGCCGTGTGCGGCTCGCAGGTGAAGTCACGAACATTTGCCGAATGCCAGTGGTAACGGCGCGCCAGTCCCGAAGCATCGTTCAAGCCTTGTTGAACGACCGCCCAATCGCCGCTGGACGTAAGCACGAAACTGTGCAGATAGATCTGAAACCCATCGGCAATTGCGTTGTTATCGACTCTGGCGGTAAGCCTGCTGGCGCGCACGAGAGATGCTCCATCGAGGCCGATGCGATCCGAAATGGCCAGCAACTCGGCGGGTGTGTTGCGGGACTGCCTGCCGCGCCCGCCGCAGACAAAGAGTCCGAGTTCATGAGAACGTACATTCAAGCCACGCTTCAGGGCGCTCATCACGGAGGTGGTGATTCCGGACGAGTGCCAGTCCATTCCCATTACCGAGCCTAGTGCCTGAAACCAGAAGGGGTCGCTAAGCCGCGAGAGAAACTCCGCGGGTCCATAGTGATACAGGATGCTTTCGACGATGGCGGTTCCTAGTCTTTCCATTCGCTCTGCAAGCCACGGGGGAACGCGGCCGCCATGCAGCGGCAAATCTGCTGAGCCGGAACGCTTCACACTTTTATGCTACTTGCCGCAGGGTGTCCGTTCTAAGCTGTGACTGCATGCATCCGCTAGAGGAGTACACGAGTCGTCGCGAACGCTGGCTCGCAGTAGAGCAGAGGGCTCAGAAATTGTTCGTGCAGATCGGCAATTGGCGGCTCCTGGTGGCGGTGATCGCAGCGCTTCTTGCCTGGCTTTCGTTGGGGCGGCACGTCGCTCCCGCAACACTGCTGCTGCCTTTGGCCGCTTTTATTTTGCTCGTGGTCTGGCATCAACGGGTGATCCGGCGCCGCACCTGCGCGCAGCGAGCTATCCGTTTCTATGATGACGGTCTGGCCAGACTCCGCGACCATTGGTCCGGACAGGGCATCGCCGGACTGCAGTACCGCGATCCAGCGCATATCTACTCAGAGGATCTGGATGTCTTCGGAAAGGGATCGCTCTTCGAGCTTATTGCGCGCACGCGGACGACTTCGGGCGAGGGCCTGCTTGCTCGCTGGCTGCTGCGACCGGCCGATCGCGCTGACGCTATAGCGCGACAAGCCGCCGTGACAGAACTTCGCCGCAAACTTGACCTGCGGGAGGAGATTGCGCTCCTAGGAGAAGACATACGTTCCGGGGTCAAAACGCAATCGATTACCGGGTGGGGTGCGGCCCCGGATGTCGTGTTTCATCCGGCGCTTCGGTCTCTGTGCCTCGTCCTTTCGGTAAGCGGCGCGGTTTTCCTGATTGGCTTTTTCGCGAACTGGCTTCCGCTATGGCCGCTGCTTGTGATCGTCGCCTGCAACTTTGTGCTTATGTTTGCGCTTCGCACCCGCGTTTCGAGCATTCTGGCCGGTGTGGAATCATCAGGCCGCGATCTGACGATCCTCTCGCTCATGGTAAAGCGGCTCGAAATGGAAGAGTTTGAATCAGACAGGCTGCGATTGTTGAGTGCGAACCTGGAGATCAGCGGACTCACCGCCTCGCGGCGTATCGCGAAACTCGGGCGTTTGATCGAGTTTCTTGATTCGAGCGATCATATCCTTGTCCGTGCCGTCCGCCCCCTCATTCTGTGGAATGAGCAACTCGCGATGGCTCTCGAAGCGTGGCGGCGGGAATCGGGGCGGCATGTAGGCGGATGGATCGGCACGATGGCGGAATTCGAAGCGCTCTCCTCGCTTGCCTCCATTGCGTTTGAACGGCCTCAATGGAGCTTCCCGAAGCTGACCGAATGCTCATCAGGCGAGTTTCATGCAGAGGCGCTTCAGCATCCGCTGCTCGCGCCTGCCGAGTGTGTGCCGAATGATGTGTCGCTAGGCGATGGTGGTCGATTATTGATCGTGAGCGGATCGAACATGTCGGGCAAGAGCACGTTGCTCCGTTCCATTGGACTGAATGCTGTTCTGGCATGGGCCGGGGCGCCCGTAGCAGCGGCGAATCTCACCATTTCGCCGCTTCATGTCGGTGCCTCGATTCGCGTAACGGATTCCTTGCAGGAGCATCGTTCGCGTTTCTTCGCTGAGATCACGCGAATCCGCCAGATTGTCGATCTCACTCACCGGGGTCCTCCGGTCCTCTTTTTACTGGATGAGCTGCTGAGCGGGACGAACTCTCATGACCGGCGGGTCGGAGCCGCTGGAATCGTGCACGGCCTGCTCAAGGCCGGCGCGATCGGATTGGTCACGACGCACGATTTGGCACTTACGAATCTCGATGAAGACGAGACTGTGGGAATCAGCAACGTTCATTTTGAGGACCGGATAGTAAACGGCGAGATGCGGTTCGACTACAAACTGCGTCCCGGCGTTGTGCAGCGCAGTAACGCACTGGAGTTGATGCGTGCAGTGGGCCTGGAAGTGTGACGGGGGTGCTACGCGGGGCGGGCATAATCAGAAGTGATGAAGCCGACTGCGATGGTAATCGGCAGCGGACCGAACGGGCTTGCTGCAGCCATCGTTCTCGCTCAGGCGGGTCTGGACGTGGAGGTGCGCGAAGCCGCGGCAGTGACGGGCGGTGCCGCGCGATCCGGTGCATTGACCATACCGGGATTCCTGCATGATTTGGGGTCCGCCGTTCATCCGATGGCCGTCACTTCGCCGTTTTTCAGTACGCTGCCGCTAGCGGAACACGGACTGCGTTGGGTCCACTCGCCGGCGTGGCTCGCACATCCCTTCGATGACGGGACCGCTGCGGTTATGATGCGCGAAATCCGAACAACGGCGGAGCAGTTCGGGTCCGATGCGAAAGCATACCGTGCGCTATTCGAACCGTTGGTGAGGCACTGGGACGCGCTTGCAGGCGATATTCTCGGTCCCTTGATCCGAATGCCGCGGCATCCCTTTCTGATGGCCCGGTTCGGATTGCGGGCGGTCCAGCCGTGCACCTGGCTTACCAGGACGGTCTTTTCCGGGGCACGCGCCCGCGCTGTGTTTGCGGCTTGCGCGGCGCATTCCACGCTGAAGCTTGAATCACTTCTAAGCGGCGCGTTCGGTATTATTCTGATGACGTGTGGGCATGCGGCTGGCTGGCCGGTCCCACAGGGAGGCGCGCAACAGATAGCAAATGCGCTCGTCGAGTATTTCAAGCAGCTCGGAGGCCGGGTTGTTACCGGTAGCCCTGTAACGAACATTGACGAGTTAAGCGGCACAGATCTAATTTTGTGCGATATAACACCGCGTCAGTTCTTGCAGATTGCACGGCACCGGCTGCGGCGTCCTTTCCGCCAATTGCTTGAGAGGTATCGTTACGGACCTGGGGTCTTTAAAGTCGATTGGGCTCTCCGGGAGCCGATCCCTTGGAAAGCACGCGAGTGCCGGCTTGCGATCACGATACACCTCGGCGGCTCGCAGCACGAGATCGCTGCGTCTGAGCGCGCGGCCGCGAACGGCCAGCCCCCCGCAACACCGTTTGTCCTTCTGGCGCAGCCATCCCTGTTCGATCCGACTCGTGCGCCGGCGGGCCAGCACACGGCTTGGGCGTATTGTCACGTGCCGAATGGATGGCGGGGTTCCGTCCTGGAACGCATGGAAGCCCAGATTGAACGTTTCGCGCCGGGCTTTCGCGATTGCGTGCTGGCGCGTGCTGTTCACAATACGGCCGACATGCAGCGCTGGGATGGGAACTTGGTTGGTGGAGACATCAACGGCGGAGCGCCTGAGTTATCTCAGTTCGCCTTGCGTCCAACATGGCGGCTATACGCGACACCGCTCAAAGGCGTGTTTTTCTGCTCATCGTCGACGCCGCCGGGGGGCGGTGTACACGGGATGTGCGGATATTGGGGCGCCCAGCGGGCGCTCAACTTTCTCCGGAAGCAGAGCCGCTAGCGATCGACGTTATCGTGTTCGCAGACCATCTTCATATCGAAATCCCCTCGCGGGGTCTCAATGTGGCTGCTGATCGTGAGGGTTTCGTGATTGGATGAGAGTTCCCAGCGATCGGCGATCTGCTCGTTCTCTCCGCTCTTGGTTTTCATCGCCGTCCTTATCACGAGAACGGCTCCGTCCCAGAAACCCTTGCTTTCGGCGTCGCGGCCGTTGATCACGTTGTTTGTGATCGTGCCGTCAGTGAAATAGGTAAGATCCGTCGTAGTTGTCTTATCGCCCGTGGTCTGAATGGTGTGCACGTTCATGGTGGGGTTGTGCTGATCTACCACGCGAACCACGATATCAGGCGCGTGAAATTGCCCGAAATCGCTCTGGCTCTTCACCATGCGCCAGCGGCCGGAGAAATCTGTGTGTTGCGGCTCGACTTCCCCGGGCGTTTGCTGCGCGGTCATGGAGGTAACCGCCAGGCAAGTGAACAATAGGCAGCAGCACGAGATGTTTGTTGTCAGGCTTCGGCGCTTCATCTTAGCTTCGTCCGATCAGGAGACAGTAAATGATTGCCGGCCACTCCCGGCAGAGGCGGTTGGGAGTTTGCGAACGTGCAAATTATGTAATTGGCAGCTATTACCGCCAGAACGAAGACGGCGGGCATGAAGTTGCGCGTTTCCACCAGCCAGCTGAAGAAGACACTTGAAGTGAATAGCACCGGAATCAAGAACAATGACAGGCGCTTCAGCGACAGCGGAGTTTCCTTCCAGCCGACAATCAGGAACGGAATGAACGCTCCGAGAGTGGCGAGAACTACGTGCGGCCATCTATAATCATGCCAGTTCTGGTGTTCAAGGGTTGGGTTCATACCACTGACCTCGGAATACGCGATTCCTCCCTTGAGGACGAACAGACGTACGCCAAGGTACGAAATAAGTGTGCATGCAGACAATGCGATGGCGTTCACCCGATAATTCTTTTCTTTGAAGTAGAAGATTACATAGTATCCGGTTAATGCCAAAACGGTCTCTTTCGCGAGAGAGCCGATAATGATAGTAGCGAAAAGATACCCGAACTGTTCTGTCTCAAGAAAGA
>JAFAMM010000233.1 GCA_019233375.1 Acidobacteriaceae bacterium
CTTCAGATTCAGGTTCTCGACGATTCGACTGACGAAACGCACCCGTATACGGAGCGCTTGTGCAACGAGTACCGGGCGGCTGGCTTGCCCTTCGAGTACCGGCACCGGACGAATCGCCACGGGTTTAAGGCCGGCGCACTGCAGGAAGGCCTTGAAACTGCCACAGGCGAGTTCATTGCGATTTTCGATGCTGATTTTGTTCCACCGCCGGATTTTCTGCAGCGTTCCATCCACTTTTTTGCAGATCCGGAAGTAGGTGTCGCACAGGCGCGCTGGACTTACATCAATAAAGAGTTCAGTATTCTTACGCAGGTCGAAGCCATGCTGCTCGACGGCCACTTCGTGCTGGAGCATGGCGCCCGATGCGGGTCTGGGCTGTTCTTCAACTTCAACGGGACCGCTGGGATTCTGCGGCGCCGCACGATCGACGATGCGGGCGGCTGGCAGCATGAAACATTGACGGAAGACTCGGATCTAAGCTACCGCGCTCAGTTGAAAGGTTGGCGCTTCGTCTATCTGCCGGCGCTTGAGTGTCCTTCCGAACTGCCCGTCGAAACCTATGGCTTCCAGGTGCAGCAGGCGCGCTGGGCCAAGGGCTTGACTCAGGTCGCCTTGAAGTTACTACCACGAATCTGTAGAGCGAAGCTGCCCCTGCGGGTGAAGGTGGAAGCCTTCATGCACCTTACCCCGAACATCTCTTACCCATTGATGATAGCCGTATCCATGCTGATTTTGCCGGTTATGATCGTGCGCTTCTATATGGGCATATTTCAGATGGTGCTCATTGACTTGCCCCTGATCATTGCCTCTTTTTGGTCGATTACGGCGTTTTATCTCTATGCTCAGCGGGAGCTCTTTCCAAAGACGTGGTGGAAATCCATCGCCTTTATGCCGATGCTGATGGCCGCCGGCGTGGCTCTCACAGTGAGCAACTCGAAAGGCGTAATCGAAGCCCTTCTGGGTGTTCAATCGAGCTTCGCGCGGACCGCTAAATACGCCGTCGGAACACAAAAGGTCAAAATTCAGCCCACAGCTTACAGGCGTCGAAGCGGCTGGCTTCCTTACATCGAACTGGCCATTGGCAGCTACTTTGTGCTGATGATTAACTTCGCGATTGACACGCTGAACTTCTTCGCCATTCCCTTCCTTGTGCTGTTCGTCTGCGGCTATTACTGGGCCGGGTTCTCCACCTTGTATGAGGATTATCGCGGCAAGTTAGGGTGGCAGCGCTCGAAGAAGCTCGTGCAAGTGCAATAACATCCGATCTCCGTATTTCGCGCCTGCTCTAATAGGAGTTTCTTTATGAAGCTCCAGAGCTACACGATTACGCAGGGCAAAGAACGCGCGCCGGCCCGCTCCTATCTAAAATCCATTGGGTTCACCGATGAGGACTTGAAGAAGCCCATCATCGGCATAGCAAACACCTGGATCGGCACCATGCCCTGCAACTACAATCTCCGCGAACTGGCTGTGGATGTGGCCCGGGGCATTCGGGAAGCGGGCGGTACGCCCATGGAGTTCAACACCATCGCAATTAGTGACGGCATCACGATGGGCACCGAGGGGATGAAAACGTCGCTGGTCAGCCGCGAGGTCATCGCGGACTCGATTGAACTGGTTGCGCGGGGGCATATGTTCGACGGCATAGTCGCGCTCGTGGCCTGCGACAAAACGATTCCGGCGGCGGCCATGGCGCTCCTTCGCCTGAACGTCCCCGGAGTAGTGTTATACGGCGGCACAATTCTGCCCGGGAGGTACAAGGGTCACGACATTACGATTCAAGACGTCTTTGAAGCGGTCGGTGCGAATGCGGCTGGACGCATGAGCGATGAGGAACTGGCCGCGATCGAAAATGCCGCCTGCCCTGGACCCGGCGCGTGTGGCGGCCAATACACCGCGAATACGATGGCCACCGTAATGGAGGTGATTGGTCTCTCGCCCATGGGACTCAACTCCATTCCTCAGGTGGACCCGCGCAAACACGATGCGGCGCGCCGGTGCGGGGAGATCATCATGAACGCCGTCCGCACTAATCTCCGGCCGCGTGATATCGTCACTCGAGCGTCAATCGAGAACGCAATCGCGAGCGTGGCGGCATCGGGAGGTTCGACCAATGCGGTGCTTCATCTTCTCGCATTCGCCCGTGAGGCGGACGTTCCGCTCACCATCGATGATTTTCAGGACCTGAGCAACAGGACTCCATTGCTGGCCGACTTGAAACCGGCGGGGCGCTACACCGCGGCGGATCTGGATAAAGCCGGCGGTATTCCCGTCATCGCAAAACGCCTTTACGACGGCGGCCTCGCTCATTCGAATGTAATCACCATCACGGGTAAGACATTCGGAGAGCAGTTAGTCAACGTGCGTGAAACAGCGGGCCAGGACGTAATCCGCCCATTGACAGATCCGATCAAGAAATCCGGCGGCATCGTGATCCTCAAAGGATCATTGGCGCCGGAGGGAGCAGTAATAAAGGTCACCGGGTTGGACCGGACTTCGCAGACCGGACCGGCTCGCGTATTCGATAGTGAGGAAGCGGCTATGCACGCCGTTCTCGGGGGCCGGATTCAACCCGGCGATGTCGTCGTTATTCGCTATGAGGGTCCGCGGGGTGGCCCTGGTATGCGCGAGATGCTGGGCGTAACCAGTGCCATTGTCGGCGAAGGTCTCTCGGAAACTGTGGCGCTGGTGACCGATGGACGATTCAGTGGAGCAACCCGCGGCTTCATGGTGGGCCACGTAGCGCCCGAGGCGGCAATCGGCGGACCGATTGCGGCCGTTCGTGAAGGCGATTCAATTACGATCGATGTCCAGGCTCGCGCGATAAATCTGAACATAAGCGAGTCAGAGCTGCGTCCGCGCTTCGCTGGATTTTCGCGGCCGCCGGCTAAATACAATTCAGGGGTCATGGCGAAGTATGTAGCCTTGGTTGGATCAGCATCGGACGGGGCGGTAACCTCCAGACCTTCTCTCTAACCCCCGGGCCGCCAGCTGCGTTCACTCATTGGGTTATCTAATAGAGACGTGGTGATCTCTACGGTTTCCATTGACGCATATCTGCGGGACGCATCGGGTTATGCGGGCGAAGCTGAGCAAGTGTTCTTGCCTTCGAGCAAAGATGAACTGGTGCAGCTCGTGCATACCTGCTCGGCCGGCAAGATTCCATTGACAGTCTCCGGAGCCGGTACGGGACTGACGGGTGCTCGCGTGCCGCATGGCGGATTTGTCGTCTCTCTCGAGAAGTTTCGCGACATACAAATCGAGCAGGGTCACGCACGCTGCGGCGCGGGTGTACTCTTACGCGACCTGCAACACGCCGCTGCCCAAACAAATCAATTCTTCGGACCCAACCCTACGGAAGATACCGCATGCATGGGCGGCATTGCCAGCACCAACGCCGGTGGTGCGCGCAGCTTTCATTACGGTTCGGTGCGGCATCACATCCGCAGCCTCCAGGTGACTTTTATGGATGGTTCCACTGCGGCGTTCCGGCGCGGCGACCTTGTCGACTTTCCAATCACTCCCGTCCGGACGCCCGCGACTACTAAGAATTCAGCCGGTTACTACCTCAAACCAGGGGTGGACTGGGTCAACTTGCTTTGTGGAAGCGAGGGCACGCTCGGAGTAATTACCGAGATGGAAATCAGCCTGTTACCCGAACCGGGCGCGGTGCTGAGCGGAGTGGTTTTCTTTCCGCTGGATGAGTATGCGCTCGACGCGATTGAAGCCTGGCGGCCGTTACATGAACTTCGATTACTGGAGTACATGGATGCACCCGGGCTCAATTTGTTACGTCCTAGCTACCCGGAGATTCCCGCGGGAGCAGAAGCGGCGCTTCTGATTGAACAAAATCTCAGCTCGGAAGATGATCCGGAACTGGACGAATGGACCATTAGATTACTCAAGCAGCGGGCATTTGAACATGACTCCTGGTTTGGCTTCCGTTCACATGACCGGGAGCGTTTCCGTGCTTTCCGCCACGCGTTACCTGCCATCGTGACCGACTTGGCGAGGCGCAACGGGTTTTCGAAGTTCAGTACAGATCTCGCGGTTCCGATCGAGCGCCATCGAGAGTTGCATGCTTACTACAAACGGCGCTGCGGAGAGGTTCTGCCGGGTAAATTCACTATTTTTGGTCATGCGGGCGATGCCAACAATCACATCAACTTGTTACCTACTACCAAAGCAGAGGCGCAAAGCGGGGAAGAATTAATGCACGAATTCGCCGCCTATATCGTCAGCCTGGGAGGCACCGTGGCTGCGGAGCACGGCATTGGCAAGACTAAGACCGATCTTTTGCCACTCATGTACCTTCCATGGGAGATTGACGCGATGAAGAACGTAAAACGACGTCTCGACCCGGATTGGCTCCTTGGGCGAGGCAATATTTTTGCGATTTAGCGCGCTTTGATCCCCATCCGGAATCGTCGAGTATAAATGCGTGCGCTCGTTCAGCGGGTTAAATCGGCCAGCGTAACCGTGGACGGGAATATCACCGGCGAGATAGGCAGAGGTTTGTTGGTCTTTCTCGGGGTCAGGCGCGACGATACCTCTGAGCACGCTCAGAGGCTCGCCGGAAAAGTCATCCGGCTGCGGATATTCCCTGATGAGGCTGGGAAGATGAATCGGAACGTGTTAGAAGCTGGAGGCGGGATGCTAATTGTCTCCCAATTTACTCTTTACGGCGATACAAGCCGAGGAAACAGGCCATCTTACGTCGATGCGGCAGATCCCGAACTTGCTCAAAATTTATATGAGCAGTTTGTACAGATTTGCCGCTCTAACCTGCCAGTTGCTACCGGAATATTCCAGGCGCACATGGAAGTCGCTCTGATCAATGACGGCCCAGTAACGGTAATGTGCTACGCCGAGGCATAAGTAGCAACTTTTGGTGACTCTGTTGTCGTATTGTGTTACTAAGTAAATAGACATGGCAAAAACATCTGCGGCACCCAGCAGAGAAATTCTAGAAGCGGCGTTACACGGCTTAGAATCTCAAAGAGAAAAATTAGATGATCAGATTTCCCAGGTACGGGCGATGTTGGGAGGTCGGCCAGGCAGGCCTGCCAGAAATCACAGCGCCCCAGCAGCCCAAGCCGCGAACGGCGCGTCCCGGCGCAAGCGCGTATTGAGCCCGGAGGCACGGAAACGGATCGCCGCGGCGCAGAAGAAGCGCTGGGCGGCATTCCGTAAAACGCAGGAATAGTGGTTTCTCTTAGCGCAGAGGAACGCGGATGCGCGCCGCAAGCGAGCAAAGCTTGCCTGACCGTTGGCCGGCGCGATCGACACGCCCGGCGTTTTGCGCCGGTGCGTGATTAGAAACGCGAGCCGCGGCGCGGTCTCCCGCCCGGAGCGCGCACCAGATAGGGCGATCCTACCTGCATGATCCTCGGCATGGGAACCGACCTTGCCGAAGTGCCTCGCATTCGCGAGAGCATGGCCCGGTTCGGCGACCGCTTCCTGAACCGTATCTACACCGAGCGTGAGCGCAAGTACTCGCTCCGCAAGGCCAATCCCGCTGAGCGATTGGCCGCGCGCTTTGCCGCAAAAGAAGCGGGCATGAAGGCTATCGGCACCGGATGGAGCCGTGGCGTGCGATGGGTAGACTTCGAAGTCGTCAATGAACCCTCCGGGCGTCCGACGCTGCGCTTGGCCGGCGTCGCGGCTCAGGTTGCAGAGCGCATGGGAGTAAAGCGGATTTCAATCTCGCTTACACACACGGCTGAGATGGCGTTCGCTGTCGTAATTCTGGAGGACGGAAGATAGCGATCTGCTACTTACTTAACGAAACAGACCCATTAGTGCCTACTTAGAACGTCTGTTTCGCATTCAGATCGCTCGTGATCCGGACGCCGACACCGCGCGTGCGCGAAGCTGAGCGTGTTCCAACCGCTTAGATTCCTGATAAGTAAAAACCATGCGGTGGATTACAGTCACATTCCCCAGAACAGCGATAACCCAGAGCACCGGCGCCATGCGATCGAATAGCGCGCCGATGATGAGCAGTACAATGCGCTCCGGGCGCTCCAGGAACCCGACCTTGCAACTGGGAATGATGTTTTCGGCTCGCGTGCGCGTGTAACTGATCATGACGCTCGCCGTCATCACGATCGCCGTCAGAACGACGTAGGCGGGGCGGTTAATCGTCCCGTAAAAGACCAGCAAGCCCACCAAGAGCGCTAGGTCCGAGTAGCGATCCAGCACCGAATCAAAGAAACCGCCGAAGCGCGTGACCTGATTTGTCGCCCGGGCTACCCGGCCGTCTACCATGTCGAATAATCCCGCAAAAATGATCACCAATCCTGCGGTCCGAAATGCGCCGAACGCAAGGAAGGCCGCAGCGACAATATTGATAACCAAACCG
>JAFAMM010000356.1 GCA_019233375.1 Acidobacteriaceae bacterium
CACTCCAATAAGAACGCGATTCGTGTCATCCAAAGATGATCCCGCGGGCATGAGGTAATCGAGCACGAATCCACCTTCATCCATGGCGGGCAGCAGGTCACTGCCGAGCGAGCGGTAACAGAAGAACGAAACGATAATGAGCGCGCAAGCGGCGAGAGCGAGCACGACCGGATAGGCAAGCGCTCCTTCGAGCAGCCGATGGTACACCGTTGTAATCCGGCCCATGAATCCGGATCGCGGTATGCCTTCCGAATGCTGCGAGTTTGGCGAGCGGGAGCGCAGAAGCAAATAGCTCAAGGCGGGAGTCCATGTAAGCGCTAGAACCAAAGATGTGATCAGCGCAACAGCAACGGTGAGGGCGAGTGCTCGAAAAAAGGTGCCCGTAACTCCGCTCGTGGCGATTAATGGCAGGAAAACAACTATGGGAGTAATGGTTGAGCCAACAAGCGGCACACGGATCTCGCGGAGAGCGCTGCGAATGGCCTCTGACCGCGTCTGGCCGGAATCGCGATGCATCACGATGTTCTCAACCACGACAATGGCATCATCTATGACGAGTCCCACGGCGGCGGCCAAACCTCCGAGGGTCATCAGGTTGAAGCTCTCGCCGAGCAACCGGAGCGCGATAAAGGTTACGGCGATAGTGGCCGGAATCACCAGGCCCGCGACGAGCGATGTTCCCCAGTCGCGGAGGAAGAGGACCAGAATGGTCGCGGCCAGAATGAGGCCGATCACAATCGCATCGCGAACGCTCGAAATAGAAGCGCTGACGAGTTCCGACTGATCATAAAAAGAGCTGATCAAAATACCGGGCGGCAGGCTTTTCTTGAGCTGCTCGATCTGCGAATGGATTTCGTTCGCCACCTGGACAGTGTTGCTGTCGGGCTGACGAAAGATGTTCAGCAGTACAGCCGGCTTGCCGAGCGCGGTAACGACAGTGTACACGGGCTTAACTGACGGACCCACGCTTGCGACATCTCTGACGTAAATCGGCGCACCCGAGTTCGTCGTCTTCGCTACGATGTTGCCGATCTCCTGTGGAGTGCGGGCCTGGCTGTTGACGAGAGCCAGATTCAGCTGATGATTGCGCTGAATGAAACCGGGAGAATCAATAAGGCTGCTCTTAGCGAAAGCGTCGAGCAGGTTAGGCACCGTCACCTGTGACTGGATGAGTTTCTCCGGGTCAGGTTGTATCTGGAACTCGGGTTCCTGGCCGCCTTGAACGACGATGGTGGATACTCCTGGTAGCCGGTTCAGCCGAGGCTTCATGGTGTAGGTCGCGAGTTCCCACAACCGGGTCTGCGGAACGGAATCAGCTGTCAGGCTGTAACCCATGATCGGGAATGCGGCGAAGGTGAGCCGATTGACCGTGACGGCGGCCGTCGGGGGCAAGGCGCCCTGAGCGCTGGCGATGGCTGAATTGACGTACTGGAGCGTTTGAAACATGTTCACGCTCCAGCTGAAGAACAGGTCGACTTCAGCTTCGCCACGACTGGTGATCGAATCCACACGCTCGAGCCCGGGCACCGCGTTTACCGCCTGTTCGATGGGCCGGGTGATGGTCACCTGCATCTGATCAATGGGCATAACGCCGTTATCGATGCCAACAACGATGCGAGGGAAGTTCGTCGCAGGAAAAACCGCGATTGGGATCGCAAAGACCAGATACACGCCGAAGGCGGCGAGTGCGGCGATAACAAAGATGATGCCCTTAAGGTGACGGGAGGTCCAGTGCTCGGTTTCCTGGCCGGTTTCAACCGGCGCGTGCACGACGCTCATTTCTTGTCGTCGTCCTTTCCGCTGTCACCCTGACCTGGTTTGGAGATCTCGATTTTGGCTTTGTCATCGAGGCCGAGCGCTCCCTGCGTGATGACCTGATCACCGGGCTTGACTCCGCTCAGGATTTGAACATCATCGCCCTGGCGGACGCCTGTTTCGACCTTGCTTTCATGTGCCAGGCCGTCTGAACCGGCGATCATCACTTTGTCGCCGCCCTCATCGGATGACAGAAGCGCGGAGACGGGAACGATGACCGCATTGTTAATCTCACCCAGATCAACCGAGATCCGAACGCTAGTTCCGGGCTTGAAGCGCTCGCCGGGGTTTGGCGCGTTTACCCACACCTGAATCGTCGTCGTGTTGGGATCCACCGCGGGGCTGACCACGCTGACTTTGCCGGTCAACTCGCCTCCAGCGCCGGATATAGTTGCCGGTTGTCCGAGGCGGATCGCGGCGGCCTCATTGATCGGAATGTTGGCGCGGGCAACCACATGCGAGATATCGACTATTGAAAACAGGGCTGACCCGGCACCTGCGACATCTCCAAGATTCAACGGCCGGTCTGCAACCACGCCAGTAAGAGGACTGCGAACTTCAGCATAAGATGCCTGAGCTTGAGTGCTCTCATAATGCGCCTTGGCGGCATCCATCTGTGCCCGCGCGCTCTTCACCTGTTCCACCTTGCCGTACTTCTCGAGGCCGCGAAGATGGGCTTCCGCGGTGTCGAAGGCGCTCTGAGCCTGCGCGAGTGAAACTGCCGCATCATCGACGAGCTTGCGGGCGAGCGCGCCTTCCTGGAACAGCTTCTGCCGGCTTTGGTAAACCTGTCGGGCTGCTTCAAGGCCCTGGCGCGCGGCTTCGACATCCGCCTGTGATTTGGCCAGGTCTTCGGGCACCGTGGCCTGTTCGGTCGTTGTGAAGTTTGCCTGCGCCTGTGAGTAGAGATCTTTGCTCTCCTGCGCCGCCGCCTGCAGGTCACGGCTTTCGAGCACCGCCAGCAACTGCCCTTCGCGCACGTGATCCCCGCGCTGCGCATAAAACTTCTGTACGGGGGCCGTGACCTTCGGAACGATGGTCGCCTGCCGCAGAGGATACAGCACAGCCTCCGACGTG
>JAFAMM010000046.1 GCA_019233375.1 Acidobacteriaceae bacterium
CTCCGCGCTTACGGCAAGCCCACCATTGAGGTACTGACACGGACAATTGATTCGATTCAAGGCACCGATGAGAGCCACGTAGATGCAATCGTATTCCTGAATCGCCCTGCTTACCAGTCGGGATCGCCTCTAATACTCCCCGTTTCGTATGAGGACGCGTGGAAGCGCCTCTGCTTTTCCGTGTGGGCCGTGCAGATGCCGGCGTTTGAAGAACGGCTCGCCGCCCTCGAACGTCTGCTGCTCACTGTTCCAACGTTTGAGATACAGTACTCGGAGCTTGGCCCGGCAGTCGACCTGCTCGAGCGTGCCGTACAGGACAAACTGTTTTGAGCGGCATCATTGAATTACTCGCTGCCGCTAAGTCGCCCCCTCACATTGCGGCCGCATTGGAGCTGTTGCAGTTTCAGAGTACCCCCGAAGGCAGAGTGTGCTCGCTATCAGAGACTGAACAGCAGCGCTTTCTTCGCTGGTGCGATGACCGCCAGTTGACCTTGATGCTTTCTCACGTCGCGAAGACCCGGTTACCCGGTTGGCTTCGCGATTCAATAGCGGCTAAAGCGGACCGCTATGAGCTGCGGTTCGAGCGCATCAAACGGGAGTTGTTTCAGATCGTAGCGGCGCTAAATGGCGTCAATCTACCATTCCTAATGCTGAAAGGCCTGAGTCACTCGCCGGCTTTAACGCCGGACCCGAGGCTGCGAGCCCAGGGCGACATCGACCTTTGGTTACCTGAATCATCAATAGAGAAAGGTCGCCGCATACTGAGCAACTTGGGTTATGTTTCTCTGCTCGGAGCCAAATCCAGACATCTGCCGCCCATGACCCCGCAGAGCAATTGGAAATGGCGAGGTGATCTTTATGATCCGGAGATGCCCATATCCGTCGAACTCCATTATGAACTCTGGAGTGAGCGTACCGAGTACATCCGGGCGCCCGGTCTTGATCAATTCTGGGACCGAAGCGTGCCGCGTGAATTTGACGGGCATTCGATCCAGGTTCTATGTGATGAAGATCTCCTAGGTTTCGCGGCATTACATGTCTTACTTCATCTTCTGCACGGCGAGTTGCCGCTTCAGCGGGCTTGGGAGATTGCGCGCTTTCTGGATATTCACGTTGCCGACGAGGTTTTCTGGCGGCGGTGGCGTCGTTCGCATCCGGCGGCGTTGAGGCAACTTGAGGTATGCATCTTTCGCCTCGTTGCAGCCTGGTTTGGATGCCGTTGGCGTGAAGACTTCGACTCGGATGTCCAAAGCCTACCTTTCATGGCAAGATCATGGCTCGATAAATGCCCTTTGAAGCCCGTCGAGCGTGAATGGAAGGCGAATAAGTCAGAAGTGTCGCTTCACTTAGCCCTGATAAATAACCCGCTGTACGAGATTTGCGTGCTGCTGAGGCGCCTTGTTCCGATCTCATTGCCATTTTTTGTGGACGAAGGAGCTTCACGCCCACAATGGCGGATGAGGTTGGCAAGATTTCGACGTCAGCTTCCGTTATTCGTCAGGCGGTTTGTCCTCCACGCCGTTACCTTCTTGCCGACGTTGTTCAACGGGCTGTGCTGGTTCTGGACGCGAATTTCTCAAGCACATCGGCCTTAATGCCGATTGAGCATACGCCGCAGTAATCGATCCGCGGCGGCGTCCAGACATCAGTCGCCGCCGCGAACTCCCCGAGAATCGTGACCATCACGCCCAAGTGGGTCACGATGGCGACGGGTTGACCTTTGCTTTCGGTGATCACTTCGCCGAGGGTCTGCAGAACCCGCTTGCGGAAACGGGCGAATGTTTCGCCCCCAGGCGGCCCCACGTCGAACAGAGCTTCGATTCCCATCGTCCCGGAATTGTTACCGGCGATCTGCGCCCATCGCTTTCCTTCCCACTCGCCAAAGTCCATTTCCCGCAGGCCGGCACGGGCCATTATTGAAATGCGCAACAACTTTGCGATCGGCTGTGCAGTTTGCATTGCGCGTTTAAGATCGCTTGCGTATAGCCGGTATGGGACGGAGGACATCTGCAACCGCTGTGCCAAAGACTCGGATTCCTTGATGCCGGCCGCATTGAGAGGGGGATCGCTCTGACCGCACAGAGTGCCGGCCATGTCCGTCGAAGCGTGGCGAATGAGCATCAATTGCTGCAAGGAATCGGGCCGATGGCGGTTAAGATTCGGTCGCATGAGCAATGCTTGCTTCCGATGCCCCCTCCCACGCGGCATCTGTGCTCGGCTTGGCCGTTTTGGCAAAAGACTCTCGTAGCTGCATAAACTTTGCTTCGAATGCATGAAAGCTCACGAATGCCAATAGGAGCGTCGCTATCATCCAGCAGAGCGCGGCAAGCAGATCCAGGCCTGAGGAACGTCCCCACCACGAACTGTGCTGGCACACGTGTAACAAGACGGCCAGAGTGAGCCCCTGATAAACGTAAATGCCGTAACTATACTTACCGAGAACCACCAAAGGCCTCGCCCGAAGAGCCCAGTCAAAAAGATTACCGCCGCGGTTCTCTATGTAGGCCGCAAGTACGAGGCAGCCAAACGCGATAGATAGCGCCAGGTGACCCAGCACCAAAACTTCCCGATCGTTCCACGCAATGTGACCGGTATAGAGAAGCATCGCGATTCCGGAAAGGCATGGAGCGGCAAGGCCCACGATCAAGAACCGTAGCTGCGCGATGGGCATTCGGCTCCGGACAACGATGGCGCAGAGCGCGCCTGCGAGCAAACCATCCATTCGCGCGAAGGTATTCATATAGGCGACGTACGCAAGAGTAGTGGAAGCTCGATAGGTCAAGGCATACCGGAACCCCGCTGCGAGCAAGATACCGGCGATGCACAATTTCACTAAGTCGCGCGTCGACAGCCGCCAAACACAGAGTGGCCAGATGAGATAAAACTGCTCCTCGATCGCTAGGCTCCAAAGCGGACCGAGAAAGATCATGTCGTGAAGCTGCCCTACCGGCAAGTACCAGTTCTGTACATAGAGCAAATACCATGCCCACCCCGGCCATCCAGGGCCGGATAAGTCATGATGGAAGAAAATGTGAGAACACCCCGAAACGGCAATCGAGGACAGCACAATAAGGTAGTACAGCGGGAATATTCTCAAAGTGCGGCGGCTGTAAAACGAGCGGAACCGGTTCCCGGTGTTCTTCGTGTCGAGTAGTATTC
>JAFAMM010000110.1 GCA_019233375.1 Acidobacteriaceae bacterium
TTCCTGCCCGTGGGTGATTATGCGGCGAAAATTGCCGTTGATCAGCTGCATAAAAATGTGACATACGAGCGTGAGTTCGCTTTCGGCAAGAACGAAGCGCTGCTGTTTTCGTTGCAACAGTACCCGACTTTAAAGATACTTTTCGACCGCATTCACGATGCGGACAATCATCTCGTGGTGCTGAGCGCGCAACAGGCCAAGTAAATGGAACGCCGAATGAACGGACTCCACGGCAAAGGCTGCCGTGTTCTAGCGAGTGCCGTTGCTCATGCCATTGCCATTACTCTGTGCGGGAGGCCGGTTTATGGCGCGTCGAACAACGTACCCTCGTGGGTGGTTGAGACCGCTTCGCGTACCGTTCCGGCCTATGCGGCTGATGTGCCAGCGGCTGTGCTATTCGATGAACATCACGCCATAGTGAGTCCATCGGGCGCTGTGACAACACTTACCAGGCGCGTCGTGAAGATTCTGACAACTGCCGGCCGGTCTGAGGCCGAGGGAATTGAGTTTTATACGAAGAACGGTCGCCAGGTGAGGCAACTCCGGGCCTGGATAGTAGTTCCCGGTAGACAAATTAAGACCCTTGATAGCGCGATGATAGAAGATCTCGGTTCGTTCGGCCAGCTTGAACTGTATGATGATGTCCGGTTCCGACGCATTGCCTTTGAGAATGTGGAGGTTGGCTCAATATTTGCATATGAGTCGGAGGTTGTACAGACTCCGTTGTTCGCCCAGGACGAGTATGATTTCCAAAATGACCTGCCGGTCCTCAATGCGCGATACGTGCTTACCCTACCGCCGGCGTGGCGCGCGACAGGTGTTGTCTTTAATCACCAACCGCTGCAACCCGTAATCGAAGGGTCTACTTATACGTGGGAGCTGGATAACCTGCCGCCCAGGCGAAAAGAGCCGGAGGCGCCCAGCTTGCGAGGATGCATTCCTCGCCTGGGGATTTCATTCAAGCCTCCCGCCGGGACGCCTGGAGCGGTATTTGCTTCCTGGACCGATGTTTCCAGATGGGAAACAACACTTACGGCGGGACAAGATAACCCTACGCCGGAGATGGCTGCGAAGGTCGGTGAACTGACCAGAGGCGTCGACACACAATACGACAAGGCACGGCTGATCGGACACTTTGTGCAGGGCATTCGTTACGTTGCGATTGAAATGGATTCGACGCACGGTGGTACATACAGGCCGCACAGGGCGGAAATGGTCTTCAGCAAGCGATATGGCGATTGCAAGGACAAGGCAAATCTCATGCGAGCGATGCTGAAGATCGCCGGAATTGCTTCCTACTTAGTGTTGGCGCAGTCGGGTGACCGCACTTTCGTGAGTGCGGACTGGCCTTCGCCGTATCAATTCAATCACATGATTGTTGCGGTACGTGTTTGTGACGGCCCGCAATCCGCTACGCTCAGTGACAGCTTGCTGGGGCCGCTACTTTTTTTCGACCCGACCGACGACGCGACGGCATTCGGCGACTTCCCGTCGTACGAGCAGGGTAGTCTTGTCCTGGTGTGCGCCGCAGAACGCGGGCAACTTCTTGTAGTTCCCATGAGGACGCCGGATTCGAACACGATTGACCGCGTTGTAGATGCCCGGTTGAAGGCGAATGGCGGGGTCGAAGCGGTGGTTTCCACAGTAGCCACGGGACAGCCTGCCCGGGACGAACGCGCCCGGTTGGCTGCGGGCGGCCCTGAACGGTACAAGTCGGAGACTCAGCGATCTTTGTTTCCCTCAACTCGCAGCGCCACGGTATCGAAACTGGAGACCGCGGATGTGTTCGAGCAAAACATATTCAAGGCGAGGCTGGAGTTCAGCTCCGCGGTGTATGGGGAGGCGATGCAACATAGCATGGTTGTCTTTGATCCCTCCATGCTTGCGCTGGATGTTCCGGCATTTGCCGGGGGTTATCGGGCAGAACCTATCCTCTTACAGCCGCTCGCGCGTCACACGAAAGTGCGAATTGAACTGCCACCCGGGTATTCAGTAGATGAAATTCCACAAGGGCTGGAATTGGAAACGGAATTCGCACGTTTCCGTGTTGCATACAATCATGCCGCGGGCGAACTCGACGTGGATGAAGAGTTGCGGACGGAAGGTGTTACGCTTCCCGCGAGTGAATCTATAAGAGTGAAGCGCTTTTTCGACGAAGTGCGGCGCGCAGATAACCAGGAAGCGGTTCTCGTCCGATTGCATTAAGTTCGCGCGAGCTTAATCTTAGCATAAATAATAGAAAAAATACTTAGATCCCGGTAGATTTGGTGAAACGGTGAATATGTGCTCTGTTACTACACCGCGGAGGACATTTCATTGGAAACTAAGCTAGTGAACTATCGGCAAAAGAGAAACAGCTTTTTGCCCTGTGCAAATCTCTTTAAGACCATCTACACGCTTGCCGTGATGGTGCTTCTCATGTCGCCGGTCTCCCTGCTTTGGGCAACGAGCAGCGGGCAGCTGATCGTCCGCAACACGCCAACCTTTGTGCAGCAGGCAAAGAAACTCGGCCCCGAGGACGCATCCATGGTGATCGAAGTGACCGTTTGGTTGAATCTACATAACCGCGCGGAATTGGATGGGCTGGCCCAAAGCCTGTACAATCCCACTTCCGGCCATTACCGCCAGTGGCTCAAGCGTAGCGATTTTAGCGCGAAGTTCGCGCCTACTGCGCAGGAAGCAGCAACGGTGCAGCAATTTCTTGCTACCCACAATCTACAAGTCAGCAAGGTCGGGCCGGACAATATGTTCGTCAACGCCCGAGGCACGATTGCGAACATCCAGAATGCTTTTCACGTCCAGATCAACAGGTATCTGGTTAACGGCAATGTCCAGCGCGCAAATAGTAGTGACCCGTATATCGCGGGATCTGCAGCTTCGCTGGTGCGAACAGTGTCCGGGCTTGATGATATGCAATTCGTGCATCCCTTGGTTACCCGGCCAACCAACCTGCCGAGTCCCAAAACGGCGTTGCAAACTCGAGCGGAGTCCATGTCGGCTGACCCGAATTTTTTCACTTCGCATTGCTTTACCGGACCAAAAACGGAGACATTTACCACGGGCGGAACCTACCCGACAGCAACTTACAATGGCAACGGATATTATTCGCCTCCAAATGAGCCGGGATGCGGATACACTCCTCCCGAGATTCAAACTGCTTACAATCTAACCAGTTTGTATAAGGAGGGGTTCGATGGTACAGGACAAACAATCGTGATCATCGACGCGTGTGGCTCGCCGAGCATCCTGGACGATGCGAACGGGTTTGCCACAAACTTCGGTCTTCCGCCGCTCACAGCCGCAAACTTCAGCGTCATCGAATATCCCCCTGCGCAATGCGCGGGTCCAAACGATGAAATTAATCTTGACGTGGAATGGGCTCACGCGATTGCGCCGGGCGCTAAGATTGTGCTCTTGATCGCTGGCTCCGGTTATACCTCGCAGATCGATGAGGCTGAATACTTTGCCGCAATCAGCGGCTTGGGCAATGTCATATCGGGCAGCTACGGACTACCGGAATTCTTCCTTTCGCTTGCGGAACTGGAAAACGAGAATCTACTGAACGAGATTGCCGCGGTGTTCGGCGTCGCCGCCAACTTCGCCTCCGGCGATTACGGCGATTACAGCGTGATTTTCGGTCCGACTTCTGTATCGGCTCCCGCCGACAGCCCGTATGCGACAGCGGTAGGCGGCGTGAGTGTTGCGCTGAACGCAAACAATACAGTCGCGTTTCAAACCGGCTGGGGTAATAACGCGACGATTCTTAGGGACGCGGGATACCTTTACGATCCTCCCTTCGCATCCGGATTCAGAGGATCGGGAGGAGGAGAAAGCGCCGTGTTCCCGAAGCCGCCCTATCAAAACAGCTTGCCGGGCACCCAGCGCCAGCTTCCGGATATTTCCTGGCTCGCTGATCCGTTCACCGGCGGGGTGATCCTGATAACACAGCCCGGCCAATTTCCGCCTCAAGCGTGGTATGCCGTGGGAGGCACGAGCCTTGCGTGCCCCATGTTTTCGGCATTGTGGGCGATTGCGAACCAGGAGGCCGGATTGCCACTCGGGCAGGCGGCGCCATACCTCTACTCCATGCCCGCGTCTGCCATTACGGACGTTGTGCCGGTCACTTCGGCGAATAATGTGACAGGGACTATCAAGGAGTCGAGCACAACAACTTCGCAGTCTAGTGCGGCGTCTCTCGCGCAGCCATTGGATGGAACAACAAAGTTCTACAGCTTTTTGTGGGACTATCCGTGGATCGAGGATACCACCTTCGTTGCAACTCTCGGCACCGATTCGAGCCTGACCATCACACCCGGTTGGGATAACGTGACCGGATTGGGCACGCCGAACGCCAAGTCATTCGCTGATTATTTCAGCCTCATTGGCATTCCGTAACTCAAGGGCGTTGTTGATGCGTAACGCTCCTCCGCCGCGGAAAACGACGGAGGAGTCAACCTGCGCGATGCAAGTGCTCTAGGACTTACGAGCGGCTTTTGCCAAATAACAGCGCGAGACGGAGGCCGATGCCAAAAGTGGCGGCAAGCATGGCCAAAGGCTCCCTGCGGACGTAGTTGCGCCAGTCCGCGGTCTCATGCAGTTTGTGCTCGAGCTCCGCTATGTGTCTTCCCAGGCGCGCCCGCCGTCCCCGGATTTCAAGGGCCATCGCGTTTGGGTCTTCAGCCATTGAGCGTTCTCCTCGAGCGTGCGAATCGTCTTCGCGGGCTTCAACCGGATCCTTCGCAGGCGCATGATGCCGAAACCGGCAAAGGCGCCGGCAAGAACCGCAGTGACGGCAAACAAGATCAAAGCCGCCGCCCAGTAAGGCATGATCAAGCCCAGAACCAGTACACAGGCGGTCAGCGCCATCGCGAGCGCGCAACCTGCGAGCAGCGCGCCGATACCGACGAATGGCATGACGTGAAGCAGTTCAGTCGCTTCGCTCCTGAGTTCGGTTTTCGCAAGTTTGATTTCGGTGCGGACGATTTCTCCAATGTCCGAGAGGACATCGTGCAAAATCGCGCCAAACGATCTTTCCTGTTCAGTCATCGTCAATCCCTCATTCGTCTGCCGCTTGTAGTCTCAGCGCACCATACGTCCGACAACGAAGCCTGCCAGTGCCGCGGAACCAGAGCTGTTGCCGGCCTGGCGCGAACAACGTACTCAAGCTTCGAAAGAATCCGTAGCGCCGGCGTGCTGGCGCGTGCGGTTTGACATGCCTCGGCCTTCTGCAGGTCTCGCACCTGGCCCGCCACAGACCGGTGGCTCGTCGGGCACGCGATGAACGGCGGACCCTTCGGATGGCAGGTCTTCAAATGCGAACTCGGGTGCCGCCTCCAGACGATCGCCGTGTTGCCGGCGATCCTGCCGCCCGAGGTCGGCAATTTTTCACCGGGATTTCCTACAGGAACCGGAATATTTTGGTACACATGCTGGTTCCGGCCATCGTAATTGCTCATTTTGCGTCGCCAGTGCCTTTCGGAATTCAACCTTGCATTCTTCGGACCCAAGAAACAAGGGCAGTTACGCCTGAGCGGCCTGCAGCGGTGCGCTAACCTGGAACTGTTAGCATCCCGATCTGAAGGTAAATCGTCTTTCATTTCAGTGCACTTGTGCAACAAATAAGGCGTTTCAGGGATCACACTCAATCTCCGAACTTAGGCAACCAAAGATGGCTACAACCGTGATGGGCGCGCGCGAGGTCCGGCCGGTGCGCTTCTGGGAGTCCACAAATGGCAAGAAGGTCGTTATGGCCGTTAGCGGGCTCATTCTATTTTTGTTTGTGTTCTTTCACATGGTGGGCAACCTTCAGGTGTTCGAAGGACCCGAACAGCTGAACTTTTACGGATTGGCTTTGCGCCGCTTCCCCGAACTGCTGTGGACTGTGCGCTGCATCCTCCTTATTTCAGTTATCCTTCACATCTGGATGTCCGTTCTGCTGGTGCTTCGAAAGGCGGCCGCCCGTCCAATCTCATACGCGAGGAAGGAAAATATCGCATCCAGCTACGCTTCACGTACGATGTATTGGAGCGGCCCGATTCTGTTAGTCTTCATCATTTATCACCTGCTCGATCTGACCGCGGGTGTAATTCACCCGGGTGGGCGATTCATTGAAGGCGACGTTTACCGCAACGTGGTCACCGGCTTTCAGGTTTGGTACGTATCAGCGTGGTACATCTTTTCGATGCTGCTTCTCGGTCTGCACATCAGGCACGGTGCCTGGAGCATGTTTCAGTCCGTAGGTTTCAATCATCCTCGCCACACGCCCATTCTGAAAGGCGCGGCCCTGGGGGTTGCGATTATTATCGTAGCGGGCTACATTTCGATTCCGATCAGCGTCATGCTCGGTCTGGTGAGGTAAATGGAACTGAACGCGAGAATTCCTTCGGGCCCCATCGAGGACAAATGGGACAAGGCGCGATTCGACATGAAGCTTGTGAATCCGGCGAATAAGCGGAAGCACGACGTTATTGTGGTTGGTTCGGGCCTGGCAGGAGCATCTGCAACGGCGACGCTCGGAGAACTTGGCTACCGGGTGAAGTGCTTCTGTTTCCAGGACTCACCACGCCGTGCGCACTCGATTGCCGCGCAGGGCGGCATTAATGCAGCAAAGAATTATCAGAACGACGGCGATAGTATCTACCGGCTGTTCTACGACACGGTGAAAGGCGGCGACTTCCGTGCGCGTGAAGCGAACGTGTACCGGCTCGCCCAAATCAGCGTTCATATCATTGACCAATGCGTAGCGCAGGGCGTTCCGTTTGCGCGTGAGTACGGAGGCACGCTGGCGAACCGTTCATTCGGCGGAGCGCAGGTTTCGCGGACCTTCTACGCACGAGGGCAAACCGGGCAACAGTTGCTGCTAGGCGCCTACCAGGCGCTCGAGAGGCAGGTACATGCCGGGTCCGTAGAAATGTACCCCCGCACGGAGATGCTCGACCTGATTGTGATCGATGGGAATGCGCGGGGCATTGTCACTCGAAACCTGGTTACGGGCGACGTCAACGTTCACCTTGCGGACGTCGTCATTCTGGCGACCGGCGGGTATGGAAACGTGTTCTATCTCTCGACGAATGCGAAGGGTTCTAACGTAACGGCGTGTTGGAGGGCGCACAAGCGCGGGGCGCTCTTCGCCAATCCGTGCTTTACGCAGATTCACCCGACCTGCATTCCGGTGTCAGGCGACTATCAATCCAAGCTGACGCTTATGAGTGAGTCGCTGCGCAACGATGGCCGTATCTGGGTGCCAAAGCAGAAAGGGGATAAGCGCCGGCCCGATCAGATTCCCGAGCAAGACCGTGATTACTACCTGGAACGCAAGTATCCGAGCTTCGGCAATCTTGTACCGCGCGACGTCGCTTCCCGCAACGCAAAGTTCGTGTGTGACGACGGACGTGGCGTCGGAGAGACTGGTCTCGGCGTTTACCTGGATTTCACGGATGCCATCCGGCGGCTTGGCAGAAAGACCATTGAAGAACGCTACGGCAACCTTTTTGATATGTACCAGCGGATCACGGACGAAGATCCTTATACAGTTCCGATGCGCATTTACCCGGCCATTCATTACACGATGGGCGGACTGTGGGTCGATTATCAGCTGATGAGTGCGATCCCGGGCCTGTTTGTCATAGGTGAGGCGAATTTTTCTGATCACGGTGCGAATCGTTTGGGCGCAAGTGCCCTGATGCAAGGCTTGTCGGACGGGTACTTCATTATCCCGTACACGGTGGGAGATTATCTCGCAACGACCAAGCTCCCGAAGGTAAGTGAGAGTCATCCGGAAATACGTAATGCAGTTGCATGCGTACAGCAGACCGTTCACAAACTGCTCTCTATCAAGGGCAAGCGCACCGTTGACTCATTCCATCGGCAGCTCGGCAAAATTGTATGGGATTACTGCGGAATGTCCCGCACGGCTAAAGGGTTGGAGAACGCAATTGAGCAGATACGCGAGTTGCGCGAGGAGTTCTGGCAAACCGTCACGGTTCCAGGCTCTTCGGATGACCTGAACCAGAGTCTCGAAAAGGCGGGCCGGGTAGCTGATTTCTTTGAGCTGGCTGAGCTGATGTGCATTGACGCACGTGAGCGAAATGAATCGGCGGGCGGACACTTTCGCGAGGAGTATCAAACTGCCGATGGAGAAGCGCAGCGCGATGACGAGAATTATGCCTATGTTGCTGCCTGGGGCTATCGCGGATACGG
>JAFAMM010000067.1 GCA_019233375.1 Acidobacteriaceae bacterium
CTGCTTGATACTCAACTGGCCCGGTGCTCGCAGCATCTTGCGCTCATGCAGGATCTGCCGATCGGTGTTGATCCGGACGGCGCCGATGCCTGGGACTGGCAGGACGTGCTGGCCTCGTCGGTAGGTGTCGGCGCTCCACCAGACGAATTCAATACACAGGGACAATCGTGGGGCCTCCCTCCGTTCGTCCCGCACAAGCTGCGCGCCGCCGGATATGAGCCGTTCATTCAGACCATTCGAGGTGCATTCAGGCACGGGGGCGGGCTGCGCATTGACCATGTGATGGGCCTGTTCCGCCTGTTCTGGATCCCGGAAGGGATGCCGGCGGGTCAAGGCGCCTATGTGCGCTACAACGCCGACGAGATGCTTGCTTTGGTTGCGCTCGAAAGCGAGCGCGCACGTGCGTATGTCGTCGGCGAGGATCTCGGCACCGTAGAAGAAGAGGCGCGCGCTAAGCTTGCCAGTCACCGCATTCTCTCGTACCGGCTGCTGTGGTTCGAAAAGGATCCGCCCGAAAAATTCCCGCGGGAGGCCTTGGCAGCGGTGACCACGCACGATCTGCCGACCGTCGCAGGCCTCTGGACCGGAGCGGACCTCAAACACCAGGAAGAGCTTCAGTTGAAACCCAATGCGGAAAGCACGGCCGAGATCAAGCAGCGCCTCGCTTCGATGGCGCGCCTCGATCCCAGCAGCTCGGTGGATGAAGTCGTGACGGGCGCATACGAATTGCTGTCCCGAGCGCGCTCTCGCATTCTGACCGCTGCGCTGGATGATGCTGCGGCCGTTGAAGAACGCCCGAACCTTCCGGCCACCACCCCGGATCAGAACCCGAACTGGTCGCTTGCTTTGCCAGTGCCGATCGAGGATCTGATGCATTCTGAGCTTCCGCGAAAGATCGCTGCCGCTCTAAGCCGTGCTCAAGCGAAAGGCGCCACGTAAGGCGATAATCAGATCTATGGTGGCCACCGCAGAGCGGCTCTCGTTCGCTGAATTCAAGGCCTTATACGGACGGAACGAAGAGAGTTACGAATACTGGAACGGAAGAGCTGTACCGAAATCAATGCCGAAATGGATTCACGGCGCCTTGCAAATCATCCTTGGTCAGCTCCTGATACAAGCTGGCTACAAGCCGGCTGCAGAGGTCGAGCTTCGTATTCATCCTGATTACCACCCAAAGCCGGATGTAATCGCAACGAAGCGAAAGATCAATGAAGAGTACCCCACATCAGGCCTGGAAGTCGTTATCGAGATTCTGTCAGAGGAAGACGCCATGGAATACGTGCTCGACAAATGCGAGCACTACCTCGCGTGGGGTTGTGAGGGGATCTACGTAGTCGATCCCTCCGCAAAGCGCATTTATCACTGGAATCAGCGCGGTCTCGAAATCGTATCTGAGCTTGCCGGTATTCCGGGCGAACGCATCTGGGCGATGCTGGATGAGCAACTTTAGAGATGGCAGCGGTCACCGCCATCATCCCGACCTGGAACCGAGCGGATCTGCTCGATTCGATTCTCAATAATCTTTCGACTCAATCGCGGCCTCCGGATCGGATCACTGTGGTTGATAACGGCAGCGCTGACGACACGCAGCTCGTTGCGCGCAATCACGGCGCTGATTTGATTGTCTTCCCGGAAAACCGCGGCTTCGCCGAAGCTGTGAACGAAGGAATACGCCGCGCCGATACCGATTGGGTTCTGATTCTCAACAATGACGTCGTGCTCGAACCGGAATGGCTTTCACGCCTGCTCGCCACGGCGGAGGAGACCGGCGCCGAATTCGCCGCCGGGAAGCTCTTACAAATGCGCGATCAGCGACGCCTCGACGGCAGCTGGGATCTCGTCTCCCGTGCTGCATATGCCTGGCGCTGCGGTTATGGACGACCCGATGGCGCAATCTGGTCGCTGCGCCGGAAGATCCACTTCGCTCCCATGACTGCGGCGCTCTTTCGACGAAGCATTTTCGATCGCATCGGGCTGCTTGAAACCCGCTTCGAATCCTACTATGAGGACATCGACTTCGGAGTGCGCTGCGCTCTTGCCGGTATCGAAGGCGTCTACGAGCCGGCGGCTGTGGCGATTCATATGGATAAAGCCAGTCTGGGCCGGCGCGGTGCGCGTGTGTACTATCTGAGTACCCGGAATCAGCTTCTGCTTCTGGCAAAGCACTATTCTCCGGCAACTTTGCGGCGATTCGCATGGCCGGTTTTCGTCGGTCAGCTGCTCTCTGTCTTTGCAGCGACGCGGCAAGGTCACCCGATAGCCGCGCTACGCGGGAAGTTAGATGCAATGCGCCGCTGGAGCGAGTTTCGCGCCCTCCAGCAGGCCAATTCCCGCGACGTCACAGATCAGGCAGCCGCCAGCGTCATTGAGAATGCGTTTTATCGGAGCGAGTCGGAAATCCGGCGTTTGCAGCAAGAAATCGGCTTTGACATCTACTGGCGCTTGTACTTCAGCTTCGTTCGATGAGCGGGCACGTCGCCATCACGATTGTGACCTATAACAGCGCCCCGTATATTGCCCGCTGTCTGGAGTACGCGCTGTGTCAGGACCATCCGCAAACGCGCATCGTAGTGGTTGACAACGCCTCGACCGACGGCACTCGGGAAATCCTGTGCAAGTTTGAGAGCCGCGTTCAGGTCTTCTATAACAATGTGAATTCGGGCTTTGCGGCCGGCCAGAATCAAGCGATTGCCGCTGCGCCGGACGCCGGCTTCATCCTCACCCTCAATCC
>JAFAMM010000122.1 GCA_019233375.1 Acidobacteriaceae bacterium
CCTAAAGGAGACTCCCGCATCAGCGCAACCCGTCTGCGTGACCAGATCACGTCGCGAGCGCGAACGGTGCTGCTGGTTCTGCTGGCCGCATCAGGTCTCGTGTTTATCATTGCGTGCTCAAACGTCGCGAATCTCATCCTCGCCCGGACAGTCCGACGCGAGGGCGAACTCGCAATCCGGTCGGCGCTGGGCGCCAATACCGGCGCGCTGCGCCGCAATCTGCTCGCCGAAAGTCTGCTTCTCTGTGTGGCCGGAGCCGCTCTCGGCATCCTGAGCGCGCGACCGATGGTTGCCATTCTCGCCCGCTACGCATCGCGCTTTTCTGTTCGCGCCCTCGATTTGAAGGTTGATTCGAGTCTCCTCTGGGTGGGCGCCGGTCTGGCAGTCATCGCGGCCATAGTTCTGGCATTTGTGCCGCGCCTGCCTTCCTCTTCCGGCGCTCTGCAGCGGCTTCGCCTGTCGAGCAGTAATCTACGCATTACCGGCAGCACCAGCCGCCGGCTCCGAATCTTCGCAGTAACCCAGATCGCCGCCTCGTTCGTGCTGCTCACTGGAGCCGGTGTGCTCATCAAAACGCTGCTCGCCATGCAGTCGGTTCAGACCGGCTACGACATGCATCACGTGCTCGCGTTGAATGTGCCCGTCATGTCGTACGGAAAGAGTACCGAGCAGGTCAATGGTTTTTATCGCGAAGCCGCACGGCGCGTCAAGGAGCTGCCGGGCGTGGATGCCGTCGCCGTGGGAGCGAATGTTCCCTGGCGCGACGCGGGCAGCTTCGGCTTCGGCCTTCAGTTTTCGGCAGACGGGCACGTGCACGGGCCGGGCGAAGAAGATCCGCGCGCTCGTTTCCGCATCATCTCACCCGGCTTTTTTGCCGCTCTTGGGATTCCCATCATCGCGGGCCGCGACTTCAATGACGCCGACCGCCGCGGTAGCGAGCCGGTCGTTATAGTCAGCCAGAGTCTCGCACGCCGCATGTTTCCCAATCAAGACGCCGTGAACCATCACATGATGTGGACGGACCCGGTCCTCAAATTCATCGACGTCAGCCCTCAGCCCCGCCGCATTATCGGCGTCGCCGCTGATGTGGATGACGAGAATGTCGTACCAGGCGGTGGTGCCCTGCTGACGGTTTATCACCCCATGGAGCAGCAGGAACTGTGGGGCGGCCGCCTATTCGTCCACGTCCATAGCAACCCCTATGCGCTTGTCACGCCGATCACACGCACCATCCGCGAAATGTCCGCCGATCAGCCAATCGAGCACGCCGCAACCCTGGAGGACATCCGCGCCGAGGTGCTCACGCCGGACCGCCTCAACACCTTTGTGTTTGGCGGCTTCGCGGCGGTTGCGCTGCTCATCGCGGTCGTCGGAGTCGCAGGCGTGCTGGCGTTTTCCGTCAGCGGCCGCACGCGCGAGTTCGGTATCCGGCTCGCCATCGGCTCCCACCCCCGGCACCTGGTCGCGGGCGTAATCAGCGAAGGCACGCTCATGGCTGTAGCAGGCGTGTTCGCGGGTTTGGCGTGTGGATTTGGCCTCGCCCAATTGCTCGGAAGCTATCTGCCGGATGTCAGAATTCCGGGCACGCTTCCCGTAGCCGGCGCTGCCCTTATCCTGCTGGCAGCCGCGGCGCTCGCGTCAGCTATGCCGGCGGCGCGCGCCGCCCGAGTGGATGTTATGGAAGCCTTGCGCGCGGAGTGACCAACTCAGCCAAAGTGCTCACGCGACGCAGCCAGCAGTTCCTCTTCACTCACGTTCCGGACTTTCGCGCCGATCGACCATGTATGTCCGAACGGATCCTTGATCTGGCCGTAACGGTCGCCCCAAAACTGATCTTGCAGCGGCATGACCACCGTCGCTCCGGCCTGAACTGCCCTGTTAAAGAACGAATCGGCATCCTGGACCTGCAAATGAAGAACCACCGGTGAACCGCCGAGCGCTTCGGGCGTAGAGCGTTGCCCGCCCCGGAACTCTGGGAAATCATCGCAAAGCATGAGAGTTGCGCCGTTCACCGCCAGCGAGGCATGCATAATGCGCTTGCCGTCCGGCGCGGGGTGCCGGCCAAGTTCGTGCGCCCCAAAGGCGCGCTTATAAAAATCAATCGCGGAATCGGCGTTGCTCACAAAAATGTGCGGAGACAAGCCGGAAGCGGGCGGATTGTTTACGTCTGGCATGCATCTACCATAGTTCAATTTCGACTCACTGAAAAGAGTTCCGCCGCGCGTTTTCATCCGCTCGCAACGGCCGGATTCCGTCCGCGAAGATTGCTGTCCGGATTCGGACACCGCGTGCCGGAGGCGCCGTCCTAAGCCGATGAAACTGCAAACCCGCGGTTTCCCGCGCCCGTGGCCGAAAGCTTGCACATAATGGATTTGTATTTATGCCGTTGCAAGCCTCTCCCAGTGCCGCTGTCGCCGCCCGTAAGGTTCTCATTGTCGATGACCAGTCGGACGTGCGCGAAGCGCTGCGCTTATTACTGAAAGGCGCGGGCTACTTGACGGAAACCGCTGAATCGCCGAAGGAAGCGCTCGTTGCCGCAGCCTACCGTGATCAGGATCTGATCGTGCTCGACATGAACTATACGTGGGACACCACCTCCGGCGAAGAGGGCTTGCTGTTGATCGACAGTCTGCGCGCGCAGAACTGCGACGTCCCGATCATCGCCATGACCGGTTGGAGCACAATCGAACTTGCGGTGGCTGCGATGCATCGCGGCGCCTGCGACTTTATTCCCAAGCCTTGGGATAACCGGCAATTTCTCGCGACTATCGAAAAGCATCTCAACGCCGGCCCGCCCAAACGGCAAGTCAACAGCACTGAGTTGGCGATTGCTCGAAAGGTGCAGCGCAAGCTGCTGCCGCAGCCGAGGTTCGAGGCGTACGGCCTCGAATGCGAATGCGCCTTTTTGCCGGTTCACGATCTCAGCGGCGATCTCTATGACTTTTTCGAAATTGATCGCGCCCGCATGGCCTTCCTGCTCGGCGACGTGTCAGGCAAGGGCATCGGGGCAGCTCTTCTGATGGCGAATCTGCAGGCGACCATTCGCGGGCAGCAGCACCTCGCCGACGCGCCCGCCCGCATAATCGAGCGCGTCAATCGCCTCTTCTTCGAATCCACGCGGCCGGAACACTTCGCCACGCTCTTCTTCGCCGCATATGACTCGCTGAACCGCACCATCTCCTACGTGAACTGCGGCCATCCCGGTCCGGTGCTGCTGCACAATAATGACGGATTCGATGTGCTTGCGCCCACCGGAACTGTGCTCGGCGCATTTAGCAACACGCGTTTTGAGGAACGCACTTTTCCCTTTCAAAGCGGCGACCGGCTGGTCCTGTTTTCCGACGGGTTCTCAGAGGCCGGCCTCAAGGACGAAGATGCTGCTGACTGGTACGTGCCCTACATCCGCTCTCTTGCGGCGCGCCGTCTTTCCGGCCTTGCCGGCACGCTTGCTTCCGGCGCAATGAACAGCGGCGATCAGCAAGACGACATCACCGTCGTCGAAATCCGCGCCAGATAAGCCGCGCGGCATCGGCTCGCCGCCATCACTTCTTTAACAGCTCCACATAGTGGCCGCCTAGAAACACGACCAAGGTTTTCACGGTCTGGTCCGCATTGCGCGTGAACCGCACGCTGACCACGTCCTGACCGGGGCGCTGCTTGGCCTCGAAGGCATCCTCGCTCATTGGGAACAACTGCCATGGCGCTTTATGCTCGCCGTGGCTTCCCTTTGTGTCCAGTTCGCCCTTCAATCCGTCGCCCGCTGCCGTAATGGTCACGCTTTCGTTCGCCCCTTCATAGGTTCCGGCGTACGATTCATATTGCTTCGCGTCGGGACGCAGCGGGACGAACGAATCGAATGGAATGGGCGGCTGCCGGGGCGGCAGTTCTCTGATCCAGATATTCCGGTAACGCACAGGAGTGCCGTGATCCTGCAGCACGAACGGCAGCTTCTCGGGTAGAGGGAAATAAGGCGGTCGATTGTGATAGGCCGTTGGTCCGCTCAGCTCCGTGCTGTCTTGTACCAGTACGCCATTCAAAAACACGGTCTCGCGTGCCCGCGAAGCAAGGTGCCCTGTGCTGTCATACCGCGGTTCGCGAAACGAAATATCGTAGGTCTGCCACTCGCCCGGCGGCCGCGTTGCATTGACTAACGGAGGGTACTGCCCGTAAATAGCCCCCGCCTGACCGTCCGCATAAGTTTTCGCCTGGTAGGAGTCGAGCACCTGCAGCTCATACAGACCCATAATGATGACGCCGCTGTTGCCGCGCATCTGGTCCGTGCCCTGCGGCGGATTCGGAGAGGCCCACTCAATATGTAACTGGCAATCTCCGAACGCCTGCTTCGTATGAATGTTGCCCGTATCTGGCGCTACCACGAAATAACCGTTCTCCACGTGCCAGCGCGCGGGCCCGCCGTCCTCGGATTCGAACGCATCCAAACTCCGGCCGTCGAACAGGATGGTGGCGTCCGATGGCGCCGCGCCCGCTGTCGCGCCCGGCGTTACGACCGGCGGGTTCGGACGCTCCCGATCGTGAACACGCCACGCATCCTGGCCGTTTGCGACGATCGAATCCAACAGCAGCAGCGTCAATACACTCACCATTAGCGATTTCATGATTCCTCCCTCGCGAGCGGCGGCGCAGGCGGGGCTGCCGGTATGCGCGCCATCAAGGCCTCATACTATCGTGGTCCCGACAGGCCGGCAGCTTGAACAAAAAAGTGGAGCCGCTGCCTTCTGCCGACTCCACCCAGATCCGGCCGCCATAGCGCTCTACGATCTTTTGACAGATCGCGAGACCAATCCCCGTGCCCGGATACTGTTCACGCGTGTGCAGCCGCTTGAAAATGCCGAATACCTGCGAGTGGTAGCGCGGCGGAATGCCGATGCCGTTATCCTTCACCCGAAACAGCCAGTCATCCCCGGCCCTCTCGGCGCTGATTTCAATGCGCGGGGGCGCATCGCCGCGGTACTTGATCGCATTGCCAATCAGGTTTTGCAGGAGTTGAACCAAATGCACTTCTTCCATCCGGAGTTCAGGCAGCGCTTCACTCACAATCTCGGCTTGACTCTCGCTGATTCTTTTCTTCAGGTTCTCCACTACCCGCTTCACAACGGCGTTGGTATCGACTGTGGTGACGTTTTCCCGGCTGGCGCCCGTGGCCTGGATGTAAGCCAGCAGGTCGCGCAACAGCATCTGCATCCGCCTGGAGCCTTCCACCAGGAAGCCTAGATACTCTCTCGCCGTGCCGTTCAGTTGCTGGCTGTAGTCCCGCTCTAGCAACTGGCTGTAAACGCTGAGAATTCGCAGCGGCTCCTGCAGATCGTGCGAAGCCGAGTAGGCGAACTGATTCAGATCCTCGTTGGCCTTTCGCAGCTCCTCGTTCGCTTTTTTCAGCGCAGCCTGAGACTGTTGGGATGCGGTGAACAGGCGCGCGTTCTCCACCGCCGTCGCCGCCCGGTGCGCCAGCTCTTCGGCCAAAGCCAAATCCGCCGGCGTGAAGCATTGGACTGTGCCTAACCTCAGGAAAGAAATAATACCGAAACTTCTGTTGCCCGCCACCAGTGGCACGCAGATCAATGACTTTGGCGCTAACTTGCGCAGGATCTCCAGGTACTGCGGCCCGCGGGATCGCGCCACGAGAGACTCGTCGCTGATGTTCTCGATCATGATCGGCTGGCCAGTCCGCAAAGCAATCCGCTCCAGGTCGTCATCCTGTACCGGGAAATGCTTTCGAAACTCATAAGCGAGATCAACGCTTTCTTGCGTCTGGCCATGCACCACAACTCGCCGCACCTCGCCGGAGGGTTTCAACAGATCGATGGCCGTGAGATTGGCAAAGAACGGCACTGCCATCTCCGCGACGCGCTTCAGAGTGGCTTCGTAATCAAGCGAGGAGGACAACGTCTCTCCGGCATCAGCCAGAAACAAAGCTCTCGCCTCCTGCTCCTGAGCGCGGCGTCGCAGCTCCGCCTCGCGGGCATAGAGATCAGCCGCCGCTAGAGCGGCTCCCGCGATTTTGCCGAGAGCTGAGGCCGAGCGAATCTCCAGCTCATCAAAATGATGCGGCTGCCGGTAATAGAAGGCGAGCGTCGCATTCATCCCGCCGTGGACCTTCAACGGAATCACGATCAGCGAGCGAATGCCTTCAGACGCGTAAACTGCGGATCGATCCTCGTCTGCCCAGATCGGATTTCGCGTGTCTTCCAGCACAATCGGCTCTGCGGGAGCTTCGCTTTCCGATGTGAGCGCGTGCCTGCTGTATTCCTGTGAAAGTCCCGTCATCGCGACAATCTGCCATTTGCTGCCGTCCTGCGCCTTCCGCCAGATTGCGAACGCGTCCGCCGGCACGAACCGCTCAGCCAGCGCGAGGATATTGTTAAAAATCTGCGGCGCATCCGGCGAACCGAAGAGTGTTCCCGATGCTTCGATCAGCAGCATCAGCTGCCGCTCGAGCGCTGCCCGGGCCTCCTCTTCCTGCTTGCGGTCGGTAATGTCCGTCAGCGTTCCTACGAATTCCCGCAAACCACCGTTCGAGTTCCAGATGGGTACGCCGCGGGCCGAGAAATTCCGGTACTGACCACCCCTCGTCCGCAGGCGGCACTCGGCCGCGAACGGAGCTTTGTTGCTTACACTCTCGCACCACGCGCGCTCTACCCGCTGGCGGTCGTCGGGGTGAATAGCTTGGAGCCAAAACCAATCGCCTTGCTTGTCGGCCGGTTGCCCGGTGAGATCATTCCACCAATCCACCGGCCCCGCGCTCGTCGTCCCGCGCGCATCCGTTATCCACACATACTGCGCGGACGCTTCGACGAGTGCGCGATAGCGCTCCTCGCTCTGCCGCGTTGCCTGTTCCGCCGCCTTTCGGGCGGTCACATCCATAATGAGGACGACCACGCCCTGAACGCTTCCGTGCTCATCGATATCCGGAATGTACGAAGTCTCGACGTCGCGGATGAGATCAGCCCGGTATTCGTGCCGCGTTTCGAAAGCCACCTTCTCGCCGCAAAATGCCCTTTCGAGCAGCGGCCGTACCGCTTGCCAGATCGCCTCCCCCGCCACTTCTTCTACCGTCTTTCCAGTGAAATTGGTACCCGCGCCGAACCAGTCTTCGTAAGTCCGGTTAGTGAATTCATGTCGGAAGTCGCGGTTCACATACGCCGCGAGTCCCGGGAAGGAGTCGAGAAT
>JAFAMM010000288.1 GCA_019233375.1 Acidobacteriaceae bacterium
TGAGCGACGCGTTCTTCGTCTGGAGCCGTTGGGTAAACCACGTCCTCGGCTTAGAAGAGACATTGTGGCAGCCGAACGCCGCTGCGAGTGGGAGCAGCGGCCAACTTGAGTAGCTCAAGGAGCGAGGCGCGAGCAGCAACCGGTCAGGGCGCGGCGCTGGCGGCCGGATTCCTCGGCTGGACCCTCGATGCATTCGATTTCTTTCTCGTCATCTTCTGTCTGACCGCGATCGGCAAAGAGTTCCAGCGCTCGGATGCGACGGTAAGCATCTCGATTGCGCTCACGCTGGCTTTCCGGCCGGTTGGTGCGTTTTTGTTCGGGTTGATGGCGGATCGCTACGGGCGGCGGCTACCGCTTATGCTCGATCTGGTCTTTTATTCCGTTATCGAGGTGGCGACCGGCTTTGCTCCCGACTTCGCGACGTTCCTGATTCTGCGTGCGCTGTTCGGCATCGGTATGGGCGGCGAGTGGGGCGTGGGCGCGTCGCTTGCCATGGAGAAGGTGCCGGCGCGTTGGCGCGGCATGCTTTCCGGTGTGCTGCAGCAAGGGTATGCGCTCGGGTACATTCTGGCCGCGGCGGCGTACTTCCTTTTCTTTGACCGGTGGGGCTGGCGTGCACTGTTTTTTCTCGGCGGCTTGCCTGCTCTACTCGCGCTGTTTGTCCGATTCCGCGTGACTGAGTCCGAGGTCTGGCAGGAATCACGGCTTCACAATTGGGAGCACCTCGGCCGCGCCGTGCTCCAGAACTGGAAACTGTTCCTTTACCTGATGCTGCTGATGACGGGAATGAATCTCGCCTCCCACGGCACACAGGACATGTATCCGACGTTTCTGCAACGGTTCTGGCATTTCGGCCCGGCGAAGCGGTCGCTGGTAGCGGGTATTTCCATGATCGGGGCGCTCGCCGGTGGAATCGCGGTCGGGCTCATTTCAGACCGCATCGGCCGGCGTCGCGCCATCATCGCATCCTTAATCACCGCCATGCTGTTGACGCCGTTGTGGGCGTATGCTCCGGGCCCGGCGCTGTTGGTAACGGGAGCCTTTCTGATGCAGTTTTTCGTTCAAGGCGCCTGGGGTGTGATCCCGGCTCATCTGAGCGAGCTATCGCCGAATCAGATCCGCGGATTTCTGCCCGGGTTTGCGTATCAATGCGGAGCGCTGCTGGCCGGGTCGGTCGGGACCCTTGAAGCCGTCTTCGCTGAGCACATGAGCTATGCGACAGCTATGGCAGCGACGGCGGGAACGGTTTTCGCTGTCACTGCCGTGCTGGCGGCTCTCGGCGGTGAAAAACGCGGCCACGATTTCCGCGCTCATGCTTGAAAGCGTGCGATCCACAGAAAAGTGATAGACTGCCTCGCGACCATTCCGGAGCGAGCTCAAACTATATGCAATTTGCGTCACGTGCAGTCTTCGCGCTCAGCATAGCCGCGCTTACATTTGACATATTCGCCCAAGCGCCGGGGCCCAGCGCGCCTCCGCCTCAACCCGTCGCGCCGGTAAAGCCGGTGGTTGATGATTACCACGGCATCAAGGTGTCGGATCCCTATCGGTACATGGAAAAGCTGGACGATCCTGCTATGCAGTCCTGGTTCAAGGGGCAGAATGACTACACGCGCGCTGTGCTGGCAAGCATTCCTGGACGCGAAAAGGTCCTGGCGCGGATCAAAGAGCTTGATCAGACCGTGCCACAGGTGTTTGCAACCAGGCTGCCGGGCGATCTCTACCTTATATTGAAGCAACTGCCTGGAGAGAACACTTCCAAGCTCTACAAGAGACACGGCCTCAGCGGAGAAGATACTCTACTTGTCGATCCCGAAAAAATACAACTCGCTCCGGCCGCACAGAGCAGGGGCAAGAACACCATCTATGGTTACGTTGCATCGCACGACAACAAATACCTCGCCGTGTGCATCATCCCCGGCGGCTCCGAACTGGGTGGCGAGTTGCACGTCTTTGACATGGCGACGGGCCGCGAGACCGGGGACATCATCACGCAATCGGAGCTGAGGCGTGGGAGGCTTCCTGGCTGCCGGATACCCGTTCCTTCGTCTACGGTCACATCCAAAAGCTTCCGGCCGGCGCGCCGGAGTCCGAAGTCAGGCAGAAGTTTCGTGCCTATTTACATGTATTAGGAACCAGTTCGGCAAGCGATAAGCCCGTCTTTGGTTACGGCGTGCTGCCGTCCATCAAGGTGGATGCAAGTCAGATT
>JAFAMM010000308.1 GCA_019233375.1 Acidobacteriaceae bacterium
TCGAAAACAGTCACGATGTTCTTCTTTTCAATTCTGGGAACGGGACCTGACGGGGCGGAGCACGCGTGCGGCGGGATGGGTCAGGACATGATCACCTGGACGGGTTATCCTCCGGCCGTAAACGTTCCTCCGTCCTGGACGGAGGGCTGGATCCAGCCGAACGAACACCGTCACATGACCCGCCCCGCCGATGGCTGTCTCACAAACGTGACAACCCTGACCGCGGCGCGGGCGAAACTCGATGCCATCATGTTCGACGATGGAACCGGGGAAGGCGACCCCAATCAGATTGCCTTCACGCTCTCAAACAGACGAGACGAGCGCGACGAGATGAAAAAGTGGACGCCGCAGTTTCTTTCTCTGCTGAAAGATCCCGATTTTGCTACGGCCACGGCGCATCTCTATCAGGAGCTGGTGGAAGCGGATCATGATGCGGCTGTCGACCCGGACATTGCGGACACAAATCGTGCGCGAATTTCTAAGGAGGTTAGGGACCGGCTGAAGCGGCTGCTTCTCGAAATCAGAGAGTATTCCAAAACCGGCAAAAAACCCAGCGATAGTACGTATCTGACCTGGCACATCCAGGACGTGAATACCAAGACTGAACGGCTGATACGCGGAACAAGCGCAGAGCCGTAATTAACGCCTCGCCGGTTCCAGTACGAGCTCGCCCAGCCGCTCTTGTAATGCGCGGCGATCGACTTTGCCGTTCGCATTCAGGGGCATATTCTCTACCATAAACAGCCTCTGCGGTACTGCGTACGGCGGGAGAACCTCCTTCGCGCGCTCGAGCAGCGCAGATTCCTCAAGCGAGTTGCCGGAGACAAATGCGACCACGGCATCCGCGCTCAACTGGTTCAGCGGCCACCCGACCGCAACGGCGTGCTCTACCGCGGGATGCTGCCGCAGCGCCGCCTCCACTTCGCCCAGTTCCACGCGATGCCCCAGAACCTTAATCTGATAATCCGCGCGGCCGAGAAAAACATACTCGCCGCTCTCTAGCCGCACAACACGGTCGCCGGTCCGGTAAAAGCGCCTCTTCTCGTATTCCGAAACCGGCAAGTCGACAAAGCGCTCCGCAGTTTTCGCCGGATCTCGCCAGTACCCCGGGCTCGTCTGCGCGCCGGTTACACACAGTTCGCCAGGCTCGCCGGCTGGAACGGGCTGCAGGTTTTCATCTACCAGCATCGCCGCCAGGCCCGCATACGGACGCCCAATCGGTACCACGTCGTTTTGACAAAGCGCGGGCGACGACTCCGGATCCCAGCGATGAACAAAACAGGCGATCGTCAATTCCGTGGGCCCATACTGGTTTTCGACGACGGAGTTCGGTGCAGCCTCTTGCCATAGCTGAGCGGTTCTGACTGGTAACGGCTCGCCGCAGAACAGGCTCCAGCGTAGGCTGGGCATGCTGCCTGGAGTCAAGGTATTCCGGCGGATCATTTGCGCGGGCAAGGATGGAACGGAGAACCAGACCGTCAATTCGTTCCTGTTAATGAACTTCGTCGGCGCCAGCAACTCGATCGTCGAGAGCGAATACACGCACGCGCCGTTCGACCATGCCATGAAAAGATCAAAGACCGAGAGATCAAAAGTCTGATCGAAAGTCTGCGAAAAACGGTCGTTCGCCACGATACCATACCGCTGCGACATCACTTCCATGAAATGGACCGCGTTGCCGTGCGTTACCGGCACCCCTTTCGGCGCGCCCGTGCTGCCCGATGTGAACAGCAGATAAGCGACGTCATCGGCGGTCAGCGCCGGCAGTTTACCCGCCACTGCTGTTCCTCGCAGTGCGTCGGCATCGATCACTGGACAACTTACGCTTGCGAACTCCGGCGAGGAGAGCTCCGGTGTCAGGAGCATCGGAATGGAGACTCCTTCAAGGACATTCGAAACCTGCGGAGCGCAAGTTTTGTCAACGATGATTGCGTCCAACCCGGCTTGCGCGATCATCGCCCGTGTCTTGTCGGCCGGAAACGTTGGGTTCAACGGAACAAAAGCCGCACCGGCAAACAGCGCCGCCAGCGTTCCCGTATACGAAACCTCGCTGCGATACGCGAATAAACCGATTCGCTGCGGCTGCCTGCGGGCCGCGCCCAGTATGGCGTTCGCCCAGCGCCCTGCCGTTTCCCGCAACTCTCCATAACTACGCGTAGCGCCTCGCACTACCACGGCGGGGGCATCCGGTGTCAGTTCCGCATGCCGTAAGAATCCGGTGCGGAGCGATTTTCCGTCAGTTCGATCCAGCAAAGTTTAGTTCTTTGAAAGCTTCTCTACCAGGGCGATCAGCTTTCCGATTGACGTGGCTTCGACAAAATCATCGTCGGGTATTTGAATTCCGAAGTGATCTTCCAACTCCGTCAGCAATTGCAGAGCGTGCACGGAGGCCATGCCGAGATCGAGATACAGATCCGCCTGGGCGTTGGCGTCTTCCGGGATGCCGCTGATTCCACACACAATTTTGCGGATCCCAGCTTCGACGTCTACTGTTTCCACCATGTTGTTATGGTAACTGTTGACCCCTACTTATCTCACTCTGAGGGGATGATTGTGCCGCTACCACGATCCAGGGATTCGCCTTTAAATCCTGCAACTCGCTGCGCTGCCAGTCAAACTCCTTGTGTGCATCCAGGTGCGCCTTTGCGTGGAATTCGGTTCCGCAAGGATGGCCCATGCCGGCGGCGAACGACATTTTCTCTGCCAAGGCACTATCCGTGACCTTCGCCTGTGTTGTGCCGGCGGGTGCATAAGGTGCCTGCCACCCCTTCATGCCGCGGCTGGAGCGGTCGATGTGACCGCACAGCGTTCGCTCACTCGGGTCGATCTCCTTCGTGATCACGTCATAGTGATCCGTCTCGAATTTCTTGCCCATCTCGACGTCGATTTGGCCCTTGTTTTCGGCCATCAACTGCTCCCAGCGGCGATGGCGTGTCTCGTCGCCGAAGTTCGGGTCGTTCGGGTAATCTGTTTCAGCAGCCCGGAGCTGCGGATTCACGGGGAAATTAGAGCCCACGAAGTACCCGTCACTCGTGCGCTCGAGCGTTACGTACTTCAGTCCGAGCTCCAGGCGGGCGATCTCGTTCGTTTTCCGGTCGCCCACCAGCCATGCGTTGGCATATCCGCCGTTGTTGCCCTTCTGCATGATGCGGCTGAAATCATCAATGGATTCGGCATACTGCATTGCTCGGCGCGCGCGCACGAACTCCGGAATCCCTTTCACGTCAAATCCGTGGAAATTCGAAATCGTGGTTTCGGTGATCAGGATACCCGCGTCATTCATGCCAAAATCATCGCCGCTGTGGATCAGCCCCGGTACGCCGTCCATGATGAGATGGTGCCCGGATGCCGGAACGATGTCGAAAACCATGTTCCAGCGGCTGCCCGTCACGTAGTCGGTCCAGATATTGTGGCCCATGACAATCCGGCCGTCTTTCGTATAGCTGCCCGTCGCCACGAATGCGCTGCAGTGCTCCCCGATTTTGACGTCGCCGGGCTTGCCTTGCTGGCGCGCAACGACGTCATAGTAGTAGGGCAGCTCGAGCGATGCGTTCATCACCACGACATCCATCACGTCTAGCTTCGATCCATGCGCCTTCAGGCCGTCCGCGATGCCCTGCAACTCCTGCCGGTATTCGGCCGGCACCTGCGGCCACAAAAACTTTTCCGCCACCGCTCGCATGTCGTTCCAGCATGGGTATCTGCTGACGGGGAGCCCTGCAGATGAACGAAAATCCAACCTGCCTGTGTGGCATTGCGAAAGCCGCCATTCAGGCGGCTGTCAACCGTGCTTTCGGGGGCGGCGGCAAACGCGGCAGCGCCGGATAGGAGAACGGCAAAAGCTAGAACCGCGCGAAAGGGGATTTTCCGCATATCTCAATAATCTACAGCACCGTAACGGAACTCCGCGTACCACATCAGATCACGCCGCCCAGGGTATTCGGATACCCTAAGCGATCATAGGAGTAGTGCAAGCGGTAACCGGAGCGGTCACGCACGACCGCGATCTCAATTCTCTTTCCATGCTCACCGTCATCGTCGTTCTGGCGACCGTGACGATGACTTTTGGCGCCATGATTGCCGTATTCGTTGTTAGGTCCGAATACAAACAGTTCTGGGGCCATATACATATTCCCGCCTTGCTATGGCTGACCACCAGCCTATTGATTGCGAGCAGTATGACACTCGAAGCGGCCCGCCACAGACTGGCGCGGAACGAGCAGCGCGCGTTTTTCCGCCTCGCCTCCTGGACCACCGGCCTCGGATTCCTCTTCCTGTTCGGCCAGATAGGCGCCTGGTTCCAGATCCTCGGGTCAGGTGTCGTGTTGGCTCGCAACCCTCATTCCTGGTTTATTTTCCTGTTTAGCGGATTGCACGCACTGCACATCGTCATAGGCCTGGCGGGGCTGATTTATCTGCTGTTCCGCACACGCGAGCCTGCCAGCGGACCCCGTTACCAAAGCAAGACAAGAGCCGTCGCTAATGGCGTGTCAGTGTTCTGGCACTACTTGGATTTTCTCTGGCTGGTGCTCTTCTCCCTGCTACTGCTCTGGCGTCGCTGATACGCCTTTGCCATCGGGTCCCAGCCAGCGCTTCACCACCGCTACAAGCTGCTCGGCCTGAAACGGCTTTGATAGATAATCGTCCATCCCGGCACTCAGACAGCGCTCCCGCTCGCCCAGGATCGCGTTAGCCGTGACCGCTACAATGACCGGCTGTTTTTGACCGAGGTGGCGGATATGCCGGCTCGCTTCGAAACCGTCCATTGTCGGCATCTGGCAATCCATCAGGATCAAATCATAGGGATTTGCACGGTGTGCTTCTACCGCTTCCACACCATCGCTGACGAGATCAATCTCGAAACCTGCGCGTTGCAGGATGAGCTTACCGACGCGCTGATTGATGACGTTATCCTCGGCCATCAATATACGCGTGCGCGGCATGCGCTCCGCTGTGAAATTCCCTTGTGGGGCCGTTTGCATGAATGGTGAACTGGCTTGGGCTGTCTGTAAGGCGCGCCCCTTCAATAACTTACTCCAGGTATCCAAAAGTCAGATAAAAATCCGAAGGTCAACACCCCGGTTCTTACGATAACATCTGCTTCTCTTCGTCGATCGAGCGGCTTACGGGCTCTTAAAGGAATGAGATTTTATGAGACGACCGGCTGATTTTGCCGGGCGCGCGTGGTTGCTTCGTCGCGCTCCACCTTGCCGTCGCGAATATGAATGACACGGTGTGCGTGGGCGGCAATATCCGGCTCGTGAGTCACCAACACGATGGTGTTGCCCTCGCGATACAGCCGGTCGAAAAGCGTCATGATTTCGTTGCCTGTAGAAGTATCGAGAGCACCCGTTGGCTCGTCGGCGAGTAGAATGGACGGCCGGTTCACCAGCGCGCGTGCAATGGCAACGCGCTGCCGCTGTCCACCCGAGAGCTCGTTCGGCTTGTGATGCATTCGCTGCTCGAGATCCACTGCACGCAGCGCATCGCGCGCGCGCTGCGCCCGTTCCTGCGAGGAAACGCCTGCGTAAATCAGCGGCAGCTCTACATTGTGCAGCGCGCTCGCCCGGGCCAGAAGATTGAACGTCTGGAACACAAAGCCGATCTCTTTGTTTCGAATGCGCGCCAGCTCGTCGTCTTCCATTTCGCTCGCGAGCTTACCGTTCAGGTAGTAGAAACCTTTTGTGGGAGTATCGAGACACCCGATCAGGTTCATCAAAGTTGACTTGCCGGATCCTGACGGCCCCATGATGGCCACGTATTCGCCGCGATGGATCTCGATGTCGACCCCCGAGACAGCGTGGATCTCCTGGTCACCCATGATGTACGTTTTCCAGAGATCGTAAGTCCGAATGACAATACCGCTCTGGCGTAGCTGTTCGCCGCGTTCCTCGCGCTCTTTCGGTGTCAGTTCCTGAACGGCTTCTATTGCTGGCATAGTACTGGCCGTTCAGCTAACTCACCGCAGGCGCGGCTGCCGCGACCTTGTTATCTATTTTTACCTTCGCGTCATTGCGGATCGTTCGAATCACCTGGTAGCTGCCCGTTACGATCTGGTCGCCCTCTTTCAGCCCGTCCAGCACCTCAATATCGGTTGCGCCGCTGATTCCCGTTTCGACTTTCCGGAACCGAGCCTTTCGAGCGTTTACGACGAACACGCCCTGGATTTCCTGGTTCGCTAATTTCTGTGCCGCCGGATCCGCCGCCGCTGCGTTCTTACTGGTCTTGGCGGGCTGGAGCTGTGCGTTGGTCCGTATAGTCAGCGCCTGAATGGGTATGGCAAGAACATGCTGCCGAGTCGCGGTGGTAATTTTCGCCGTACACGACAGGCCCGGGCGCACCATCTGCTCCGGAATATCCAAAGCGATCTTCACCTTGAAATCCTTCGCTTCCTGGCTGGAGGTTTGGCTCTGTGACGCCGCAACTCCCGTCGAGCGCACAATCGCGGTGTCGCCGATCTCTATCACGCGGCCTTTGAAAATGCGATTCGGAATGGCGTCGATTGTCACGTCCGCAGGCTGGTCGAGTTTTACGCTGACGATATCGGTCTCATCTACGTTCACCTCTGCGGTGATAATCGACATATCCGCAATGGTCATGATGACGGATCCCGTGAGATTCTGGAGGCCCGGGATGACGGTCTCTCCCACCCGCATCGGAAGATTCGTCACAACACCATCAAGCGGAGCGACGGCATCATACTGCGCCAGCACGTCATGCGATCGCGTCACCATGGCTTGCACCTGCGCGATTTTGCGCTGAGCAGATGCGAGCTGTGCCGCTGCCTGCGCCTTCTGCGCCTTTGCCTGGTCGACGCGCCGTATCGATTCCTGCAGTGTCGCTTCCGCGAGGTTGTAAGTCACCTTCTTCGCTTCAAAATCCTGAGCCGCGATCAATTTGTCATTGAAGAGATCCTGGGCCCGCTGCAGCTCGATCTCTTTCTGTGCGCCATCCGCCTTGCCGTGAGCCCCCTGCCTCTCCGCGACAT
>JAFAMM010000337.1 GCA_019233375.1 Acidobacteriaceae bacterium
GGGGTCCTGGTGCGTGAAACCGTTATGGTCCTGCCGCCAGACCGTGGAGGTGATCAACAGATTCAATGACGCCACGTCGCGCCGCCAGGAGAGCTGATTACAGATGGACAGCCACTTGGCGTGCTGATTGAACATGGAATCGATAACGTGAACGAAGGCCTCGTAGGACGAAATGAAGCCATTCCTCCCGGTCAACAGGTATCCTTCCAGCATGCCCTCCATGGTGTGCTCGCTGAGCATCTCGATTACACGCCCATCTGTTGCGATTTCCGTGCCGTCCTTGTCTTCGGGAAAATACTCTTCAATCCAGAACTTCTTGGCTGCCTGATAAATCGCCTGCAGTTTGTTCGAAGTTGTTTCATCCGGCCCGAATACACGGAATTTTGTCATGTTGCCCTTCATGACATCGCGGAGAAAGGCGCCCAGAGGGGGCTCATTTTCCACTTCGAGCGTCCCCGGCTTATCAAACTTCAGTGCGTAATCCTCGAAGTGAGGCAACCGCAGCGCCTTCCGCAGAATGCCGCCGTTCGCGTGAGGGTTAGCGCTCATCCGCCGCAGACCGGTCGGCGCGATTGCCTTCAGTTCCGGGATCAGCTTCCCCGTTTCATCAAAGAGTTCGTTGGGCTTCTGGGCACGCATCCAGTTTTCGAGGATTCGAAGCTGTTCCGGATCTTTCTTGACATCCGTCAAGGGAACCTGGTGCGCGCGCCAGAAACCCTCCAGCCTGTGGCCTTCAACCTCTTTCGGAGCACCCCAACCTTTGGGAGAGCGCAGGACGATCATCGGCCATCGCGGGCGCGTGACGACGCCCGTCTCTCTGCACTTGCGCTGGTGTTCACGGATCTCGAGGACGCAATGCTCAACGGTCGCGGCCATGGCCTGGTGCATGCTTTCGGGATCAGACCCTTCTACAAAGTGCGGCTTCCAGCCGTACCCTCGGAATAGATCCTCGAGTTCCTCGTGAGTAATGCGCGCCAGGAGCGTCGGATTATTGATCTTGTAGCCGTTTAGATGGAGCACCGGCAATACGGCGCCATCGCGTATCGGATTGAGGAACTTATTAATGTGCCAGGCGGTCGCGAGCGGCCCTGTTTCAGATTCGCCGTCGCCCACCACAGCGGTCACGATGAGATCCGGATTGTCAAATGCCGCACCGCAGGCATGCGAAAGCACATACCCCAGTTCCCCGCCCTCGTGTATGGAGCCGGGAGTTTCCGGCGTGCAATGGCTGCCAATGCCGCCCGGAAACGAGAACTGTTTGAAGAATGCGCACATGCCTTCTTCGTCTTCACTCTTCTCCGGATAGATCTCCGAGTAAGTTCCCTCCAGATACACCGGACCCAGTACGCCCGGTGCACCGTGGCCGGGGCCCGCCATGAAAATCATGTCCAGATCAAGTTTCTTGATAAGGCGGTTCATGTGAATGTAGATGAACGCCAGCCCGGGACTCGATCCCCAGTGCCCCAACAGCCGGTTCTTGATGTGCTCTGGCATGAGCGGCTCTTTCAGCAGCGGGTTGTCCTGGAGGTAAATCATGCCGAGAGCCAGGTATTTGCACGCCCGCCAATAAGCATCAAGCTTCTTGGCGTCCTCCTCACTGAGCGGCGCTCCCTGTACCGTGGATCTTGCGACGCCGTAGGCGCTTAGATCCGAAACCACTTGTCCATCTGCAATCGCGATGGTTGCCATTTATAAAAAACTCCTTTCAGACGCAGCCTGACGCCGGTAGGTAATGCACGTAGTTCACCAACCACGTTTTTCAACGAATCGCTGCTAAACTGCGTTGATCGCCGTGCCGGAATCCGGCCAGAATGTCGGAAGGTTGGCAGTGCGGTTCCGTTCGAGTAAGCAGCGTTTCGGCGCTAATACCTCGAGCGACTCACAGACAACGCCGGCCGCAGACCCTTGCTGCGCCGATTCACGCCGATGCTGCGCATTACCGCGCAGCGGGCCGTTCGAGACCCGGATTCGAATGCTCTTGCCATGGCTTGCCTCGACTCTACCTTCCGGGGCGCACGATCCCGAGTTTGTCCATTCGGTATTGAAGCGTCGTACGCTTCATGCCCAGGCGTGCTGCTGCACCCTTCGGTCCGAAAACTACCCAATTCGTTTCCTTGAGCGTTGCCAAAATATGAGCGCGCTCCACATCTTCGAGCGTGACCGGTTCTATCCCTTGAGGAGCACGTACAGCGCGGCTGCTGAGATCCTCTAGCGGGACTCGTAATACGGGCCCAGGGGAAAGAATTACCGCGCGTTCTATAAGGTTCTGCAGCTCGCGAATGTTTCCAGGCCATGAATACCGCACCAAAGCCTGCATCGTCTCAGGCGGAATGATGTCTATCTGCCGGTTGATGCGTGTGGCAAACTGCTGCATGAAGTGTCGCGTCAGCGTTGGAATGTCCTCTGTGCGTTCACGGAGAGGTGGAACTCGAATCGGAAAGACATTCAGGCGATAGAACAGGTCGGCACGGAATTGCTGCTCATCAACCATGCTCGCCAAGTCCCGATTGCACGCAGCAACCACCCGCGCATCAGTCCGCAACGTTTGTGAGCTGCCCAGCCTTTCGAATTCGCGTTCCTGTAGGATGCGCAACAGTTTCGGCTGAAGCTCCAGCGGGACCTCCCCAACTTCATCCAAGAACATGGTTCCGCCGTCGGCAACCTCGAACCGGCCGATCCGTTGGGAGATGGCGCCGGTAAACGCTCCCTTCTCGTGTCCGAAGAGTTCACTCTCCAGTAATCCTGCCGGAATCGCTGCGCAATTTACTTTCACGAAGGGGCGGGAACGCCGTACGCTAAGCTCGTGGATCGCGCGGGCGATCACCTCTTTCCCGGATCCTGTTTCCCCGCATATCAGCACGGTTGAATTCGTCCCGGCTACGATTTCCGCTTGCGCCAATGCTCGCCGCAATGCACGGCTCCGCCCAACAATTCCATCGATCTGCCGTTCAGTCTCGAGCTCCGGCTCAATGTAGGTCTCGCCCGAAGCAGAGACGGTTTCGAAGCCTGGGCATTCACGTTTTCGCAGTGTGCTCTCGAGTTCACTGGCCACATCTCTCGCAATCTGATTCAGGCACTCCAGGTCGTCCTGAGTAAGGGAACTTCCATCGATTCGATCGAATTCGAGAATGCCTATGGGTCGCTCGCGCACTAGCAACGGAACACTACAGGCCGTCTTTTCGTTTTCGGGGACGAGCGCTGCGCCGCCCAGCAACTCTCGTGCGTGTCGCACCTTGAGCAATACTGGATTCCGAGCCGCGGGTGCTCTGGCACATGAGCCTTCCGTAATCGGAACAACTCGAGTCCCATACAGCCTTGTTTCGTCGGTGTCTGCCGTAATTCCCGCCGATTCGGCAGAGGCATCCCAACACAGAACAATAGTCACGCAAGGACAGCTCGCGACGCTCTGCAGACTTGCGGAAACAGAATGTAGGAGGGCAGGAAGACTTAATCCCGGGAGCAACTTCGGGCTGACGTGAACTGTCAGTTTGACTTGTGATTTGCCTCGATTGGTTGCTCTTGAGATTTCGTTTCCCATTCCCGTGGTGGCTTCGCCGGTCGACCCTCCTGAGGGTATGAGTCTCATTCGAATCGATTTCTTGGCTCTCGGCATGTTTTGGTCCGATTTGACGAGTTTCCAACAAAGTCAGATCCGTTATGCTCCTATCCTCTGACAGCTGACTTAGGGGTGTCGGCGAGTCAACACTTATGAGCCACGCAAGACTGGTCTGGTTGGTGTACTTTATCGGCGCACTCGTCTCGCTCGGGGGCTGTGGTGGTAAGGTTCGTTATCCGAGCTATTACGTTCTGAACGTGCCGCCACCCGCGCCGCAGCCAGCGCCGCCGAAATACGTAGCTGGTTCCGCGGCCGTCCGGGGGTTTTCCGCACCCAGGTTTCTGCGCGCGGGGCCTATTGTGTACCGCCAATCGCCGGAGCAATTAGGTTTCTATAACTATGACCGGTGGGCAGTAGATCCCCGGAGTACCGTCACCAGTGCATTTCTTGCAGCGCTACAGTCTCGCGGGATCTTTCAGTCCGTGTACTTGTTCGACGGCCGGAACGCATCAGACTATCTAATCACCGGCACGCTCGATCACCTGGAAGAAGTTGACCAGGGCAAACAGGTCTTCATCAATGTTGCTATCTCGGCACAATTGTCGGACGTAAAAGCTGGCAGTATCATATGGAGCGATACTTCTTCCGAAACAGCCAACTTAGAAAATCGTGCGGTGCCAGGCCTTGTGGCGGGAATGTCTCACGCAGCGGACCAAGCCATTACCCAGCTTGTCTCCTCCATGCAAACGCGGCTTCTGCAGCATCGGTCCCCGGCATGGTCCGGTATCAGGGAACCACAGCCTGAATGACGCTAAACAATGACGTTATCCGGGAAGTCACCGCGGCATTGATTTTGATACCGCTCACCTTGTTTATGCAAAGTGCCGGCATGGCCGCCATGATCGTCTGGAGCAGAGGGTATTTGGCACGACATAGGTTTCACTTTGGCCTGTTCCGTTGCACCGAGTTGACCGTGCGATGCACATCCGCCCTGTTGATATTACACACTTTCCAAATTCTCCTCTGGACGGCATTTTACAGATGGAAATGTTTTTCGGACTTAGAGCGAGCCTTTTACTTTTCGGCTACCAGCTACTCGACGGTCGGTTACGGCGATGTTGTTCTTCCGCCCATCTGGCGACTGTTGGGACCCATCGAAAGCATTACCGGTGTTCTGATGTGCGGACTCTCTGCGAGCCTTCTTTTCGCCGTTGTCACGCGGCTCGTCGGGCATGAGGAGAAATTTGAGTCGTCGAAAGATCCAACTGCACTCACCGCGCGTACAAACGAGGAAGCACCCTTATGATCGAAAACATTCTCTTCCCGGTAGACTTTTCACCGTCCTGCGTCGCCATTGCTTCATTTGTAAGCGGAGCCGCGGAAATGTTCGCCTCTCGTGTGACCTTGTTACATGTCTGTGATCTCGACAGCCATAACGGATTTGAGCTTTACGTGCGCTGTCCACAGGAGATTGCTGAGGAGCACTTGAACGTGGCACGGCGAAGAATTGACTCGTTTCTTGAATCCGAGTTCCCACCCTACCGTTGCGCCAGAATCGTCCGCTCGGGCGACCCGGCGGAACAGATCGCTGAGGTGGCCGCCTCTGGCCGGTTCGATCTGATCGTCATGCCGACTCACGCGGGTCCATTCCGGCGTATGTTCCTGGGATCCACAACAGCGAAGGTGCTCGATACCATCGACTGCCCGGTGTTGACTACCCGACACGCAGAGACTATCGAACCGAGACCGCTTGAACATCGGCATTGGCTTTGTGCAATCGCACTGGATAACGATGCACCCCGTCTGCTGCAATTTGCGAAGCAAGCGGCCGTCACCGCAGGCGCCAAGCTGTCATTGATTCACGTAGTCCAAGGTTCCGGGAACTGTCCAGAGCACGGGTATGCCGGTCAAGAGGCGTTTCGGCGCATTCGCGAACTTCAAAAGTGTCTCGGCTGTGATGCCCTCGCTCGCGTGGTTGGGGGGGCCGTTAAAGATGCAGTGCTCGAAGCGGCACAGCTCTTCGAGGCTGACGTGCTCATTATAGGAAGGCCAAGAACTGAATCGCACGGGCACATGCGTGATCTCACCTACAGTCTCGTTCGTGACGCGCCTTGCCCGGTCTTGAGCGTGTGATGCCTGAGTTTGGAGGAAAGCATGTCGAAGCTGAATGACTGGATGCGCAGCAGCAAGCAATGGTCAGTTCCTGGGCTCGTTCTTTTGATGGCGGCCGCCATCCTGGTCATGATTATCGGTAACTGGAACAGTTGGGCAAGTGACCGCTCAGATCAGAAGACAGATGACGCGTATACTCGCTCGGACTTAACTCCGTTGAGTACAAAAGTCGCCGGCCTCGTTGCCGCGGTAATGGTGTCCGACTATCAATCTGTAAAGGCTGGCGACTTACTCGTGCAATTGAGAGACGATGATTTTCGCGCGCAGGTACAACAGGCTGAGGCGGCCGTAGTCGCAGGCGAAGACGCGCTCATCAACAACCAGCGTCAGAAGGAGTTGCAGGACGCGCGCATCGCTCAAGCCGTGGAAGGTATTCACGCCGCTCAAGCGGATATAGTTGCAGCGCAGGCCGGTATTGATGCAGCCCGTTCAACCGTTATCAACGCGCGGAGCGCCGTCGACGCCACGAAAGCGGATGTAGACCGGACCGCATCGGAGCGGCATCGCCAGGAGGCGTTGATTGCGGTTGAATCGTCGACACCCCAGAAAGTTGAACAGGCGGTCGCCGATGCCGATCGCTACAGCGGCCTGCTCGCCAGCCGAAACGCGGACGTGGCAGCAGCTACGGCTCAGCTTGCGAGCCGGGAAGCCGACCTGAACAAAGCCCAGGCACAGTTAGGCAGTAGAAATGCCGAGCTTGAAGCGCAGAAACGGCAACGTGCCGTATTGGATTCGCAAGAAATGATGCTCAAAGCCGACCTCAATGCCAAACGGGCTGCCCTCGTTGTCGCGCAGACCAATTTGGGCTATACGCGCATTGTGGCTCCCGAAAATGGGCGCGTCGGCGAGCGGAAGGTCCTCCCTGGGCAACTGGTCAGCCCGGGAACCCAGGTTATTTCTCTCGTACAGGACGAGGTGTGGGTACAGGCAAATTACAAAGAGACGCAGACACGGCACATGCGCACCGGAGATCCGGCAACCGTTCGAGTCGACGCGCTTCCGGGGGCTGTGCTTCGAGGCAAGGTAGCCTACCTGTCACCTGCCAGCGGTTCGAGCTTCGCGCTACTGCCACCCGACAACGCGACCGGCAACTTCACCAAAATCGTACAGCGCGTGCCGGTAAAGATCGTATTTGATCCGAACCAGCCCGCTGTTCAGCACTTACGTTCCGGCCTTTCCGTCATTACGACGGTTCGCATAAACGCGCAGTAAGCCGGGCCCAAGATTCTATGGCGACGGGAGCGGCTGAAAGCATACCAACCAAAGAACCGAAGGCGGCTTCTGTCGCAGCCCCTGCGCAGCCCTTCACGAATCCGTACATCGGCATTTTGGGTGTCTTTTTGGGTGCAGCAGCAGCGTCGATGAACAGCCGGCTCATTAGCATCGGCCTGCCCGACCTCCGCGGCGCCAAAGGTTTCGGCTTCGATGAAGCCTCCTGGATTCCGGCCGCGCTCGATATGGCCTTGATGTTCAGCGGCGTGTTCTGTGTATTCCTGAACGGGAGACTCGGACCGCGCCGCATTCTACTTCCGTGCGCGGCTGTATTCACCGCTACCTCTTTTTTGATTCCGTTTTCGCCGAATCTCTGGGTCATGTTGTTTCTACAGGTGTTAGCAGGCTTATCCTCCGGAACCTTCTACTCACTTACTCTGACTTTTGCCCTGGTAGCGCTGCCCAAACGTTTAGTTATTTGGGGGATTGCCGCATACGCGGGCGACATTGTATTTTCAACTAACATCTCGGAGGCCCTCCAAGCATGGTACGTGGAACATCTCTCGTGGCACTGGATCTTCTGGAATGCCACCGTGTTAACGCCGCTGATGTTCATCTGTGTATACTTCGGTATTCCGAAGCATAGCCTTCCACCGGGGCCGGCGCCAAGTTGGCGAGGCTGGACCTATTTCAGCTTTGGGCTCGCTCTCATCGTTGGGGCATTTGATCAGGGCGAGCGCCTTGATTGGCTGAACTCCGGAGTTATTGTCGCCATGCTCACAGCAGGCATATTCCTGGTGATTGCAGCGTTCATCAGGCGCAAACGCCAGCCGAATCCAATTACGGATCTGGCGTTCCTGAAAACCCGGAATGCAATCATCCTGGGAATTTCGATCACGGTATTCAGATTCTTGCTGCTCGTCGCGTACATTCTCATCCCCGCTTATCTCGCTAATATCAAGGATTATCGGCCCCTTCAGATAGGCCAAACTCTGGCGTGGGTTGCGGTACCTGTACTGGCACTGGTGTGGGTGGTCCCACTGATCATCATTGGTACCGGCTCGCGGCTCATTATGGCGGTGGGATTTACTTCAATCGCCGTTACCAGCCTGATCTTTTCGCGCGTCGACTCGTCCTGGGCGGGAACGAGTTTTCAGAGGGTTGAGCTGTTCTTAGCCGCCGGCCTTGCCTGCTCCTACGTCGGAATGGTCGGCAGCATCGTGCTGGAAGCGCTCGAGGCCGGAGCACTGAAGAGCGCCAAGAATGTTTGTTCCTTCTCCGGGCTCATGCATCTCAATCGCATTTTTGGCGGCAGCGCAGGCGTCGCTGTCCTGACCCATTTCTTATCCGTGCGGGAGAAGTTTCACTCCAATATGCTCGGGCTCCATGTCCAGGCAGGAAATTGGCTCACGACCGAACGTCTTCGAATGTTCACAGGAGGGTTGTTCCCGGAATCTACGGGACTTGACCAGGCCCAGGCACGCGGAATGGTTCTCCTAGGCAAACAGGTCCGGGCACAAGCCTACACAATGGCAATCGGGGACGGATTCGTGCTCATCGCCTGGGTTGTAATCGGCTTTTTCGTTGCAATGTTGCTATTAAAGCCGGGCAAAATCTCTTATAAGGATTTGAGGAACATGAAATGAATTCTCGATACTTACTCCGCCTGTCCGGATATGCGTTGTTCGCCGTCTTAGCAGCAGCTCCGCGGATGATAGTAGCTCAGGCACGGCATATCACGCTGGACGAGGCCATTCATCTCGCAATTTCACAGAACCGTGTGTTGAAGGTTGCGCGACTCAAGGTCGCTGAAAATCAGCAAAAAAAGGCTGGTGAACACTCTTCGTATTTCCCAACCCTGACGAATCAATCGAATGCTCTGCACATTACTGAGCTTCAACAGGTCTTAATCCCGGCAGGCAGCCTTGGAGTGGCCGCGGGAACGCCTATCCCGGCCGAAACCGTCAACCTCCAGCAAGGTAAGCAGACTATTTTTACAAGTGGAACGATGCTCGCACAGCCTTTGACTCAGTTGATCCGCATTCATCAACAAAACCTTGTTGCCGCTGCGGAAATCGCGATTTCGCGCAATGACGTGAAAAAGGCCGAGAACGAAATCGCCGTCCAGGTGCACACGGTCTATTACGGCATTCTCATAGCGCAGCTTCAAAAAAGAGCTGCCGAGCAGCAAACCGAATATGCGAACGAGAACTTGCGTGAAAGCGAGGAGGATGT
>JAFAMM010000391.1 GCA_019233375.1 Acidobacteriaceae bacterium
CCAATAACACAAGGCGAGCGCGGCGAGATTGCCGATCATGGTTCGCGCCGTTCGCCCCAAACCTGTTGCCGCTGGCGGCGGGTGCCATTGAAATATGGCCGGTAGAATGGCTACTGCCGCGAGCACCCAAGCGAGAGCTGTGACCCAGCGTTTCTTATTCGTAGCGGCGGTAGAGTCGAGTTCTTCTACGGGTGCTTTTAACATCAACAACGTTTCAGGGTAGCATCGCGTTCGAAGTCATCGGGAATCATCTCCGTTCGAGACAACGAGCAGCTTAAAGGTGCCGGGAATTATCTTCGGGCGCGGATGGGGCACGTCGGCGGTGGGCGCGGGGGTCTCGCCGAAATCCGCATCTGACAGATACACGGTGTGAGTCTTCAGATCCACCGCCATCGTGCGCGCTCCCGGGCTCGTCTTGACGTTCTGAACGACGTGGTAGCTGTCGTTCGAGGACTGCTGAATTACGGTGAGGGTCGCGTCGCGGCCGTTCGACGCGAAGGCGAGCTTCTTCTCCGGGTCAAAAGCCGCGGCGTCTGTTCCGGCGCCGGTGGGCAGTGTCGTGATCACCTTGCCGTTATCGGCATCCACAACCGCCATGATCTTGTTTTCACAGACGCTGAAGAGCCGGCGGCCTACGATATCGATCGCGAGACCGGACGGCGACTCGCACGGCGCGAGCGGCCAACGATTCTTGATCTCGAGCGTTCGCGGGTCGAACCGAACCAGCTGATTCTGATCCTCCAAGTTGACGTATGCATTGCCTTTCGAGTCACTGGCCGGGAACTCCGGTTTTCCTCCCAGTGGAACGGTTCCGACTACATCGCCGGTCTCTGCCGAGAGAGCCGTCACGTCGTGGCTGCGCCCATTGAAAGTGAATACGCGATTACTATACGCATCAAACAGAATGCCGTCGGGATTCGTTCCCGTCTTCACCGTTCGAATGGTAGCCAATGTGCGCAGATCAAAAATGGTCACCTGATTGTCCCGGCCATCGCTGATGAACCCGCGGTTGAGGCTATCGGCTACCGCGATGCCGTGGACTCCATTCGTGTTCGGAATCTTTCCCACTATCTCGTGCGTGTCGAGATTCAGGACATTGACTTCAGTGCCGTGCGAGACGTAAAGACGCCGGTTGGGCGTATCGGCATACAGATAATCCCAGAAGCCGCCTTCACCCGGTACCGGGATTGTCTTGACGAGCTTGTACGAGGCTTCACCGCCCAGAGTAGACGCGAGCAGGAAGGCGATCAGCCATTTCTTCGATTTGGACATGAATATCATTTGAATTGTGCGCGCTCACGCTATTTTACTGTGATGACCGTGAGTTCCCGCTTCCGAATCATCACAAGTTCCCGCTTGCGAAGTACCGGCTGCTGAGGGAAGCGCTTTCTGAAGACGTGCGCTTCCGGTTTGTGCGGTCACCGCTTGCAGGCCGGGAAGATATCGTGCGCATACATCAGCTTGAATATGTCGACAAATTTCTCGAAGGGCGGCTTTCTGCGCAGGCGATGCGGCGCATCGGCTTTCCGTGGTCGCCTGAACTGGTGACACGAACACTCGCAAGCACGGGAGGAACGCTGCTTGCAACCGAGGCCGCGCTGGCTTATGGATTCGGCGGGACGCTGGCGGGCGGTACACACCATGCTTTCCGTGGCGAGGGCGCCGGTTTTTGTGTCTTCAACGATATTGCGGTGGCGATCGCATGGGCGAAAGAACGCCGAGGACTGCGGACGTTTGCCGTTATCGATCTGGACGTGCATCAGGGGGACGGAACGGCGTCGATCTTTCAAGCCGACCCGTTCGTGTTCACCTTATCGATTCACGCAGCGCGCAATTTCCCGTTTCGCAAGCAGAAGAGTGTGCTCGATATCGAACTGGCCGATGGGGCGGGTGATGATGAATACCTCGCGCGCCTTCGCGGAGCCCTTCCGCATGTGTGGTCGTTCGAGCCGGAGCTTGTCTTCTTTCAGGCGGGCGTGGATGCGCTGGCAACGGACAGGCTCGGCCGTTTGGCATTGACGCCTGAGGGGCTCGCTTGCCGCGATCGTATTGTGATTTCGCAAACACGCCAGCGGCAAACGCCATTGGTCATTACCATCGGCGGAGGGTATTCGGATCCGATCGAAAAAACAGTTGCCGCACATGCACAAACATTTCGCATCGCCGCCGCCCTCTGCGCCATCGAGTAATTGCTATACTCGGAAACCAATCAGTGACGATCCCTGTGGGGAATGCCAAGCGAAACAAACACGTCTGGCGGTGATCCGCTTAAGGCACTTGCAGGTCTTCCGCCGGATGCGAGTGAGGAAACTGAGCGCCGCTGGTTGCAGAACGCTCTCGAGTGGCTGAAGACCGCACCACCGGCATCCCGGGAAATTCTGCTTCGTCACCTCTGTTCGGGTCTGCGCGACAACCTTGCGCTGCGACAACGTTTTTGCCAAATCTGGAACCGCGGATTTCCGGCGAGGGTGTTCTCTGAAGCGGGCCTGCCTGAAGAGAACTCGCTATGGAAAGAGCTGATGATTCGCGTAAAGCGGCGCGTTCTGCCTCAGCCGCAAGACGAGCTGGATCTATATGCGGCCTTGCAGGATCTGGAACTGACCGAAGCCGATGCGAACTGGATCGGAAATCTCTCCGATGAGGACATTCTCGAATGGCGAGACGTTCTTCCGCCGCAGAGGGGCGCACTCACCTTTGCTCTGCGCCTGCTCGCGGTGCGCGCGTCCGCCACAGGTCTTGCGCCCGATTTGATGCGCGTGATGCCGTATCGATCTGAAGACGAGTCGCCGTTCAGCGATCTGTTGCCGATCGTAATGCGATACACGGAATCGAGTGCTTCGTCCGAGGAGAGTGGCACTGTTCGCGCAGTGATCCTGCAATGTAGGATGGCGGCCGGCGTTTCTCACGCGCGGCTTGAGGAACTCGGCGTCTCTTCCAGCCTGGTATTCCGGCTCGACCTCGTCATCGCTTATCTCGAACGAATGGACGAACTGGTCGCGGTCATGGACGGCCGCCTGCATGTGCGGACGTTTGCACAGAAGCTGGTGCGAGCCTTCAGCGAGGAGCGAGGCGTGCGCGATGTTGTGCGAAACAGCATCAACCGGCTGGCACGACATGTGGTTCGCTATACAGGCCTGAGCGGTGAGCACTACATTGCGAACGCGCGCCCGGAATGGCTGGCGATGGGATACGGCGCGATCGGCGGCGGAGCGATCACTGCCTTTACTGCTCTATTTAAGTACGAGTTCACTTTCATGGATCTTGCGCCGCTTTGGACGGGCGTCGCGCACAGTTTGAACTATGCCATCAGCTTTGTGCTAATGCAGCAACTCGGGTGGCCGCTTGCCTCCAAGATGCCTGCGATGACAGCATCGGCACTCGCCGACTCGATGGAGCAGGAAACCGGGATGAAAGAAGAGGTGGAGCTGATTGCCGCCATCAGCCGCTCGCAGTTCATCGTCACTTTTGGGAATATTCTCGGGGCTGTTCCCATGGCCATTTTGATCGACTTACTGATACAGTGGCGTACCGGGCATCCGTTTCTTCCCGAGCCGGTGGCGCTGCATGGTGTCGAAGCGATGCATCTTTTGAGATCGTGGACGATCCCTTTTGCGGCCTTGACCGGCTGTTTTCTCTGGATATCGAGCTTGGCTGCGGGGTGGACCGGGAATTGGGTCGTCCTAAATCGGCTTCCGAAAGCCGTTCTGCAGAGCCGTCGTCTGGGGCGGTTCTTCAGACCGTCGATGCGGGCGAAGATCGCGCGGATGCTGGAAAATGATCTGAGCGGAGCAGCGGGATATGCCTGCCTGGGATTGCTATTCGGGCTGGTTCCGTTCCTGGGCGCATTTGCTGGAGCGCACATCGAGGTGCGGCATATCACGCTGGCGAGCGCGTCCTTGACGTACGATATCCGCTCGCTCGTTTCGTATGGCCATCTTCCGTTCCTTGATACCTTCTGGGCGCTGCTCGGGCTGGTTGCAACTGGTTTGCTAAATTTTGACGTCTCCTTTGCTCTTGGCCTCGGAGTTGCGATGCGGGCTAAGAACCTGGGTCTACTCGGGCGTCGCACGCTCGCGCGGGCTTTCTGGAGAGAACTGAGCACTGACCCAGCCGAGTTTTTCTGGAAAGGTTTCCCATCCTCGGCGGAGGTGGCCCCGATTGCTGTGGACCCGCCGGTTCAGAAACAGCAGCCGTTATAATCGGCCTCCAGGGGTCAAACAATTTTGCTTCGAAATGGAAGATGGTTTGCAGCCATCGGCCTGGCAGCCATTTCTTTAGGTGCCTCACATGATGCCGTGGTTGTCAGCGTGGACACATCGCCGAAAGGCGAGATCAATGCCTTCGATCCGGACGATGCGCTAGGAAGTTCGATTGACGTATTGACGCGGCGCGATATTGATCTGGTCTATACGCCGCACATCATTCAGGAATCACTGTCGGCCGGCTGGGGTCCGATTACATACCGCAACAACTCTGAGCTGCGTATGGCCGCCTGGCATTGGAACGAAAACGGGACGTGGAGCGACGCCGAGCACAAGAGCGGATACTTCACCGGCAGCACGGAGCTTGGCGAACCGATCCGCTACATCCTCGAGTACGCCCTTCCGCATCGCGGTTTCTCAACGAGCGGCGACGCTCCTGTGCGCGGGCCGAACTTGAGCTACTGGAAGAGTAATCCGTATCTCACAAGTAAGTTCACGGGCGAGAGCGACGCGCTTCATCCGCAATGGGTGGTTGTCGACCTAAAGACCGAAAGGCCGGTGAATGCGCTGCGCATCGGATGGGAGAATCCGTACGCCAAAAGGTACCAAGTGCAGTATTGGATCGGCAAAGACGCGCTGGATTTTGATGCCGGTCCGCAGGGGGAGTGGAAGACGTTTCCACAGGGAGATGTCAAGAATTTTTCCGGCGGCGTAGCGATGCTGAAGCTCGCAAATGAACCCGTGGAGGCACGGTATTTGCGGATCTGGATGATCGAATCCTCGAATACCTGCGATCTGCACGGTGCAAGCGACATGCGGAACTGCGTGGGCTATGCGATTCAGGACATTCGCGCGGGTACGTGGTACGGCACGGGCGAGTTCAGGGATGCAAGCGAGCACGCAACCGGCAACCAGGCGCCTGCCTACACTTCCTCATCCATCGATCCGTGGCATTCCGTCGGAGACGTCAACGACCGCAGCCAACACACCGGGTTCGACCTGTTTTATACAAGCGGGCTCACGAACAATCTGCCGGCGTTGATTCCGGTGAGCATGTTATACGGCACTCCGGGGGATGCAGCAGCGCAGATCGCGTATCTCGAAAAGCGCGGTTATCCGATTCGCGGCGTCGAAATGGGCGAGGAGCCGGATGGCAAGCACGCTCTGCCGGAGGATTACGGCGCGCTCTATATTCAGTGGGCTGCGGCCATTCATAAGGTGGATCCGAAGTTGAAGCTCGGCGGCCCGATTTTCGAGGGCGTGAATGAAGATATCCGCGTCTGGCCGGATGCGCAGGGGAGAACGTCATGGATGGGGCGCCTTGTCGATTACCTGAAATCGCACGGCCGGCTGGATGACCTTGCTTTCGTTTCGTTCGAGCATTACCCGTTTGAGCCGTGCACCATTACCTGGGAAACGCTTTATAAAGAACCGGAGTTGATGAAG
>JAFAMM010000407.1 GCA_019233375.1 Acidobacteriaceae bacterium
TCCTGAACAGTTCCACAAGCGGGAGACGGTGGAGGCGCTTCAAAGCGCCGGAGTGTCCCTGTTCGTAGTCGACGAAGCTCACTGCATCAGCGAGTGGGGTCACGATTTTCGCCCTGATTATCTGCGACTCGGACCCGTAATCGAGGCTTTAGGCCATCCTGTGACTCTCGCCATGACCGCCACTGCTTCGCCCGAGGTTCGCGATGAGATCGTTCGCCGCCTGGGTCTGCGCGATCCCGAGATAATCGTCCAGGGCTTTGATCGTCCGAACATTCATCTGCGTGTCGATCGTTTTGAGAACGAAGACGACAAGCTGCAGGCTTTGGTCCACCGTGTGCGCTGGGCGCACAAGCCAGGCATTGTTTATGTCGGCACCCGCAGGAACGCTGAAGAAATCATGCGCCTTCTCAAGGATGAAGGTGTTGACTCGCTCTTCTATCACGCCGGTCTCAAGGCCTCCGAGCGCACGGCCATTCAGGAGCAGTTCATGGCCGGTCAAGATGACGTGATCGTGGCGACCAATGCGTTCGGTATGGGAATCGACAAATCTGATGTCCGCTTCGTCTATCACTACGATGTGACCGATTCGATCGATTCCTACTATCAGGAGATTGGGCGCGCGGGCCGCGATGGAGAGAAATCGGAGGCGATCCTGTTCTTCAGGCCGCAGGATATCGGCGCGCAGAAATTCAAGGCCGGCGAAACCAGACTGGAGCCCGAAAATATCGAGCACGTGGCGGAAATCGTCGCCGGTCACGATGGGCCGGTTGGCGCCGAGGAGATCGCTGAGCAGTCGAACCTATCCGAACGCAAACTCACCGCTGCCATCCATCGTCTGGAAGATGTGGGGGCTCTCGAAGTTCTGCCTTCAGGCGAAGTATGCATAGACGAAGCCGCCCGCTTGAGCGAGGCTGCACAGGCCGCTGCCGAAGAGCAGGAACGGCGTCGTGAGATGAAGAGGCAGCGGTTGCTGCAGATGGAGGAGTATGCCGGGTTGAACTCCTGCCGCCGTGAATATTTGCTGCGCTATTTCGGTGACCAGTTCAGCGGACCGTGTAACAACTGCGATAATTGTGAAAAGCGGAATCCCGATATAGCAGTCGACCCGTCAATCGGAACGCGTCGCGAAGTCGCCTAGCCGCAGATTGCAGATAGGCCAGTTACGCCGTGCTGCCCTTTCGTTCGGGCATCTTATTACTTAATTACCTTGCTATACTCAAAGCTTGTGCGTCGCCAGGAGGACGGCCGGTCCTCGGTCGTATCCGTTAGGGAGAGCGTATGTTCATAGGCCTCCGGGAATTAGAACTACAAACCGTTCGCTTTGACGTTGATGTTCCTCCGGGCGAAATTGATTACGATGCAAAGCTGACGCAGGATTCGGTCCTTCACGCCGAGGGAACCGCGCAACTGATCAGTCAATCGCTCGGTGAGATTCGCGTGAGTGGAGATTTGAAAACCACCATGCAAGGAACCTGTGATCGTTGTCTGGAGGCGGCCAGGTTTCCAGTCTCCAGTCATTTTGATCTCGTGTATCTGCCTTCCGGCGGCGCCGCGTCGGGCGGAGAGGATGAGGTCGATGAGGCCGCTGTCGAGGTCGGCTACTACGAAGGCAGTGGACTCGATCTCAACGACATTCTCCGTGAGGTCGTGCTGTTAGCTCTTCCCATGCAGATGGTGTGTAGTGAAGAGTGCAAGGGGATCTGTCCGCTGTGCGGGCAAAACAGAAATCAGCAGGAGTGTGACTGCCATCTCGAGGCAGTTGATGACCGCTGGAGCAAATTGAAGGCGTTCCGGTCCGAAACCGGGCAGCCCCAGACATCGAAGAACTGAGAAAGTAGGAAAGTAATGCCGAACCCAAAACGCCGCCATTCGAAACGGCGAACGTCCACCCGCCGTGCCCATGACGCGCTGCGTGTTCCCCAGTTAGCAGAGTGCCCGAACTGTCATGAGAAGATTCGCGCGCACCGTGCCTGTCCACACTGCGGGAAATATAAAGGCCGCGAAGTGATCGAAGTCGTCGAGGCTTAGGCGGCGGTAACCTTGTCCAAGCCCCTTGATTAGTTCACCCTCCGCCAGTTCACGAAGCCGAATGGTTACCATAGCCCTCGACGCCATGGGAGGCGACAACTTCCCGAAACCGGAGGTCGATGGCGCTCTTCAGGCGGTCCGTGCCTTGAACGTGAAGGTCATTCTTGTCGGGCGCGAAGAGGTGGTTCGCAAAGAACTCGACCGGCACGAGGGGTGGCGGCGGCTGCCCATCGAAATGCGGCACGCTTCGGACCAGATCACGATGGAGGACAGCGCCGGGAAGGCGATCCGAACGAAAAAGGACAGCTCCATCCGCGTTGCGTCGCGTCTCGTTCGTGACGGCTACGCCCAGGGGGTGGTTTCGGCCGGGAATACGGGCGCCGTCATGGCTACCGCAAAAATGGTTCAAGGGATGCTTGCGGGCGTGGACCGTCCCGCACTGGCCACCGCTTTCCCCACTCTGGGTGGGAAGTCGGCCGTAATGCTTGATGTGGGCGCAAATGTGGATTGCAGCCCCAAAATGCTGGCTCAGTTTGCGGTCATGGGCAATGCTTACTCGCGCGTCATCTTCCACAGCCGCAATCCGCGTGTCGGTCTGCTGTCGATCGGCGAAGAGGAGCACAAAGGTAACAACCTTACTCATGAGGCCCAGCCTCTGCTGAAGAGTCTGAAGAACCTCAACTACATCGGCAACGTGGAAGGACGCGATGTCTATACCGGTAAGGTGGATGTCATTGTATGTGACGGGTTCGTCGGTAACGTTGCACTCAAGGTCAGCGAAGGACTCGTGGACGTGATCCGCCAGTCCCTGAAGCAATCCATGAAGGCGACGCTTACCCGCAAAGTCGGCGCATACCTGGCGCGCGGCGCTTTCTACGAGTTCAAGAAAACGGTCGACTACTCCGAATATGGCGGCGCACCTCTGCTCGGACTGAACGGGATCTGCGTTATATGCCACGGCCGCTCCAATGCCAAGGCAATCAAGAATGCTATTCGCGTGGCAAAAGAGTTCGCCGAAGGCAAAATAAACGAGCGGATTGCATCGGAACTCGACGGCTGGGCATCAGCACAGGCAGGATAGGTTTTCTCAAAATAGATTTATGATCCACTGGCGGGCATTCGTTGCCGGTTTCGCGCTGCTTGCGGCACTGGCCGCGCCGGGTGCTGCCAAGGAAGACCCTGTTCAGTGGACGCTGGCTCCGGCTAACGCGAAGGATGCGATCGAGCCGGGCGCGAAGGGGTACTTTGAGCTGAAAGCCCAAATTGCTGCTGGCTGGCACCTGTATTCACCCACGACTCCCGCGGGTGGACCCATTATCACGACCCTCCAGCTGACCCCGAACCCGCTCATTTCCTCGTACAAAGTCTATCGGCCGCAGCCCGTTCGCAAGCTCGACCCGAACTTCGGAATAGATACTGAAACCTACACAGGCGAGGCCAAATTCCTCATCGAGGTGACCGCCGCGCCGGCGGCAAGCGGAAATTCGACGGTCGAAGCGGCAGTTCGTTACCAGGCGTGCTCGGATGTGAAGTGCTTACCGCCGGTGAGGAAAACGGCATCAACACCCGTCGTCTTCCGTTCCGGCGCCGGCCCTCAATCCCTTGCTCTTCCATCCGGTTATGCGCTCGTGCCCGCGATCGCTACGTCCGCGGCGCCCACATCCGCGCCATCCCCAACTGCGCCACCCGCAGCGGCTGCAAACTCCGATCTGCTACCATTTCTCCTCACCGCTTTCGGCTTCGGGCTCGCGGCATTGTTCACGCCTTGCGTATTTCCGATGATTCCCATTACGGTCTCGTTTTTCTTGAACCAGGGAAGCGGCGGGGAAGCGGGACGCAAATCGAATGGCTGGGTCCAGGCACTTCTTTTCTGTAGCGGCATCGTCGTCTTGTTCACCGGCCTCGGGTTCTTGATAACCGCGATCGCCGGTCCGTTTGGCGTCGTACAGCTTGGGTCCAGCCCCTGGGTGAATAGCTTCATCGCGCTGGTGTTTTTCGTTTTCGGGCTGAGCCTGCTCGGAGCTTTTGAATTACGTTTACCGTCCGGCCTTCTCACGCGCCTGAACAGCGCGTCCCAAGGCGGTGGATACCTCGGGACCCTGCTCATGGGCCTGACGTTTTCGCTCACCTCGTTTGCCTGCATCGGCCCCATCGTGGGGCCGCTCCTCATCGCATCCGTGCAATCGAAGGGCGCGCAGCCTGTCTTAGGCATGCTGGCCTTTTCCTTCGGTTTGGCCGCGCCATTTTTCCTGCTGGCCTTATTCCCCTCATACCTTCGTAGACTGCCGCGCAGCGGCGGCTGGATGGTCCGCGTGAAGGTTGTCCTGGGCTTTATTGTGCTTGCGATCATGCTGAAGTACCTGAGCAATGTAGACCAGGTGTTGCAGACGCACTGGCTGACGCGCGAGCGCTTTCTCGCTGCCTGGATTGTTCTGTTTGCATTGCCAGGCCTCTATTTGGTAGGGTTGCTGCCCATCGAGGGCATCAAGCGCGATGAGCCGCTCGGCCCGAGCAGGGCACTAGTGGCCGCGTTGTTTCTTATTTTTTCCATCAGCCTCATACCGGGCTTATTGGGTAGCCGCTTGGGCGATCTCGATGCGTTCGTGCCGGAGTCATCCGGCGGTTTCGGTCTCGCAGGGCAGGAAGCCGGCGCCCCTGCCGCGTACTACAAAAACGATCTCGAGGGCGCCGTCACCGCCGCTCGCCAGCAACAAAAGCTTGTTCTTGTGAACTTTACCGGATACGCCTGTACCAATTGTCATTGGATGAAGGCGAACATGTTTTCGCGCCCGGAGATCAGAGCGGCGCTAAAGGACATGATTGTTGTTGATCTGTATACAGACGGGACCGATGCCGAATCGGAAAAGAATCAGAAATTTGAAGATCAGCGGTTTGGGACGGCTTCGATCCCTTTCTACGCCATCCTCGATTCTGACCAGAACACGGTCGCTACGTTCCCGCAGTTGACGCGCAATCCGAAGGAGTTCCTCAGCTTTTTGCAAACTCGTCCGGGCGCCAAATCCGCAGCGGCGGCGCAAACCGTTCGCGGCTGATCTAAATCCAGGGCAATGGTACCCTGAGACTGATTTCTCCGGCACGCGGATGTGGCGGAATTGGCAGACGCACTGGATTTAGGTTCCAGCGCTCGCAAGGGCGTGGGAGTTCAAGTCTCCCCATCCGCACCACTACCTTTTACTCCTCGAACCAAACCAACATCGGCTGACAGGCTAATTGAGTCCTGTTTCTTGACTCGCTTAGATTTTTCGAGTCAGCTTCACAAGCTGATCATCTGTACCAATCGGCGTAGGATGAACCAGACATGCGATAGAGCGCAGCCGGCGTGGACGGCTGTATTCTGAGTGACACTGTGTTTCGAGTGCTCGCAACGAGTTCGTCGAGGACGCAAAACAAATGGACTATGTTCACTTGGCGTCGAAGGAGAGTCAAATGGAACTGGTATTTAACGGGCTAAAGCGGAGTCTTGCTTATCTGCTTAGTTTCGCTCTGGTGGTAGCGTTGTGCCCTGACGGTGTGGCCGTGTTGAATGCCCAGACACCGCAAGGCGCTTCTTCGTACCAGGGACTAGGTGCGCCGCAGACCCCCGCCGAGTTACAAAACCTGGTTTCGCCGATTGCGCTTTATCCTGACGCGCTGGTCGCGCAGATTATGAGTGCGGCGACGTATCCCGATCAGGTGGCGGCAGCGAACAACTGGATGGAGCAGAACAAGAATCTTACCGGGAGCGCTCTGATGACGGCGGTGAATGCGCAACCATGGGATCCGAGCGTTAAGGCTATGTGCCAGTTTCCGTCCGTGCTCAACAACATGGCCCAGAACCTTTCATGGACATCAGCATTGGGCGAGGCCTATGCGACGCAGCAGGCCGCCGTCATGACGGCTGTCCAGACGTTACGCGCGCAAGCCTATGCAGCCGGAAACTTAAAGTCGGGATCGCAAATCATCGTGACGCAGCAGTCGCCTCAGACAATCGTGATTCAGCCGGCGAACCCTCAGGTCGTGTATGTTCCCAGTTATAACCCGACTGTGATCTATGGAACCCCGTACAATCCGCCCGGGTACAGTACCGCTGCTATGGTTACAACCGGCCTGCTTTCTTTTGGCGCAGGAATTGCCGTGGGCGCGATGATGAGCGGCGGCTGTTGCGGTTGGGGTTATAGCAGCTGGAACTGTAATTGGTCAAGCGGCGCCGCGTATTATCACGGCGGAGCGTACTACGGGAACACGGCCTGGCATGGCGGGGGATATTACGGCTATAGCAGCAGTGCGTACGGACCAAACGGGAGCGCGCACTATAGCGCCGGCTATAACCCCTCCACAGGGACTTATGCGCGCGGCGGGTCTGTTTCAACCCCTTATGGAACGGCGAGCGCCGGGCAGGCATATAACCCGCACACCGGGACATACGCACAAGGCGGGTCGGTGCAAAATGCCTACGGGAAAACAAGTTCCGCGCAGGCATACAACCCGAGCACCGGGGCGTATGGAGCCACGCACCAAAACTCGAATGCGTACGGAAGCTCAGGAAGTTCCACCTTCTCGAAGAACGGCCAAACAATGGACACGCAACATTATTCAAATGCGAACGGGAGCGTTGGCACGGCCGAGAGCTCGAATGGCAACAAGTATGCGACCGCGAATGGCAACGCCTACAAGAACACAGGAAGCGGCTGGGAGAAAGACGACAACGGAACCTGGAACAGTGTCCAAAAGCCTAGTTCCAGTTCTGCTGATGCACACGGCTGGGGGAGCGGCAGCAGCGGAAGTTATGGCTCGGCATCGCATGCCAGCGGATCTTCGTCGTTCAGTGGCTATAACCACTCTGGCGACAGCGGCGGGGGCTGGGGGTCACGCGCGGACAGTTCGCGGGGCTGGGCCAGTCGTGGTGGTGGTGGCGGCTGGGGTGGCGGCGGCTTCCACGGCGGCGGCGGGTTCCGTCGCTGAAAGTTAACGGAATCGGAACTGAACGTTCAGGGCTTCGGAGGAAGGAAGATGTTCGACTTCGCTGGGAATCGCACAACCACTACATTGCGGAATTTCTCGTTGACAGTAAGCGTCGCTGTGCTATTGCTGCCCATCGCAGCTTGCAGCAAGAAAGAGTCTGCTGCCGTCGAATCAAGTCCCCAAACTTTTGCCTCGCCGCAGGATGCCGGCAAAGCGTTGGCGGATGCCGCAAAAACCCAGGATCCGGATCAGATCATGCGAATCTTCGGTCCCGAAGCCAAGGAAATTATCGCCTCAGGCGATCCGACTGAGAACAAGGCTGCGTTGGCGAACTTTGCGCAGTCGTATCAGGTGATGAACCGGTGGCGTAGGTTAAGCGATGGCCGTGAATTGTTGATAGTCGGAGCCGACAATAACACATTTCCGATCCCGCTCGTGAAGAACGCTTCGGGTCAGTGGTATTTCGACACAGCGGCCGGAAAAGAGGAAATCCTGTCGCGCCGGATAGGCCACAACGAGCTGAACGCTATGAGCGTGTGCGGCGCGATCGCGGATGCGCAAGCGCAATACTTCACACAAAAACACCAGTATGCGCAGAAGTTCATCAGCGATTCTGGTCAGCAGAACGGCCTGTACTGGCCCGAGGTTCAGGGCCAGCCGAGAAGCCCGCTCGGACCAATGGTTGCCTATGCCACCTCGGAAGGATACAAGGCCCAGCCGGACCACCATCAGCCTTATCACGGATATTATTACGTCATCTTGAATAAGCAGGGTCCCGGCGCGCCAGGTGGCGCGAAGGACTACATCGTTAACGGAAAGATGACGGGTGGATTCGCCGTTCTCGCGTATCCGGCCAACTATGGCGATTCCGGCATCATGACCTTCCTCATCAACAAGGACGGTCTGTTATTGCAGAAGGATCTTGGCAAATCGACCGATCAGGCCGCATCCGCAATGACCGAGTTCAATCCCGACCAAAGCTGGACCGTCGTGGAATGAGGTCTGTTATCTGACCCAATGTCCTTGCACCCAGACCCAACCTCGTGGGGTTTGTTTCCAGTAGCCCGGAACCCAGCTGTGATAATAGGCCTGCGGAGGCCGCAGCCAGCGGCCGGGTACCCAGACGTAGACTCTTCCATCCCACCGATAATAACCAGCTTGCCAGACATAACCCGGCCCTGGTCTGACGACGATCACGTCTTTCCGAGGCGGAGGGGGAGCTGTTCGAACATAGACCTGCGCATTCGCCGAACCGACAGCCAGAGCCAAACCGAGTAGAGCCTTACATAGGAGCCTGTTCGCCATCTGCTCATTCTTGCACCGGGTCGGCAGATTCAACAGAGGCGCGCGTCACGACCACCCTGTCACAGCGTATAAGCGTGACTCATCAACATGACTCGAGTAAACGTAAGCGTTCATTCGGCGGGAAACGACGATATTCGCAAGGCCCGCGAATCCGGGTGTTTTGCTGACCGGAATTGTCTTCCAAGTCTGTTCCTCGCCGGTATCGAGATTTTTTTTCATTATGCGATAGCCGGAGTTCCCCGATAGCAGGTATAGCAGTTCGCCGGAGTCAGTCCATCCCACCGGAAACGATCCGCGGCTTGCGATACTATAATGCCTGCCGTTCATATCCACTACTTCCAGGCTGAAAGAGCTGTCGAGGCCTGCGAGCCGCTTTCCATCTGCCGAAAGAACAACGTAATCAAGGTACGGTACTTTCTCGATCGCCAGCGGTTTTCCACCGGTCATCTTCTCTTTGAAAAGCTGCAGCGGTTTTCCCGGATATGCGCCTGCGACGAGTAATTCGTCTCCGCCGGGCAGGAATCTCGCCCACTGAAACACCAGTCCGGTACGTGGAACATTCTTCTGAATCCCTGTTTTGACGGACATCAGCGCCAGCTGGCTTCTGTCCTGCGGATCAATGGTTAGAATCCAGTTTCCATCGGGAGATATTGCCAACGCGCGTCCGCTCGCAACACGCAACGCAGAACGTGCGTCGCGGTCATAGAGAAATGTTCCGTAGTGACTGCCTCCGCCCTCGCCCGCTTCCGTGAAGAGCACGAAGCGGCCATCGGCCGAGATGTCGTCGACGTGAGATCCGTCCAACTGCGACAGATCATTCTCCGTCCCGCTCTGCCCGAAACCGCCGCGCATGATAGTCCGCTCATCGTCGGCGGAGAGAAGTACGGTACCGGAGCGCGAAATATCGAGTAGCCTTATCGAAGAAGGAGTATCTGAGATCTGCCGGAGTGCCCCTCTGTCCGATACTGCGTATAAAATTGTACGTGCGCCGTTCTTACTCGCGGTAAACCAGATCTCATCTCCGCGTCGAGACCAGGCCAGACCCTCCGCGCTATTCCAGTTGCCGGTTAGGGCGCGTGTGGCGCCTGCGCGCGTCAGGATGCGAACGTATCCGGCAGTATCGTCCCGCACCGGGTGCTCGATGAAGGCCAGCAGGTCCCCGCAGGGCGCAACTCGCAGCGAGTCGATCCAGCCTTGAGAGCTGTAGATGGGCCTCCCGCTCGGAAACTCAACGATCGACTGCGTGCCATTTTGCCTCACGAGCGCCACCTCAGAGCGCCCTGGAACCCAATCCATAGACCGTATTTCGTCACCAAGTACTCCGATCGTCTGTCCCGTCAGCGACACACGTAAGACACGGAACATGTGATTTGATTCCGCGGGCTCTGCTGCCGTGACCGCCATTTCTCCGCGGGGCGAAACAGCCGCTAACATCGCCGAGGGCACATTCAGTGCTTGCGAAGCGAGATCGCTCAAGCGCACACGGTAGATGCTCGAATCCCGGTCTTCCCATTTCGCGCTGTACAGGACAGAAGTCGAATCGGGAGTGAATCGAGCTGTGCCGATGCTGCCCGATTGAAAAGTAAGTTGCTTGAATTGCGGCTCAGGCCGGCGAGGTGTAGCCTTCGGCATAACGTAAAAAGCGACGAGGATAACCTCGGCGGCGATGGCACCAAATGCAATGAGTAATACGCGGGAAGAAACGCGCGCTCCTTTCCCAGTCGGAATCGGATCTTTCGGAAAGCCGTGTGCCGCCTCTTTTGGCGTTACCATCGACTCCGAATGAACGAAGCCATAATCAGCAACCACTTCCGCCGCATGGGTCCCGTCCGTGTCGACGCCTTGAATCTCAATTACCGGACAGATAAAGCGGTAACCGAGCCGCGGCAGCGTCTCTATGTAACGGGGTGTTTCAGCTGAATCGCCGAGCGCCGACCGAAGCCGGTTTGTCGCGGTGTTAAGACCGCTTTCGAAATCAACGAACGTTCCCGTCGGCCATAGGCGGGCGCAAAGGTCCTGGCGCGTTACGAGCTCGCCAGGCCGCTCGAGCAGTGCCTCGAGGACTTGACACGGCCGGGATTGGAGTTTGATGCGGATTCCGTTCTTGCTCAGTTCCCCGGTTTCCGGCCGTAGTTCGAACACACCGAATTTGTAAATTTTCTTTGAACAACCGTTGCCCCCGCGCTTTGGCAGAGCCGTTTCGTGATTATAAAGCACTCCCATGCTGGTGTAACTCAGCACCAGCATTGCCATCGCTTGAAGGTAGTTACCTTCTTTGTGGCGTCGTGGTTAGTGTCACCCAAATGACCGGTTATCGCGATTGACTGTCTGCTTTCGCGACGAACCTGTCGCGAAAACGACCACTTACACCGTCTCAATGGAACGACTTGATGCTATCCCGCACCTGCACCCCAACGGCACGAACTTGCGCCTGCTCGGCTTCCCCGAAGTGGCCCTCCTTGCGTAAAATGTCTGCATATTCCTGCAGCCACGCCGAAAGATCAGGATGGCTGGAGGCGTCAGCACTCTGACCCGGGTCGACAGCCCGTCGATAGACATCCTCCGCATCTTTCAGTTGATTGCAAGCGACATACACAACTCCCATGTTCCGCCAGAGCCGTGCAACTTCATGACTGTTTTGCCCAAGCGTCTGCTCGTCAATTGCTTCCGCCTTTCGATAGAAATCCAGCGCCTCGTCATACTTCTTCTGATAAAAAAGCTCGGCGGCAACATTGGAAAGCGAGGACGCAACGTCCGGATGATTGGGCCCAAGAGCGGCTTGCCTGATGGCGAGGGCCTTCTCTTGTGTTTCCTGGGCTTCTTTGTGATGCCCCCGATGGGATTGCAAGGCGGCGATATTGCACAGGGTAGCGGCGTACTTGGGACTGGATGGACCTTCGCTCTTCAGCCAATAATCGGCCGCTTTGCGGTAGAGGTTCTCGGCCTCTTTGAAATGCTTCTCGTGAGCGGCAATCATACCCAAGTTGTTCCAAATGGTCGGGAGAAGATGATGCTCCAAGTCCGGGAGTGCGGATACGATCTCTAAGGCCTCCTGATCATGGTTCCTTGCACTCTCGAAGCGGCCGGTGCTGCGTTCGATAGTTGCGAGATTGGCGATGGACTCGGCGAGTTTGGCACGATCGCAAAACGGCTCTCCCTTTCGTAGCGCGATCGCTTGCTGAACGAGCGGTTCCGCTTCCGCAAACCTGCCGAGTTGAATCAGGGTGAGTCCGAGATTGTTGAGCGTCGTTGCCCGGTCATCAGCCGCGACCAACGGCAGCGAATCTTCTATCGCGAGAGCTTTCTTATCGTTTTCCAAGGATTCAGGGTATTGGCCCAGATCATAGCTCAATAAGGCCGAGTTGGTTAGAGCCCTAACATACTGAATTGTCTTTTCGTTCCCGGATTGAGCGATCAGGGCCAAAGACCGATCGTAGAAACTCTGCGCTTCTTTATATCGCCCTTGGTTTGCGATCGCCAGTCCGATGTTGCTGAGTACCGAACCAGTTAAGGGGAGTGTGGTTGCGTGCAAGCTTTCTAACTGCCAGTAGGATTTCTTGAGCAGAAGTTCCGCGTCCCGGAAGTGGCCGGTCTTCTCGGATACGGTGCCGAGGTCGTTCCAAACGATGGCCCGCTCCAGTTCGTCGGGAGTCGAAAGCCTATCGTTGATTTCCAGTGAGCGCTGGTACTCCTGTTGTGCGTCAGCGAATTTCCTCTCCGCTTCATGAGCTTCTCCGAGCTGGCACCATAGAACAACCGCATCACGGGAGGCTGGGTCCGACAGGCGTGCTATTGCGGACTGCAGCAGGGACGCGGCTTGCTCGAACGAACCCTTGTCGTACGCTGCGGTTGCCTGATCTCGCAAGGATGTATAGATCGAGCCCGATTCCGACGCGACCGCCGCGACAAGAAACGCAAGCCCGAGGCAGGCCCGAACAGAAATTTGTAAACAATTTGTCAACAGGAGGCGCATCGAACCGCTCGATTCCACAGCCGGGAGTCCTTTGGCTCGACAGTAGAACCGAATCCGTTTCAGGTGCAATGGACCGGCGGTAACTGCTATCTGACATACGCATTACGGTCGTTTCGTTCATAACTCGTCGACCACTGATGTGGGACAGGGTGCCTGAGTGATGAGTACCCCGCATAATGAAGCTACCTGTCCCGGACCTGTCTAACGTTATAACTTATTGCAGTCACGAGGCATGCTGCGGGATCTAACCACTCGGCACAGGCCGCAAGTACGCGGGAAATTGCCGTGTAAGAAATAAATTATCTCCGGAGTGCCTGCTGATGCCGTATGCTCATTCCAGATTGGTATGTCTCGCGGAACGACGCGGCGCGTCGAGTCGCCATCCCGTGCCGTTCAGATCTGGTTGGAGTCCCCCATGCAAAGAAATTCGTCCATATTCAAGATCGGGCTTGGACTGATAGCCCTTCTTTTGTTTCAGCTGCCCGTTTGCGGTCAACTCACGAGCGGCAATCTTGCCGGGACGGTGTACGATCCCGCCGGAGCGACGGTACCGGGCGCAACGGTCACGGCTCACAACGATGCAACAGGGGTTGACACCAGCACCACTTCGACCTCGGCGGGCGCATATCGCTTCGACAACCTCCCGATCGGCACGTACACGCTCAACGTGACGGCAACAGGATTCAAGAACGCTCAAGTCCGGAATATAACGATCGCGCTGAATCAAACAGTAACGAACAATGTGCAATTGACGATAGGGCAAGCGGCTACGACGGTTGAGGTGAGCGAGGCGTTTGTGCAGATTGACACGACGACCGCACAAGTACAGACAACGTACAACGCCAAACAGCTAGCGGACCTACCCTCGGCCAGCGGCGGACAAGCCGGTTCCGGTGTGATCAACCTGTCGCTTCTGAACGCCGGTGTAACGAGTACCGGCGGCGCCGGATATGGCACTGGGCCGTCGGTAGGCGGCCAGCGCCCGACCAACAATAACTACACGATTGAAGGCATCGACAATAACAGCCTGGCCGTAACTGGCCCGGTCGTTACAGTTCCTAACGACGCGGTATCCGAGTTCAGCGTTTTGCAGAACCAATTCTCACCGGACTTCGGTCATTCCTCGGGAGGTCAATTCAATCAGGTCGTAAAGAGTGGAACCAATCAGTTCCATGGAATGGCCTATGATTATTTTCAGAACCGAAACCTGAACGCGGCCGATAACCTGGCGTCCGTTCAAGGCACGCCTTTGCATCCGCGGTTCGATGAGAACCGTTTCGGCGGGAATTTCGGCGGCCCGATCATCCGCAACAAGCTGTTCTTCTTCGTGGATTATGAATACCAGCCGTTCGGCGGGACGAACTCCACTTCCTATTACGCTCCAATCGGGTCCAGCTATTCCGTGCTCGCGAAGATTGCCGGCATCAATCCAAATAATCTGGCGCAATTTGAGAAATACCTGGGAACAGCAACAACGGCCGTACCAGACAGCACGTTGCCGTTCGGCAGTGCAGTTCAGATAGCCACCGCACCCGGCAGCAACAAAGGACTTGGGACCGGGGTTTTCGCCGGGAATGCCAGCGGTGCCGGAATCATCAATCTTCCCGTGGGACTTGTCTCCTCTTCTTTGCCGAGTTACCAGAACACGGAATTCGGCGTGGCGTCCGTTGATTACAACATCTCCGATAAAGACTCACTCCGTGGCCGCTTCATCCTGGAACGGCAAGGGACGATCGACGCAACCGGTTTCCCATCCGTCTTCTTCGGCGTCCAGCCGACTAATTCTTACCTCGTCACGGTTTCTGAATATCACACGTTTTCGCCAACTCTCCTCAACGAGTTCCGGTTTGGATACAACCGCTACAACCAGCAGTTCCCGGTATTCGGAAATCAGTCCTTTCCTGGCTTGGATGCATTCCCGAACATTCTTGTCGACGAGTTGAACGCAGCATATGGACCCGACCCGAATGCACCGCAATTCACGATCCAGAACCTATATCAATTGACCGATAACGTGACCTGGACGAAAGGAAGTCACAGCTTCAAGTTCGGTTTCGATGGCTGGAGCGCCATTTCACCATCGGCCTTTACGCAGCGTTCACGCGGCGACTACGAATGGAGCTATCTCACAGACTATCTGTTTGACAACAACCCCGACGTGCTTGCCGAGCGTGGGATCGGACACGTGATCAATTATCAGAATCAGCAATTGCTCGGTGCCTATGCGAACGACAACTGGAAGGTAAGACCGAACCTTACCGTTAACCTCGGAGTGCGTTACGAGTATCTGACGATTCCGCTCACGCAAAACGAACAGGACCTGAACGCCAGCGCCAGTGTTCCCGGCCTGATTGAATTCAAGTCGCCCACAGCACAAAAGGCTATTTTCATGCCGCGCGTCGGTGCCGCTTACTCGCCAGGGAACAGCGGGAAAACCTCCATTCGAGCGGGTTTCGGCCTCACGTACGACATACTCTATGACAATCTCGGTGGAACCACCTTGCCCCCGCAACTTAACTCGACAGTCGATGTTGGCGGCGTGGACGCAACGGGCTTTCTTGCAGGCGGAGGCATTCCGGGGAATACGTCGGTCGCAGTCCCCGAAGGCGCTGCCGCGCGCGCTGTCACGTCCGGTTTCATTCCAAATCAGCAACGCCCGGCAGCGTACAACTGGAATTTCGGCATTCAACACGAGTTTGGCGGGAACTATATTTTCGAGACCCGCTACCTGGGAACTCGCGGACTCTTCCTGCCAATTCAGATGAGGTTGAACATCCAACCGGTAGTGAATTCGTCGAACGCGTTGCCTGTCTACTTTACGATGCCGAGTCAGGCGACGTTGAATTCACTTGGCAGCACGCTTGGGAATCTTCAAAACGCTTTTGATAACAACGGAAACATAATACCGGCATACGCCAACGCGGGCTTCCTGGCACCCATTACCGCGTTCATGCCGCAAGGCAATTCCAGCTACAACGGGTGGGTCACTCAGTTAACTCGCCGCTTTTCGAACGGGCTTCAATTTCAGGGTTCGTACACCTGGAGTCACAACATAGACGACTCTACTGACGCGCTAAATGCCACGGTTCTTGCACCGCGGCGGCCCATGGACTTCCAGAATCTACGCCCCGAGCGAGCTTCATCGCTGCTCGATTATCGGAATCGAATCGTTCTGCAGGTGCTGTATGATGTCCCATTCTTTAAGAACAGGAATTGGTGGCTGAAGAACATTGTCGGCAACTGGGAAATCGCACCGGTTTACACCTATCAATCGGGCCAACACGTGACGCCACAGAGTGTAACCGATTCGAACATGAACGGCGACAGCGCACCGGATCGCGTCATCATCAACCCGGCAGGCAACCGGAACCTCGGCACAACGGCGAACGCGCTGACTAACAGCGCAGGTGATACAGTTGCCTACCTCGCTGCCGACCCGAATGCCATGTTCGTCCTCGCGCCCAGGGGCACGCTGCCAACCTCAGGACGCAGTCTTCTAAACCTGAATCCGATCGACAACATCGACCTGACTCTGCTGAAAAGAGTCGCGATCACGGAAAGGTTCAAGTTGGAGTTCTCGGCCCGCTTCTGGAACGTTCTGAACCATCCCCAATACACCGGCGGATACTTGAACGATGTAGCGCCATTTGGGCCAAATGGGAGCGGAGCCGGTTACGCCGCCGGTACAGCAGCCGGGATTCTGGCGCAAAAAACGATACAGCCCGGTTCGAGCATTTTCGAGCAGTGGAGCCAGGCGTTTTCGAGTAATCCCAGACAGATCCAACTGGCGCTGAAGCTGATCTTCTGAGCGGAAAGTCCGCAACTCAGCTCGTTTTTATGAGTGAATCTCTTGCGGTGACGGTATCGTATGGCGTGCGACCACCCCGGACTTCGGAAAACGCACACAAAAGCGCGCGCCCGGATTCCCGTCATTCACAAGCGAAAGATCTCCGCCGACATCCGTCATAGTCTGCCGCGAAAGGGCCAGTCCAAGGCCTAGGCCTGAGCGCTTTCCCGTTACGAATGGACGCAGCAGATTACTCCGAATTTCGGCGGGGATGCCGGGGCCTGTGTCACTGACGAAGACATCGACGTAATCACCGCCCAACCGCTGCGTGATGATCACGCGGCCACCGTTGTGCATAGCCTCGACGGCATTCGAGAAGAGGTTGGTAAAAACACGCTCTACCCGCGTGCGGTGGACAACCACTTCGATCTCCGGGTCGACGGCAATTTCGACGCTCACGTTGCTGTTTGGCGCAGCGATTGCCTCTGCGGCCACCTCAATGAGATCTTTCAACCGGCATAACTCGGGTTCGGACCGCTCCCCACGCGAGATGTTAAGAAGATCGCGCAATAATTCCTGCACGCGTTGGGACGCCCGATAAATCGCACCTGCGATGCGTCGCGTCTGATCGGCTGGCAAGTTTCCGTCAACCAGCATCTCAGCCCCACCGTAAATTGCCGCCAACGGGTTGCGAAGGTCATGGACCAGCGACGTTCCCAGGCGCCCGATTGTGTTCATCTGCTCCTGTCGAATTCGTTCGGCCTGCGCGCGCTCGATCGACTCGCACATATTATTGAATGTCTGGGCAAATCTCGAGAGTTCGTCGGTACCTTGAACAGGCACGCGGTGGTGGTAATTGCCGGCGCCGACGGCGCTCGCGGCTTTATCCAACAACTTCACCGGCGCCAGCAGCCTGCGTGTCATGTATGAGCTGATTAAGAGGCCTGCGGCGACTGTAAGAACCCAGGCGAGTGCAACCACCCGCCGGAGTTTCATCAATGAGGTGCGAACATGCGCGTAGGAGTAAAGGATGCCCAGCTCAGCCATCGGGCCGCCACGGATGCCCTCCAGGTCTCTATGAAAGACAATGAACTGGTCGCGCCATAACCGCTTCCCCGTCGAATCCAAGCCGGATTGTACGAACGCCGGCAACCCAGCTACCAGGTGCCGGTCTAATGTTGATGCGAAGATTCGCTCTTTGTCCAGGAAGACGAAATCGCTCTCCGGCGCAAGCGTTTTCAGCTCCCTCCCCATGCGATCGTCGATAGGGAAACCCGCGCAAAGTATGTTGAGCAGCAAAGGCCCGCGACTGCCTTGCACGTAGACTGGCGTCAGAACGACGTAAAACAGCCCGGTCTTATCACGGACATATCCTGAAAGTTGCGCAGGGAACTTTTCGCTGATCGCTTCGACCGGTATGGTAGACGCGCTCAGCCCTGCGACGTTGTCGCCCAATGTAGTGATCAACCGGCCGTGTGGATTCAGTACAAGAAAGACCGCCGCCTGATCAGAGACCCGCGACCAAAGCTCCTGCGCCGAGTCACGAATGGTCCTTTCGTCCTGTGTCTCGAATGCCGCCCGGACATCAGACATTGCACCCATGACGGCGGTTGTCGCCAGCAGTACTTGGGTGCGGGCTCTCCAGATCGCCTCATACGCGCGAATACTGGCCTGTATCTCTGCCCGCGCGCTATCGTCCGCAACCGATATCAGGTACTGCTCAAGACCCCACCCGGCGAGGGCAAACAGCAAGGTAACGGTCGTGGATGTCGCGAGGAAAACGCGCCAGCGCAGCGGAACGGCCCCGAATGCTGGCTTCATTTCGGAACACCGTTATAGTCGGCCGCGTCTTCATCAGGCGGGTAGTCTAAACCATATTTGTTTTTGTGGCGCAAGGGTGCGTAACCTTGTTCGGAGACCCGTACGGTGGGCGCGGTCACTTCCGCGCTCGAGTTCCGGACGTTGATGCGTAGTTCCTGCGCCGGCTTGCCAGTGGCGCGCTCATCGAAAACCTCCAGTTCATAAGCGCCCGGCGGAACATTTGTGATCTGGTAAGATCCGTCCTGCTTCGCTTTGGTGAAATACGGAGTGTCCAGGACCACAATGACCGCTGACATAGTGGGATGAATATTACAAAAAACGCGCACAATTCCCGGCCGGTGAAATCGCACCGATTTAGTTGTACCAGGCGGATATAAACTGAGATCGAACAGCTGGCCGTCGTAGTTTGAGAACGCGCTGTGAAAAATGGGATCGGCGTTCGGAAAATCGACGGTTGTTCCCACCGGGATGGCGAGAACGTGCGGGCTGAATGTCTTGTTTTTTTGCAGCAGACGCACGCGCCCGGTTTCGATAGGCTGAGTTACAACGTCTTTAGACGGCTCCAGCCAGGCAACTACATCTGAAAGATCAACTGCCTGATGTGTTGATTTAACCGGGCCTGAGAGTACCTGCATTTGTCCATTGACAGTTGCAGCGGCCGGTGTGTGCGCGAACAGGAACACACCACATAGCGTGATCAGCGCGCGGCAAGAAGCCTCAAAAGAGATACGCAACGGTCGCATCGTACCGGGTTGTCCAGAAGCTTAACGCATTCAAGTATTCGGTGTGATTAGTGGCGCCCTCAAAGCCGAGCACCACATTCGGCGCAATCCGGTACAAGACGTTGCCCGCAAAGGTTTGGTTCCTGATCACGCCGTACGGGTTTAAGTCGCGAGCATCGTTCGCCTGCGCCCCGCCGTACAAATCGAACGTGAGCCGCTTCGTTACCGGAAAAGCCGCCTGCAACCAGCCTGCGCTCCCACGAATCGGAATGATCGACTGATATTCGCTTATGGTAACGCCGCCGGGAAAGCCGCCGAGATTGGCAAAGTTTTTGCCCCGGAGCGCGGTCCCGCTGATCTCGAGCCAAGGAAGTGGCTTGATCAAAAAGTTCACACTGATGACCCGCGACGGGACGGACTGCCCGAGCACGTGGCTTGCGCTCGCATCGCCGGCTACTCCCAGCACGAATTTCGATTGCTCACCCCAGTCGTGCTCTAGCTGCGCGGTGGCCTGGGCCGCGGGTCTGTCTGGCCCGACCTCCCCGGTCCCTACAAGTGATGGCGCGGTGTCCGTCTCATCCGTTTCGAAGACGCTAGCCTGCAAGGTTGCCTTCGTTGTCTTGGAGATCGGGATACGCTCCTCATAAGTGACCTGCGGCCTCCAAAGCCACAGGTTACCGGCTCCTGCAAGCGGCGGCACGCCTACACGCGCGAAAGAGGTTGGTTGCAGCGGCGCGATGATGCTCTTGTCCTGGCCGAGAATGAGACTTCGATGATTCCAGTCGAACGACACAACCCCACGCCGGATCCTGAAAATGTTTTCGGATTGGGCATAGGAATAGAAGTCCATTGACAAGAACCCGTTAATGCGGCCGTCACCAAAAATCGGCGCCCCATGGAAGTTCAACCCAATGATGGACTCGCGCAACGTTGCGCCTCCGCCAGGCTGTCCAAGACCATAGTCAGCGTTGAAATTCGCGTTGTAAGCTCCCTGTGTCAGAAAAGCGTCCAGCAGGAACATGCCGGTCAGCGATATTGGAAGCCGCTGCGATGCTTCGACTTTGGTCTGCGCCTGCTCATCGATTCGTTGCGCATCAACATCGACCTTTTCCTGGAGTGCCTGCAAGTCGCCGGCGAGCGGCGGATTCGTCTTGTGTAATTCTTCCCTGAGCGCCTGAATCTCGACGAGCAGTTCCTTATTCTGCTTTTCGAGATCGTCAAGGCGGTCCAAAATCTTAGACAAGTTATCAGACGCCGGCTGCTGGGCGGCCAGAGCACTGCTTGCTAAGAGTGCCAAAGCAGCCATGCAGCCGGATTTAAGCAAGCAACTTCTCAAGAACACGACACACCTCCCTTACGGAGAACGGCTTTCGAAAGATGGCGTTAGGTGTGTTCAGAATACATCCGTTTGCTGCTGCGAGGTTTTCCTCCGCAGTGATCAGGATGGCCGGCAGGCTTCGGTACCTCTCGATCTCCCGGACCTGCCGGATTAGCTCTAGTCCGTCGAAGTGAGGGAGATTGAAATCGGTAACAATGGCAGATATCGTTCTACCGTTTTCCTCGTCTTCAAAAAGGCGGAGCGCACCCGACGGGTGATGTGTAATCGTGGTGGTGACACCGGGTATGGTGGCGATCGCAATTGCGAGAGAAGTGGCCACACTCTCGTTGTCATCTACGATAACCACAAGTTTCATCGATGACTCGCCTTACGGCACGAAGCGATAACCTACTCCATGGACTGTGACGAAATGCCTGGGGATCGCCGGATCGTCCTCGAATTTTTGTCTTAATCGCACGACATGCGCGTCAACAGTGCGGGTATTTGGATAGAATTCGTAACCCCACACGGAGTTCAGGATCAAATCCCGGGTCAGTACACGGTCTGCATTCTGAACAAAAAATAGGAGAAGGTTGTACTCGGCTGGAGTGATTTTTACCTCTTTACCCTTGCGGGTAATCATCCGCCGCTCCACATCGATCTCGACGGCGCCGAAACGTACGATCCGGGTGCCTTCATCACCGCTACGCCGGAGGACCGCTCTTACCCTGGCCAGCAGTTCCCTGGTTCCGAAGGGCTTTACGACGTAATCATCTGCCCCCATTTCGAGCAGCAGAACTTTGTCCATCTCGTCGCCGACCGCGCTTAGAACGATGATCGGAGTGCCGACCCTGTTTGTACGGAGTTGTTTACACAGCTCGATCCCGCTCATTCCCGGCAGCCGCAAATCCACCAGAATGAGGTTCGGCTTGACAGACAGGGCCTTTTCGAGACCTGATTGCCCGTCGACCGCCTGAAGCGGAACAAACTGCTCGCGTTCCAGGAGGATGCTGACGGTCTCTCTAAGTTCTGCATCGTCATCGACAATCAGAATCTTCTGCAATGCGTTTGCAAACACCTCCCCGACAACCATTGTGACGGCTTCGGCGGCAAGCCCTGGTGCAAAGCCGCTGGTTTTTACATAACTTTTACAGCGCTGCTTGTATCAGGCATTCGATTTCGATAAGCGCGTCTTTACAACGAATTTGCAAATCAGCAATGCATCCGAGCAGAGCGTTCCGCCAAACTCAGATTGTATTGGCGAATAGCTGGGCCGGAAACGCCGTCTTACTTAGGGCGGTGTTCGATTCCGTGCGCGGCGCTTCGTCAGGCGTTTCTCTCGCCGGTTCCGCGAGTGCATGTCTCCCTCACATGCTATACGCGGGCCACTGCTCCGCGGGCGCAGCACCGAGTCTGCGCCCTTCTTTTTGGATTCCATGAAGCCAGCGCCACCTTGTGTAATTCCGTCTGCCAGGCCTTTCCGGATGTGATGGACCAGGAGACCGGAGAAGAGATTCACGGTCTGATTAGAGGGTGCCGCGCTGGGACTGATGGAAGATCCGCTGCCTTGAAAGTTGCGTCCTCCTGCAGCTCCGTCCGGCCGCGCGCCAGGTAAGCGTTTCATCAGGAAATCAATCTGGCCGGCGTGGTGCGAGATATGCTCGCAAACGTGAAACCACAAGCAATAGTTGTTAATTGGGCCGCCACCCCAGCCCGGTTCTTTTAGCCGAGTCAGCAGCCAGGCATCATCGCGCTTGGCGAACGTGTCAGGACCTGATTCTACTCCGCAGTTACTTCCGACGGGGGCTCGCGAAACGGCCGGGCCAGCTCCAGCTGGCTTCGGCCATACTCTCACTAGAGTCTTTCAATTCTTTTCGGTAGGCCTAAATGATCGGAATAAGCAATCGAGCCTTTCAGTGGAAGGCCTTGATCGTTGATGACGAAGTGAACGATCAGACTTCCTGGGGACGCGCCTCGCGCGCGCTAGTCGCTGAACTCCAGGGCCGGCACATCGACGTTATAACGGCGGTTTCACCCGAGGACGGAGAAGCCGCTGTGATCTCCGATGCAGGTCTGAATGCGGTTCTCGTCGACTGGAGTTTTGCCGCCGGTAATCCGGAGACGCATGAAAAGGCAACCGCTTTGCTGAAGCGAGTGCGCTCGCGATTTCCACGAATTCCGGTCTTTCTCATGGCGGAACGGGATGAAGCCAGTACGATTCCCCTTCATGTCATGCAGATGGCCGATGAATTTATTTGGACGCTGGAGGACACGGCATCATTCATCGCAGGGCGGATCGTCGCCGCTATTGAACGCTACCGGGAACACATTCTTGGTCCGATGGCTTCCGCGTTGTTTAGGTTCGCCGCGATCTCTGAGTACTCCTGGCACACACCCGGCCACAGCGGTGGAACTGCCTTCCTCAAGTCGCCGCCCGGAAGAGCATTCTATGACTACTTTGGCGAGAACCTGTTCCGGTCGGACCTTTCGATAAGCGTCGCTGAACTCGGATCCCTACTGGACCACAGCGGACCAATCGGCCAAGGCGAGAAGTACGCCGCTCGCGTATTTGGTGCCGATCGGACGTATTGTGTGACGAATGGCAGCTCGACTTCGAACCGAATCATCCTTACAGCATCAGTGGCGCGAAACCAGATCGTACTGTGCGATCGGAACTGTCATAAGTCGATCGAGCACGGCCTGACGATGTCCGGCGGTATTCCGATATACCTGATCCCTTCTCGGAATTGCTTGGGTATTATCGGTCCGATTCCGCCTGAGCGGCTTACCCGAGAAGCGATTGAAGCGAGCGTGAAGGTGAATCCATTTACCGCCGGGGCATCAACGCCTACGCCTGTCCATTGCGTAATTACGAATTCGACTTACGACGGGCTCTGCTCAAAGGCGAAGACGATAATCGAGTTGTTGGACCCGGTAGTGGATCGAATTCACTTCGACGAGGCCTGGTACGCATATGCGCACTTCAATCCTCTCTATCGAGAGCGCTACGGTATGTGCGGAGATTCCACATCGCGAGGCCCAACAGTGTTTGCAACGCATTCGACCCACAAGGTTCTGGCAGCGCTCTCACAAGCATCTTTTCTGCATGTACGTGAAGGCCGGAACCCGATCGGGCACGCACGACTGAACGAGGCATTCATGATGCACAGTTCGACTTCACCGCTTTATCCGATCATCGCCTCGAACGACATTACGGCCGCCATGATGGACGGCTCGCGTGGAACCGCACTCATTACCGAAGCGATTCAGGAGGCAGTCGGGTTCCGGCAGATGATGGGGCGGATTCGCAAACAGTTCCAAAAGGACTCGAAGTGGTTTTTCCAGACCTGGAACGCGGAGCAAGTGAGCGATGGCACGTGCCGGAACGCGATTGCCTTCGAGCATGCAAGCGAAGAAATGCTAGTGACGGAGCCAGGTCCATGGATGCTGGACCCGGCAGACACTTGGCACGGCTTCTCTGGTCTGGTCGATGATTATGCAATGCTCGACCCCATCAAGGTTTCCGTGGTAACGCCCGGCATCCAGCCGAATGGGGCTTTGGAGGCATGGGGTATTCCTGCACAAGTGGTCACAGCCTATCTGGATGCGCAGGGAATTCAGGTGGAAAAGACCAGTGACTACACAATTCTGTTCTTGTTCACGATCGGGATTACCAAAGGAAAGTGGGGGACGCTGGTGAACGCGTTGCTTGATTTCAAACGCGATTTCGACCAGAACCTCGCACTGGAGATTGCGATTCCCAGCCTGGTGGCGCATTGGCCCAAGTGCTACGGAAGCCTGGGATTGCGGGACCTGGCCAGCAAGATGCACCTACACATCCTCGAATCGCGGCAGATGACATGGCAGGCTCGCGCCGTGTCGGAGCTGCCGGTCCCGCGCATGACGCCGTCCGCAGCCTATCAGCGACTCGTTCAGAACGATATCGAACTGCTGCCGCTTGAACGCATGGCTGATCGCGTTGTCGCGACAGGCGTGGTCCCTTATCCTCCCGGCATTCCGCTACTTATGCCGGGAGAGAGCGCCGGGGCTCCGGATGGGCCGCATCTCACGTATTTGCGAACGCTCGAGAGGTGGGATGAGCGATTCCCCGGATTCGAGCATGACACGCACGGGATTGATCACATTGACGGCCGCTATTTCATTTGTTGCTGTAACGACGGGCACAGTGCGAGTTGATGGGCGAGTTCATATTGTCTGATCGCTGGCGCGTATCAGCCCCGCCCGAATTGGGACATTTGTTCAAGAATGGCTTGATGTCCAATGTCACGACTCGCATACTGCTAACACTCACGTCCTTTACTGCTGTGCTGTTTGCCCAGACAGCAGTCCCGGAGATCCCGTTTGAGGCGATTCCCAATTTTCCGAAGCTGCCGCCCGACATGTACCTCGGGGAAGTTGCGGGCGTTGCAGTCAATTCAAAGGGACACCTCTTCGTCTTCTCGCGCGGCAACACAACCGGGCCGGCTTACGGTGCCAGTGCTGCGCAGTTGCTCGAGTTTGATCGCGAAGGAAAATATCTCCGGGAAATCGGCCGAAACCTGTACGCCTGGTCATTTGCGCACGCTGTTCGGGTCGACAGCCACGATAATATCTGGGCGATTGATAAAGGCTCCGACATGGTCGTCGAGTTCAGTCCGGAAGGACGCGTGCTTATGCTGTTCGGACGGAAGAAGGAAGCATCGGATGAGAACGACGGCCCTTGGACACACGTTAACCCTCCGCGCCCGGCGGTAAACGGGCAGTTCCGTCAGCCAACCGATGTTACGTGGGACCGGGAAGGGAACATTTTCATCAGCGACGGATACATCAATTCGCGCATAGCCAAATTCGATAAGAACGGCAATTGGGTTGGGCAGTGGGGCCAAGCTGGAAAAGGGCCCGGTGAGTTCAACACGCCGCACAGTATTACTGCAGACGCCAGCGGAAACATCTATGTGGCCGACCGCGGCAATCGCCGTATCCAGACATTCGATCACAACGGCTCTTTCCTTCGCGAGATGACAATTGACGTGCCCGTTCCGGCGGATGCACAGCCATGGATGGGCAACCGTCCGGGACCGGAAACGTCAGCGACGATGCAACCGGGATCTCCGTGGGCGATCTGCATCACACCCGGGCCACAACAGTATCTGTACGCCTCCGATGCCTTTCCGGGCCGTGTCTACAAAATGACGCTCGATGGAAGAGTGCTTGGGATGCTGGGCGGCTCAGGCCGGCAACCAAAACAATTCGGGTGGATACACGAGATGGCGTGTCCGTCGGAGAACGAGATCTATGTTGCCGAACTTCTCAACTGGCGGGTACAAAAGCTTATTTTGCACCCGTGAGCGATTCGAACATAAACTTAACGATCGCGGCGATCACTGCGCTCACGCTCGCAATGGCGCGCGTTGATCGCCCGCCCAACGACGGCGAGCAAGCACACCCGCGAACGCGGCCGCGTAACAATCTGCAAACTAGCAAAGCGAGCAGTTCGTGATTTTTCTTACAGCGCGGCGCAAAACGGCCCCGGCGCCGGTGTGCAGCACAGCATTTTGAACAACCGGCGAACGATAGTCCAAACCGGCCGGTTTTGGACATCGCCTCATCGTTTCACCGAATCTTTTCGCGGCAGCGAGCATCTTAGACAAAACCAAAATGCCCACCGTCAAGCACACGGAACATCACTTTACTTCAGGCGAACTCGTGCGCGACATAGTCATCGGGATGTCGGACGGATTGACGGTACCGTTCGCCCTGGCGGCCGGACTCTCGGGCGCAGTGGATTCGGCCCGTATTGTGATCACCGCGGGACTGGCCGAGATTGCAGCGGGATCTATCGCAATGGGGCTCGGCGGGTATCTCGCGGCGCGCAGCGATGCCGAGCATTATGCGAGCGAGCGGAAGCGCGAAGAACAGGAAGTAGTCAAAATTCCGGAGGAGGAGAAAAGAGAAGTCTCGCAAGTCTTCGAATCCTACGGGTTGACACCGGCAGAAAGCAGGCCGGTGGTGGAAGCCCTTAGCAAACGGCCGAAAGCGTGGGTCGATTTCATGATGCGTTTCGAACTGGGTCTGGAGGAGCCGGAATCGGGACGCGCCTTGCGGAGCGCAATGACCATCGCCCTGGCGTATATCTTTGGCGGCCTGATCCCGCTCTCGCCTTATTTCGCGCTGAAGAGCGCGCACGAGGCTCTGGGCCTTTCTATTTTGGTTACAATTCTTGCCCTAGCGATCTTCGGGTATCTTAAAGGTCGCGCGACAGGGACCTCGGCAGTGCGAAGCGCGGCCCAGACCAGCGTCATCGGAGGGTTAGCGGCTGCGGCGGCGTTTGGGTTAGCGAAGCTGATTGCATAAAAGAGCGCATTACGCAGCTTTGGCGGTAAGTTTGGGCCGAGTCTACCGATCTCCGGCCCAGACTGTGTCGTTGGCGGCCTGGAGCATGGCGCGGGCATAGCCCACGTTATAGGCAAAACCGGTATAGGAGCCGCCGCCGGGATAATACGGCTTGAAACCCGCCCGGTCGCGATCGGCATCGAGAGCGCGCGGATGCTCAGGGTAAACCGTGCGTGGATATTTCTGCCGCACGAGTTCGCGCATGACCGCGAACATATTGACCTGCCCTTCATCGAGGAAGACCTCGGTGTACTTCTCGTAAGGCTTTTCGACGCGGACGTTGCGAAAGTGAACGTGGTTAATACGGTCGCGGGACGCGAAGTAAGCGCAGACTTCTACAGGATCCTCGCCCATCTCGCGCGTTACGCCGCAATCGAACGTGATGCCATTGGAAGGGCT
>JAFAMM010000421.1 GCA_019233375.1 Acidobacteriaceae bacterium
CGGGACCATCGATCGCCACGTACCGTCGGATGCACGGACACGTCTTCCGAAACGCCGCCGCCAAGGGAGCGAAATCATTCTCAAAAAGCAGAATCTTCGCCCCGGAATGGTTCAAAATCTGGATCAACTCGGAGGGCGTCAGGCGCACATTCAGCGGCATCGCGATTGCTCGAATCAGCAGCGGCCCGAAGTACCCCTCGAGAAGTTGATTCGTATTGAAACTGAGGAAGGCAACGCGATCGCCCCGCGAAACCCCCTCCTGCTTTAATCCTGACGCCAGCTGCTCACACCGTGCAGCGAACTGCGCGTACGTAAATCGATTCGGGGTTGAAATGACGCCAATCTTGTCCGCATAGAGGTCGGCGCCGCGGTACAGACAGCGTATGGGTGTCAGCGGAATATACATAGAAGTAAGGCAAAAACTCGATCGTTAGATGGTATAGCGCTCGCGCTCGAGCAGACGTTTCGCAATCCTCTTTCGCCCGGCAATCGCGTCGATGGGATCGTATACGGTGAGCTTCCGCAGCACCGACATGTTCAGGCGTACGGCATCCGGCGGCGCGCACGACCCCACCACGTTGCGCGCGGAAACTTCAATCCGCGCCATGCCATCACGAAGAAAGACGGCGCACATGTCAGAGGCGACGCTGCCCTTCCCGGAGGCGGCCAGCTTGCGGGTACGCAGCAAAACAGATTCCATCGCGAACGCTTCCATCACAATGTCCGCCAGATTCATCAGAATCTCCTGCTGGTGTTCTAGTTCCATCGCATACTTCTGGAAGGCCATGCCCATCATCAGCAGCGCGGTACTTTTCGCATTCCGGACAAGCCTCATCTCCTCGTCGCTATCGCCCGAGCCGATGCGCCCGCTCGCCACCTCCGCCAGCAGAGACTGCGCCGCCGCGACCAGCCCGAGTTGGCCGCGCATCGCGCGTTTCAGCAGCATACCGGTGATCAGCAGGCGGTTGATCTCATTCGTGCCTTCGAAGATGCGGTTGATCCGGGAATCGCGGTACGCCCGCTCCACGGCATAGTCCTGATGAAAGCCATACCCGCCATGTATCTGTACGCCTTCGTCCACGGCGTAATCCAGCACTTCTGACCCGTACACTTTCACCATCGAGCATTCTACGGCGTACTCTTCGATCGCTTTAAGAACTGTTTGGGAGGCCTCGGGGTCATCCCATGAAAACCCGTTTAATCGGCTTTGGATAAGGCCCACCACGCGCCAGGCCATGGACTCCGCCGCATACGTACGGATCGCCATTTCGGCCAGCTTGTGCTCGATGGCGCCGAACTCGGCGATCGCTGAGCCGAACGCCTTGCGCTCCTTGGCGTATTTGAGCGAGACGGCAAGCACCTCTTTTGCACCGCCGACCGCCAGAGCGCCGAGCTTCAGCCGGCCGATGTTCAAGATGTTGAACGCGATGATGTGCCCGCGGCCCACCTCCCCGAGCACGTTTTCAACCGGCACCTTCACGTTCTCGAAATAGACAGCCGTGGTGGAGCTGCCTTTGATGCCCATCTTCTTCTCTTCGGCCCCGCTGCTCACGCCGGCGAAGCCGCGCTCCACCAGGAAGGCCGTGAACTTCTCGCCGCCTACCTTCGCAAAAACGGTAAACAGGTCGGCCGCGCCGCCATTCGTGATCCACATCTTCTGCCCGTTGACAACGTAGTGCGTCCCGTCCGCGCTCAGGTCCGCGCGCGTCTTGGCAGCCAGCGCATCAGAGCCGGCATGCGGTTCAGTCAAGGCGTACGCCGCCACAATCTCGGCCTTTGCAAGCCTGGGCAGATACTTCTGTTTCTGCTGTTCGGTACCGAAGAAAAGAACCGGCAGAGTGCCAATCCCGGTGTGCGCGCCATGCCACCCGGCGTAGGAACCGTCGCGCCCGAGCTGCTCTCCGGCAATCAGAGCCGAAGCCAGATCCAGTTCCATTCCGCCGAACTTCTCGGGAACCAGAATCCCGGTCAGCCCGATCTCGCCCGATTTCCGCAGAATCCGCACCGCGACGCCCGGCTCCTGATGCCGTATCGCCCCCAGATTCGGCTCAATCTCGTGGGAATAAAACTCCGCCGCCGTCCTTGCGATCGCGTGCTGCTCCTCGCTGAAATCTTCGGGGGTGAAAACTTCTGTGGGCGCGGTTTCCTCTATCAGAAACGCGCCCCCCTTGACGTCGGAAATAACACTGTTTGCGGTAGCCATTGGTACTCCTTAACCTCGCCGCCTGGTCTATCCTTTCTGCGTCACCTCAGCAGATGCGAGCTTATCGCGCAACTCGGGCGGCAGCGCAATCGCTCGTTCGGTCTTTCTGTCCATGCAGACAATCACCACCGCTCCTTGCGCCGCGACCTCCTCTCCCTTGAATGCACGCAGTTCAAAGCGAATGGATGACCGGCCAAGCTTCGTCAAGCATACTTCAATTTCAATCAAATCGTCGTATTGAATCGCGAGCAGGAAGTCGCACTCCACATGTACCCGGGGTAGCGCGATCGAACCCGTAGCATATTCAACACCGCGAGACCGCATAAATTCGATCTCGGCCGACTCGAAGTAGCGAAACAGGGCCGTGTAGTGGATGCGGCCGCTCGCATCGGTGTCAATGAACCGGATGCGAGCTGGAAAGCGGAACGGCTTTGACGCGGCCATGTTTATCAGCATGCCATTTCACGGCCTCCGACCCATAGAACCGTACCGTATATCATTGACTTCAGCCGATCTTGTGGTTTATTGTGGCGATTCGACCCTTTGGCTTCACCTGGCTGGGTGGACCCCTTCTTTTTTGGATGGCCTGGCTCAAACGCGGCGACATGGAGAAAATTCAGACAACGCTTGACTCGGCGCTCGAAAGCGTCGACAAAGCGGAGAGCCTGGTCATAAGTGAGGCAGGCAAACTCGGCTTTGAGGAAGACGAAGCCCACCAGATCGGCATGGCCATTCGCGAGTGTATGGTCAACGCCGTCGTGCACGGCAACCGCTACAGCCAGAACAAAAAGGTGCACCTTGATATCGAGCGTTCGGCGACGAGTCTGGTTGTGACGATTGGGGACGAAGGCGGGGGCTTCGACCTGAATTCGGTCCCGGATCCCCTGTCCCCGGAGAACCTGTTACGGCAGTCCGGCCGGGGTTTCCTGCTGATTCGCGCTTTTATGGACGAAGTCGACGTTCACCCCCGGGCGGGCGGCGGAACCGAGGTTCGCCTGGTGAAAAACAAACCGTGATCGGAGCCTTTTTCCGATGTCTGATCCAGATTTGAGGAGGCAGAAAAGTGAGTGTTAAATTGACATCCCGCCAGGTAGGCGATGTCACTGTTCTCGACGCTGCAGGCCGCATCACCCTGGGCGAAGGCGCGAGCGCATTCCGCGATGCGATCCGCGATTTTGCAGCCAAGGGTAACAAAAAGCTCCTGCTGAACCTGAGCGACGTGTCCTATATCGATAGCTCCGGGATCGGCGAGATGGTGTCCGGCTTCACCACCGTAACGAACAACGGCGGACAACTGAAACTCGTCGGTCTCTCAAAACGTGTCAAAGACCTTCTGCAGATCACCAAGCTCTATACCGTGTTCGAGGTCTTCGATGACGAAGCAGACGCCATTCGAAGCTTTCATTAACGGCTGAACCAGGGCCGGAAGCCGGCGCCGCCGCCGAAAATGCGGCAAACACGGGGCAAACCCGCATTGCCGATGAGATAAGTGAGTCGTTGCAGCCACTCCCTATCAGCACGGAGAGGTAAATTACGAATCTCATGCCGGTCCCCGGATCTAATAGCGCGACTCTGACCTTGCCTGAACCCAGGCCCGTTGACATCCTGTTAGCTGACGAATTGACCCTCGTCAGGGAGGGGCTGACCGCGTTGTGCAACTCCATCCCTGGCTTTCGCGTGGTCTCGCAGGTGGGGAGCGGCGTCGCGGCGCTCGCTGAAATCGAACGCCTGCAGCCCGCGATTGCTTTGTTGGATTTGGCTCTTTCGGATCTAGCGACCACGGAAGTCATACGCCGCGTGCGCGAAAACGGGTTCCGAACGCGCTGCGCCGTCGTCTCGGTGCGCAAGGATCGCAAAACCGTGCTGGAAGTCCTCCGCATCGGAGCCTGTGGTTTCCTGCTGAAAAGCTCCAGTTCCGAACAGATGGTCGATGCGCTGGCCCAGTTTACTCAGGGCGGCATCTACGTTTCTCCGCAGATTGAGGTCATGTCGCTGTTCGGTGACCCGGGCCGCAATGCCACCGAAGACCCGCTCGAAAATTTGAGCAGCCGCGAGTTTCAGGTATTCACGCTCCTTGTTGAAGGGGTACGGGCC
>JAFAMM010000472.1 GCA_019233375.1 Acidobacteriaceae bacterium
GTCTCGCCGGTGCCGGAGATGGTTCGCCTTACCAAGAAAATGCGCCATTGAAAATCCAAGATCGAATGCCGGGTCACCGAAATGCACCACCTCGCAGTCGAGCAAAACCAATCGGCCGGCGTGCACCAATATGTTCTTCGGGCTATAGTCGCCGTGGACCAGCGTCGTCTGCGTTGCGAGCGTCTCCGCAATGAGCGTGTTCAAAAAAGGAGCCGCGTCCGGCACCTGGGTGGCGGTGTAGCGATAATACGGCTCGAGCCGCAGCGTCTCGAACACGTCGCGGGAGCCGAATATTCCCTGGAGCTCATCTTTTTTCCCGGCGGATTCGCGATGAATGGCGCCGAGAAGCGCGCCGAACTGTTCAAAATGGCTGTCTACGACCTCACCTGTGAGCAGCAGGTGCTTCCAGTTGTGGTGGGGCTCCGGAACTTGCTCCATGGCGAGCAGATGCGCCGCTGGATCGTGAAAGAGGAGGCGGGGTACGGAGCCGGGCCGGACCAGTTCGGAGAGATGCGAAAGAGCGAGTGCTTCCCTCGTTATTCGCTCGGGCGTGCAAAACCAGTCAACTTGAACGCGCAGTTTCGGCAAGGCCTGCTTGACGACAAACGGCGCGCGTGTCGGCGGCTTCACGAGCACAACCCGATTGGAAACGCCCCCTTCAAGGTTCGAAAGCATAGGCATCTCTTGCTGAGAGATCGCGCCGCGGGTGCGGAGATAGGTTATCAGCGCCGGAAAATCCTCGACGTTCAGCTCTGTTGCCGCGGCGTTTGCGTTCATGCCAGATCCGGCGAAAGCCTGCCTTCCGCATGAAGACGTTCAAAGATCGACAGTGTTTCTTCGAGCCCCGCCTTCAGGGTGGTTTTCGGAAGCTGGGGGAGATCCTTGTGCAGGGCGGATGCGTCCATTCTGTAGGCAACCGGTACTTGCGCGCCGCCCGATGATATGAGCCCAGCTGCTTGTGGATGCAGGGCCTCAAGTATGTGAATGAACTCATCTATAGCGATGAGATCACCTGAGAGATTGAAGACGTGCGCGCCTTCAAGGCGCGAGAGGACGCACTCGATAAACGTGTTCGCGACATCAGAGACATACTGCAGATCCATGTACCCGGTGCAGCGCATCTGGAACGGTTTCCGTAGGACCACTGCTTTAGCGGCGATGGTAGGGTCCGCCGTAAGACCCTTGTCGCGACCCACGCCGTAGACGGTCCAGGGCCGCAAGCCGACACTCGAAATCCCATTCGCGGAGTAGTATACCCGAGCGTTCCCCTCATTCGCCTGTTTGAAGACCCCGTAGTGCGTGCGAGGATTCAGCGAATCGGTTTCAGAAACGGAGCGATCGCCATAGTCTTCTTCGGGTCCCCAGACAGCCGCGGAACTGGCATATGAGATACGAACAGCCCTTCCGGCGCGTCGGGCGGCTTCGAAGACATTTAGCGTCCCGATCACATTCGTTAAAGCGCCTTGCACGGGATTCTCCTGGCAAAACGGGATCAAGACCCCTGCCAGATGAATGATGTGAGTAATCTCCTCGTTGCGAACCAGCGCTGCGAGTACGGCCGTGTCTTCGACGGATCCCACGACGACCCGCGCCTTGCGGATTTGTGCAGGTGAGGCAATCAGCTCCAGGCGTGCGGAGCGGGGGTCAATATCGTAGAGAATCGTGTCAATCTGTCGATCCAGCAACAGTTTCGCTACCCATGCCCCGATGCACCCCTGCGCACCTGTGACGAGTGCTCTCACGTTCGACTTTGCCTCTTACTCAAAGAACGGTTCACCCAACTTGCGGTAGCGGTAAGCAACATTTTCGTCCAGAGTGACCCCAAGTCCGGAAGAATCCGGCACACGGACCTTCCCATTCTCGATCAGCGGTCCTTCCGATCCCACCAGTTCGTCGAAAAACGGGACCGTCGCGGCGTGCCACTCGAGCGCGAGGAAGTTGGGAGTTGCGGCGGCGAGGTGTACTCCAGCCATGGTTCCGACCGGACTGCTGATGTTATGCCATGCGACGTTGACATGGTGAATATCGGCCAGATCCGCAAGCTTGCGGCCCTCCCAGATTCCCAGCTTCTGCACGTCGGGAGTCAGGATGCGGAGGCCAGCGTCGAGGATGAGGCGTTCGAAATCGATGCGAAAGTGATTATTCTCACCTGTGGCGACGGGAGTTCTCGTCGCTCTCTGCACTTGGCCGACAGAGCGGATGTTCTCGGGCGGGACGGGGTCTTCCAGCCAGATCAGGTTCACATCTTCCAGTGCCGCAGCGAGGCGAATCGCGCTTTGGACGTCATAGTTCCAGTGGCAGTCCACCGCAATTTCAATCTCTGGGCCAACGGCTTCGCGAACAGCGCGGACGCGAGTTGCGGCGAATTCGATTTCCGCCGAGCTGAGGTGGCGGTTGTATTCATCGGTTTCGTAGGGCGTCTGCACGTCGGCATCGAACTTGAGAATCCGGAATCCGCGGGCAGTCATGCGCTCGGCGGCGCCGGCGTAAGCCGCGGGAGCTGAGACTCTCAGATTACTTGCGTCCGATCCATGGTGTTTCAGACTCACGACACTCTGCTGGGCGGGAGCGGCCTCAGTTCTGGCCCATTGGGGGGTGCGCGGCACCAGAAGCGGCGTGATTCCCTCGAGCGCTTCGCCCCCATGGCAATCAGCGTAGATGGTCACGGCGTCGCGATATTTTCCCCCGAGGAGTTGCCATACCGGCATTCGGTAATTTTTGCCGATCACATCCAGCAAAGCCGTCTCAATACCACCGATGGCATGCATGGCCAGGCCGGGGAGCATGTAGGTGGACGTCACTTGCAGGCGACGCAGGAGGCGATCGATTGAGGTCGGATCTTCGCCGATAAGAAGCGAGGCATATTGCTTGATTACTGACGTGAGCCCGGGGCCAAAGAAGGCTTCTCCGTAGCCAGTGAGCCCGTCGTCGGTTTCAATTTTTACGAACGTCCAGTCGAAGTTTGCTTCGATAACCGCGGTCGTCAGCCGGCTGATTTTCATGGCTCGAAGATCACATCCTACTACTCGCGATTCTCCGGCTGACTAACCCGTTCGGTACGGTAACGAAAAACGCGCGCCCGGCGTCGCACTCGCATGCCGAAGCGCGAGGTTCTGGACGTAAATGGCCGGAAGGTTCAGGTGTCGAATCTGGACAAGATTCTTTACCCGGACAACCATTTCACGAAAGCTCAGGTCATCGATTACTATATCCGCGCTTCGCAGTATCTGCTCCCGCACTTTCATAACCGGCCTGTCACGCTGAAGCGTTTCCCGGATGGCGTTCGCGGCGAAGCCTTTTACGAAAAGGATGCGCCGGGCTTTACTCCAGACTGGGTCCGCACCTTTCCGGTACCGCGGCGCGCTGGGGGCACAGATATTCAGTACATTCTCATCAACGATCTTCCGACCCTGGTGTGGTGCGCAAACATTGCGAGCCTGGAGCTACATCCGTTTCTTCACTGCGCACCCGAGTTGAACAAACCCACTTCCGTGGTGTTCGACCTCGATCCAGGCGAAGGGGCGAACATACTTACCTGTGCGGAAGTGGCATTTCTGCTGCGCGATGTGCTTGCCGAATTGAAGCTGCAGTGCTGGCCGAAGGTCTCCGGCTCGAAGGGCATTCAGGTGTATGTTCCGCTGAATACCGCCGTCACGTACGACATGACACAGCCTTTCGCCCGCGCCGTTGCCGGCTTGCTCGCTAAGGAACACCCCGATCTGATCGTTGCGGAGATGGCCAAAAGCGAACGTCCTCACAAGGTGTTTATTGATTGGAGTCAGAATTCCGATTTCAAAACCACCATCGGGGTGTATTCGTTGCGCGCAAAGATGGGACGGCCGTTTGTTTCTCTCCCGGTATCGTGGGATGAACTTGCCGCAGCGCGCGACTCAAAGTCAACAAGTGAACTCCATTGGCAGCCGGATGCGGCGCTGGAGCGCCTCGAGCGCACAGGCGATTTGTTCTCGCCGGTTCTTAGCGTTCAGCAGACGCTGCCACACTTCGATCCGGCAGCGGCGCCTGCGCCAGCAGCGCCGCGACGGGCAAGGAGCACCCGCAAACAAGGCACGAATAAGTCTCCGCGTGCGAGCGCGCAGGGAAGCCGTAAGCGATTTGTCGTTCAGAAACATGCCGCCAGTCATCTGCACTACGATTTCCGGCTGGAGATGCATGGCGTCCTTAAGTCATGGGCCGTTCCCAAAGGCGTGCCGCTCCAGATGAACCAGCGGCGTCTGGCTATGGCTACTGAGGATCATCCACTCGCTTATCTCGAATTCGAGGGCGTCATCCCGCAGGGCGAGTACGGCGGCGGAACAGTCATGGTTTGGGACATCGGTACCTATGAACTGATTGAAGGCAATTACTACAAAGGCAACCTGCGAATTTTTCTCGCGGGCAAGAAACTGAAAGGCGAATGGCGGCTCACGCGCGACCGTACAGCTCAAAACCGGAACTGGGCGCTGATCAAGAGCGATCAATCCATGAAGCCTTTGAGCGCAAGCCGGGAAGGCCGGTCAGTGCTTAGCCGTCGCACGATGGAAGAGATCGCCGCGGACCCATCGGTGCGCTGGCACAGCAACCGCACGCCCATACCGGACCTCAATCTGGATGAACTGCCGGTGAGCAAAATGCAGTTCATCGAGCCCATGCAATGCAAACTGGTCACTTCGTTGCCGGAGGGGGAAAACTGGCAGTATGAAGTTAAGCTGGACGGCTACCGCGCACTTGCGATCAAGGACAACGGAAAGGTCGACCTGTTATCCCGGCGCAATAATAATCTGAATCAACGCTTCGAGCCTGTCTCTGCCGCAATGGAGCGCCTGGAAGACGGCATTATTCTCGACGGGGAAATTGTGGCCTTAGACGAGAGCGGCCGGCCGTCGTTCAACCTTCTGCAGCACTACAGGACCGGCGCATCAAAGCTTGCGTATTACGCCTTCGATCTGCTGGCCTATCGTCACCACGAATTGCGCGTGCTTCCCTTGTCCCGCCGCCGCCAAATCTTAGAAGCCGTGCTGCAGGAGGCACTAGAACCTATTCGTCTATCGGCAGTTTTTGATGTCGCGGCCCGGGACGTCATTGCCGCAGTCCGGGAGCAGTCGCTTGAGGGAGTGATTGGAAAAGACAAGTCTACCGCGTACCTGCCCGGCGATCGCAAAGGCGATTGGGTCAAATACAAGGTGAATCAGGGGCAGGAGCTAGTCGTGGGGGGCTACAAACCTGGCGGGAAGAACCATTTCGAAAACCTCGCCGTGGGTTATTACGACGAGGGCCGGTTAATCTTCATTGCGAAACTGAAGAACGGCTTCACGCCGGCGGATAAAGAAGAGATCTACGCACGTTTAGAGAAGCTGCAGAGCAGGAAATGTCCATTCGACAATCTACCGGAACCGAAGAACGCGCGCCGGGGCGAAGCGCTTACGGCGGAAGCGATGCAGAAATATCGATGGATCAAACCCGAACTCGTTGTCCAAGTGGAATTCACCGACTGGACGGCGGCCAATCACTTGCGGCACTCAAAGTTCGCCGGCGTACGCGATGACAAAGATCCCCGCGAAATACTCCATGAGACGGCTACCGGCTGATACTCTTGTCGTGCTGTGCTGTCAAGATTAACGCTGGCTCAAGCCGCCATCCACGGCAAGATTCTGACCTGTGATGAACTTCGGAGCGGTCAGAAAGAAAAGCACGGCCTCGGCGACGTCCTCCCCGGTTCCCGCGTGCCGCATCGGAGTTGCCCTGATGAGCGATTCCAGCCGCTCGTCCGTTTGCTCGAAGGGAATGACGCCCGGCGCAACCGCATTCACTGAAATCCGGGGCGCCCAGGCTTTCGATAAGGCTCGCGTCAACATGATCAACCCCGCTTTTGATGCGCAGTAGTGTGCATGTTCCGCCCACGGGCGTATGCCTCCGAGCGAAGTGATGTTGACGATTCGGCCGTACCCCAATTCGAGCATTTGCCGGGCGCCTTCCTGACAGCAGAAAAATGTGCCCTTGAGATTCACGTTATGAATGTAATCCCAGTCGGGTTCGGTGATGTCCATCGGGTAGATCTGCGCGAAGCGGCCCGCATTATTGACGAGCGCGTCGATTAATCCGAACTGCTCGCGAAGCTGCTGAAAGAGACGGCGGATATCGTTGACCTGTGCGAGATTGGCCTGAAAGAGCGGTGCTCCTCCGCACGCGCGCGAAACTTCTTCGGCCTCCGTCCGTGAAGTGTTGTAGTGGAGTGCGATCTCGAATCCGCGCCTGGCGAGTGCGATCGCAATCGATCGTCCGATACGCTTTCCCGCCCCCGTTACCAATACGCGGCGGGCTGCATCAGAACTCACAATTGAGAGAACTCCCGGATTGCGCGCACGGTGTAACTAACATCCTGCGCGGTGTGGGACGCCGAGACGAATGCCGCCTCAAACTGCGATGGCGGGAAATAGATACCACGCTGCAGCAGATGATGGAAGAACCTGCCGAACTGCGCGGTATCAGATCTCTTCGCTTCCTGGTAGTTGCTGACGGGACCTTCCTGAAAAAAGAAAGTGATCATCGACCCGACCCGGTTTACGCATGCGCCCGCAGGAGCATTCTCGGCGAGTTCGGAGGTCGATTGCTCGAGTTCGTCGTAGATTTCCGGATGCTCCTCGAGGTGCTTGAGCATGGCGACTCCGGCGCTCACTGCGACCGGATTGCCTGAGAGCGTTCCCGCCTGATAGACAGGCCCGGCCGGAGCGATTTTACTCATGATGTCCCGGCGTCCGCCGTACGCGGCCTGGGGCAAGCCGCCGCCGATGATTTTTCCCATGGTCGTAAGATCCGGGGCGATATTGAATAACTGCTGCGCGCCGCCCCGGCTCAGCCGGAATCCGGTCATCACTTCGTCAAAGATTAGCAGGCTGCCATAGTGATGCGTGAT
>JAFAMM010000489.1 GCA_019233375.1 Acidobacteriaceae bacterium
GCCTGAACAACCGACATAATGAGCGCCGCGGCGATTCCCTTCCCTGCAACGTCCGCCAGCGCAATGCCGATCTGGTGTTTGCCGAGGTCGAGAAAATCGTAATAATCTCCTCCGACGCCGCGCGCTGGCAGACACATCCCCGCAAGCCGGATGCTCGCCGTTTCCGGCGCTTTCTCGGGAAACAGGCGCTTCTGCACTTCGGTTGCGAGCAGCAGTTCCCGCCGGAGCCTCTCCTGCTCCACAATCCGATCCGTGAGGCGGCTGTTTTCAACGACAAGCGCAAGCTGGGCCGCTGCGACTCGCACCGCGCGCGCCTCGTCACTTGTATAGGAACTACGTCCGTAAGGCTCAGCCAACAGCAAAAGACCAATCACATCCTCTTTTGAAAGGAGCGGTACGGCCATACGCGCTTTCAATGCGGCAAGCGTCTCGAGTTCGGCAACATGCAGCGGCGCGAATTCGAGAGCCCAGTTGCGAATGCCCTCGATCTCCTCCGCATTGATAGGCAGAGACGAACTGTAATTTCGCAGCCTCGTGAGAAGAAGCGCGTCCGGCCGAAGCTCCGCGTGAATAGCGTTTGATGCCGGCGACGTTACGGTCAGGCGGAAGGGCTGATCTTTAGCCTTGCGGTCAAAAAGATAGGCGGCTTGGCAATTGATTGTTTCGCAAATCGTGTCAAGAGCGGATTGCAGAGCCTGAGGAAAGGATTCCGCCCGCCGGCTCGCATCTACCATGGAGGCCAGCAGCTCAGTTCCTGCGTTCGTGGGTTCAGCGGCGTGTGAAACCGATTCTGTGATGCGCTCCGTGAGAATGCGGTAATTGAACCGCATACGGTTCCAGTTCAGGTGAAGGTCACTGCGGATGGCAACCATCGGCGGAAGCATGCACGCTCGCCACGCGGGAAACCAGCACGCAATCAGCGTGCAAGCAGCCATCAGCAGACTCGCGAACATGAATGGAGAAGGCCCGGCGAGCTGCAGGTGCAGGTCGCTGGTGGCGAGGAGGTGCGCGCAGCCAAGTACGATGGCGAGCCCGATAACGATTCCGATGATGGCTAATTTGATCCCGTTTCCCAGAACCAGCCGCAGCAGGGATCTGGGCGCAGCGCCGAGAGCCATGCGCGTTCCCATCTCCGTAATTCGCTGGCGAACGGTGTAGGAGACCACCCCGTACACGCCGACAATTGCGAGAATGAGTGCCGCAAGCGCAAAAACACTGATCATGAGCGATTGCAGCCGCTGCCGCGAAAGCGAATTGCGGAGAATCGCCGTCATGGGTTGAATATCAAAAACCGGCTGGTCGGGATCTACTCTCTGAACAGCCCGTCTTAGCTCATTCGCCAGCACGGCCTCCGGCAGCGGTGATCGCAAAACCCAGGTCATATCCGAAGGACTCACATCTCGATACGAGAGATAAAACTCTGGGCGCGTCGGGCGAAAAAGGCCTGTGTTTTTTATATCTCCAACAACCCCCACAACCTGGAATCGCCTAATGACCCATGACTGAATGCGGACATACGCGCCAACCGGATTCCCATGCGGCCAATACAGCTTTGCCAGTGTTTGATTGATGACCATGGGTATGTCTTCGTCTGTACGCTCGGTATCGGTGAGGAATCGCCCCGCGAGCAGCGGAATCCTCATAGTCTGCAGGTAATTGGAGCTGATGAAACGTTGTTCGATGGATTCAGTCGCTAGCCAGTTCTTCGGAATCGGGCGGCCTTCCACTCGCATCACGGTGTTGTTGCCCCAATCGGGAGGCAACAGGTCCGTGAAGCCCGCGTTCTCCACGCCCGGAAGCGAACGGATCTCGCGGTCCAGACGAGCTTCATAATCTGTCTTTGCCTGGCCATTTTTGTATTTCTGCTCGGGAGCATAGACGTGTGCTACCAGCAGCCCGGCTGGATCGAAGCCGGGATTGACGTGATTCAGGCTGTTCAGGTGCTGGACAATCATGCCGCCGAGAGCCAGCAGCCCGAACGCAAGCGTGATCTGAGCGGCAACAAAAATTCGCAGCAAACGGTGGCTGCGGGCGCTCGCTGAAGCCCGCGTGCCTTCGCTCAAAACGTCGTTCGGCGCGATGCGGCTGGCCTGCCACAGCGGCGAAAGACTAAATAAGAACGCGCAACCAAACGCCAGTGCAAGTGCGAACCCGAGCACGTGCCAGTTGAATGAAATGTCGTCAGCACGCGGGATGTAGTCAGTGCCGATCGACACCACAATGCGCACCAGCGCGTAGCTCAGCGCCGCACCAAGCAACGCGCCGAGCAGAGAAATCAGCAGCCCTTCCGAGAAATACTGCACCCCAAGTTGCCAGTTCGTGGCGCCCAACGCAACACGCACAGCGGTGTCTCTCGCGCGCGCGACCGCACGAGCCAATAAAACGCTCGCGACGTTCGCGCAGGTGATCACAAACAGCGCTGCCGCCGCGATCATCAGCAGGATGAGGCTCGGCCGGATCTGCTCGGTAGCGAAATCCAGAACGGAGTAAAGCTTTGTGAACTCGGGCTCGGATTCTGTTGGGTGCTGCCGCTCGAGACCGTTCAGGATGCGGTCGAAATCGTGCCTGGCTTGCTCCGGCTGCTCGCCCGAACTCAGCTTCACGATACAGCGCAGGTAGTGGTAGCCGCGATACTTCTGCTGATTCTGATCCGGATGCATCGATACCCAAACATCGTTGTCGTTTTCATAGATGGGATACCGAAACCAGGCGGGCATCACGCCTACGATGGTGTACGGGGCTCCGTCGATCGAGATCGGTTTCCCGACAATGTTCGGGTCTGATCCAAAACGCCGCCATAGAGCGGTGGAGATCAGCGCGGATGGGTTGCCGCGTGGATCCGAGTCCGAATTTTCGAGCAAATGGCCAAGCACAGGCCGCACGCCGAATGAGTAGAGAATCGAAGCGGAGGTCTGCGTTCCTCTGACGTGCAGCGGCTGTCCATTGAACGTAACGTTGACGTTGTCGGTCGCGCTGCAGCCATACGCCTCGCCGGCGCGAAGCTGCGCGGCATAATCGCGATAATCGACATACGAAGTTGTGGTCCACCAGTCCGGATGAGCGTGCCAGGCAAAGAAAACGTTGTAATACCGATCCGGATTCGCATAGGGCAGCGGATTCAGCAGAACCGCGTGGATCACCGAGTAAATCGCCGTGGCTGAGCCGATGCCGATCGCGAGCGCAATGATCGCCAACCAGCCGGCCGCGCGCGCACGCTTCCAGGACCGCCAGCCATGAAGAAAGGAGGTCAACATTCCTGAAGCTTGATCATAACGAGATACAGCCTGATCAGTTAGGCAGGTTTTGCTCCATCTTCTGTACCTTCCAGAAAGATGTCGGCAGGCGCTGCTCGACCGGAGGAAGCGGCATCAGCGCTTGATGCGGCTCCGTTTGATACCAGAACGCGATACTGGTGTACTCATCCTCGCGGACGTTGGCGTGTCCGTGTTCAATTGTCGCTCGCAGCGATTTCTGAAAGTAGATTGGGTCCTGGATATGAAAGCGGTACATCGTGTGGCTGCCCGTCCAGTCCCTGTTGCCCTTTTGCGAGTAACCCGTGAAAGGGTAGCTGTACTCGCCCTGGAACATCCAGGCATTGTTGAAATAATCTTCCATACCTGTCCCGTTGATGGTGGCGCGCGCGGTGTCGCCATCGATAAAGAACATGTCGTCGCCTTCGCCCCACCATCCGGTTGAACGGCCAAACACGTTCAGAATGGTGCCCACGTACTGCCCCCTCCCTCTGGCGTCCATCAAGACGTAATTGTGTTTGCCATCCACGTTCTTGCCCCCGGATTCGGCTTCGGGAACCGCCCGCGTTAGCTCGTGATGCCATTGCGCATGAAAACGGCCCTGTCCCGCGGTTCGCTGCGCATCCGGGAACTGCAAGTAGTCGATGTGGAAGTACAGATTGGGCACATCCTGGGAACCGTCGTTCGTCAACGTCACACGAGCTTCGCTGCCGAACGGCATCTCGAAGTAGCAGTTCATGGCGCGATCCTGAACTGTGATCGGCAACGACCACCAGGACTGATACTTCTGCCCTCGATGTCCGCCCGGCACGTCTTCGTATTCAAACCCGGTTCCGAAGAAATCGCCAACCGGCACTTCGACGCTCGGCTCCGTTTCACCATCCCAGTAAATGCGCAGAACCAGTTCACGTAAGTGAAAAGGGCTCGGGGAATTGATCGTGAACCATATGTGCCGGATCGAGCCCGCTCCATGAATGTCCGCAAGAGTCGCCGTCGCATGCGGCTTTATTTCGATCCAGTCCGCATTTCCACCGGACGGGTCGGCGCTTGAAGCCCGCTTCGAAACCGCATCGCTCAAATTCGATAAGCCGCTCAGTGGACCGCTCTGCGCGGCACAGATCGCCGCACAGGCCGCCAGCAAGATCACAGTTGTTCGGATCCTCACCTTCCTCCCGCTTGTAAAGGCACCGTATCACACGCATTAACGGACGCATCCAACAAGCATGGATATCGTTCGGCCGGTGCGTTTTTCGGTCCTTGATCTTGCGCCTGTGAAGAGGGGCGGCACTATTCAGGAGACGTTTCGCAACACGCTCGACCTGGCCCGCCACGCCGAGCGCTGGGGCTACACGCGCTTCTGGCTCGCGGAGCATCACAACATGCCGGGCATCGCGAGTGCGGCAACCGCCGTGCTGATCGGCTATGTAGCGGGAGGAACGAGCACGATTCGCGTCGGCTCAGGCGGTGTGATGCTGCCCAATCACGCGCCGCTCGTGATCGCAGAGCAATTCGGAACGCTCGAAACGCTCTATCCCGGGCGCATCGATCTCGGCCTGGGGCGCGCTCCCGGTACAGACCGGGCTGCCATTCGTGCCCTGCGCCGGGATCCAAACAGCACCGGGTTGGAGTTCCCGGAGCAGGTCCGCGAGCTTCTGGATTACTTGGCTCCTTCACAGCCTGGGCAGCCCGTAACAGCAGTTCCTGGCGCGGGCACAAATATACCGGTGTGGTTGCTCGGCTCAAGCACCTTCAGCGCCCAGTTAGCTGCTGTCCTGGGTCTGCCCTTCGCGTTCGCCGCTCACTTCGCGCCTCAGCAAATGCTGGAAGCAATCGAGCTGTACCGTCATCTCTTCAGGCCGTCGCAATGGCTGAACCAGCCGTACGTCATGGTCGGCATTCCCATCGTAGCTGCGGAAACCGATTCCGAAGCCCGCTTTCTCGCGACGACTCTTCGCCTGAGAGCCTTACAGCTCATCCGCGGGCAATCGTTGTTGCTCTCCCCTCCCGTCGACGATAGCGAAATTCATTCGTCAGCGGAAGAGCGATTGCTCATCCAGTCGAGGCTGTCCGCCGCTATCGTGGGCAGCCCGGAGACGATTCAATCCAAGTTAGCCGGTTTTCTCGAGGACACTCGGGCGGATGAAATCATGATTAGCTCCGATATCTTTGATCACGCCGCCCGGCTCCGGTCTTACGAAGTCGTGTCGCAAGTGATGCAGCGTCGGCGGGCGCCGGCATCGTTGTCCGCGCCCGCTCTAAACGTCAGTTAACTGCTGTTGCCTGCTCGCCTCCAGGCGTCCGGCAGAGCGTGATCGTGTCGGTACGGACCTTGTCCCATTCCTGAAGGGTCAATCCGTGTGATTGGAAAAAGGCACGGATCTTTGTCGAACTCCAACCGAACAGATCTTCCAGCATCGGCACCAGAACGCTGCATGCATTCTCACTCAGAATGGTGCGGCAGGCGATCGGCGTCAGATACCTGTTCTCCGAGACCGCTATAGTCAGGCCATCGAGCCGGTTCACATGCAGCATTACATGGATGTCGGAGCTGCCATCGCCGACATACACCACGCAGTCATGGCCGATGCGCATTTTAGCCCTGAGCTGGTCAACAACCGCGACCTTACCGTATCCGGCCGGAAGGCGGACAATCGATTCAATCTCCCCTTCAGCGTTGTACCGAAAGCGAGTGCCATGAATATGACCGGGCGGAAGAATGCCTTCGAGAGCTGATTGCACAATCTCTTCCGGAGCCGCCGAAACAACATGGAAGGCGAACTCGTTTCCATCGAGATCCTTGAGAATATCGGCCAGCAGATCGATGTTTTCCTTAAGTCGTATCTGCTTGCCGACAGCGGCAAGCTGTTCCTTTCGCACGCGCCGGAATTCAGGATCATGAAGCAGCAAATAGCTCAGCTCTCCACCCTGCTGCACGAGATGAATCTCGGACAAGCCCGCGACTCGCTCTTCGAAGCCGTCGACGTTTAGAAGCTTGCTGAGGACCAGGCCTGAATCGTTGAAGCTTAAGGTCTGGTCGAAATCACTTACAAAGAGATACTGTTTCCCTGAAGATGCCATATATGATTGCCTTTTGAATTGAAAGATAGAACGCTGTTTAATGCTCGTCAGAGAGCTGGATTACTCTGGCGTGCTTCCTAGCGACCAGGGAGGAAGGACGATTCTGTAACGCAAAGTCCTCTCATCCATTTTAGATTGGCAGTCGCGGCTGAAGGTTGCGTGATCAAACGTGATCCCTTGCACGCTCAACATTGTCAGCGAGTTACACAGCCCGCGGCCCTGAGGTGAGCGGTGGCGCTCTTGTATCAATTCTTGTATCAATAAGGACTGATCACTCGTACCGAAGTGCCGAAACCGGTTGCACGTGAGAGGCGCGAGCGGCAGGTATCAGGCAGGCGGCAAGTGCGCAGACACCAAACAAAGCACTAGCGCCGATCAGTGTCGGCGGGTCTGTTGCGCTGGTCTTCGCCAGAACGCCGCGCACGATTGAACTCGCGAGATAAGCGCCACCAACCCCAAGCGCTACGCCAGGCACAACCAGATATGCGCCGCGTGTAAGTACATCCCGCAGAATGTCACTGGAAGTCGCGCCCAGCGCGATGCGAATACCGAACTCCTGCAGCCGGCTGGTCGAAACGTAACTGATCACGCCATAGATGCCGACAAGAGACAAGGCGAAAGCAAGCACGCCGAATCCAGCTACCCATATTGTGAGCAAGCGGTGAGCCGCCATCTGCTCCTGCATAAGCGTGTCGAGCGAACTGATACGGGCAAACGCCAGGTCGTGATCGAGCGTGGAAGTCACGGTGAGCATGACTTCCGGCGCAGTCGAGTCGTGATTCGGATGCGAGCGAAGTAGTAGATGCATTTCTCGTGACGGAAATTGGCGATAGGAAGTAAGCAGCGAGGGATATACGGTGTCGCCGGGATCGATTTGTACGGAGTTTTCGACGATGCCGACGATACGTACTGGCGCACGATCGGTGGCAAAGCGAAGAACGGATCCGATCGCGCCGCCATTCGGAAAATAGCGATTGACAAAAGCGCGATTCACGACCGCAACGAGAGGATGCCCCTCGCGATCATGCGCCTCAATCCGCCGCCCCGCAAGCATACGGAGACGAAG
>JAFAMM010000017.1 GCA_019233375.1 Acidobacteriaceae bacterium
CGCTGACAATCTTATTTCCTTCAATCCGCAGCAGAACGTTTTTCCGAGGGACGGCCGTAACTCCGTCAATCAAGGTTCCGCAATTGACGGTAGTTGCAGAAGGAGCGGGGGCTGACAACTGCGATCCCGGCGCAGTGAAAAAAGCGATCGAGAACACTGTTATCATGCTGCCAAACTGGAGTTGCCTTTTCATAGCGCGAGGATGGTATCACGATTCCAAACAAGGAGAGACACAGAAAGTTCAGCAGTAGACCGGCATCACCATCTCAGGAGATATCGGGTCAAGTCACTCCTTGAGCTGGTCTTGCGAGCTCAATCTGGGATAGGTCCCTGAAACGCGCTTTCGTCTGTTCACGTCCGGATGGTCGGTAAACGGGGACTTGGCGCCCCGACGTTCGCACATACCTCATGCCTAGTCTGAAAGTATTTACCGGTAAGGGCAAGGGATGCCCAGCTAGGTGTGAATGCGAGGCGTGCAGAGCCTAGCAACGCTACCCGCGAGGTACTACGCTGGAAAGAGATTACGGACATAGGTGAGGCAGTTCATCGGTGTGTAATGATATACACATAAGCTGTTTCACTTGGAGCATCCTGGCGCAATGAGCAGACGCATCAATGTGATGATTGACGAGGATACTTGGAGATTCCTGGGCAGAGTCCCGGTGGGCGAGCGCAGCCGGGCCATAAATGAGGCGCTACGCGCCTGGATGACTCGACGGCGGCGCAGTGATGCGGTACGTGAGATGGAGACCCTGCGCACACAACTGCCGAAAGTCAGCACCGATGAAGTGACCAGGTGGATCCGCGAAGATCGGGAGCACGGCCACTAAATGCCGGTCGTACCGCTAGTGGTGCCAGATGCGTCCGTCTTGCTGAAATGGGTGCTGCCATCCGATAAGCCGGACGCGGACAAAGCGCTGCTGCTGCGGGCCGCGATCCAGGATGAGGCGGTGGACGCACTCTTGCCGGCACTGTGGCTTTATGAAGTCGGCAATACAATCGCGCGACGCTTCCCTGTGCATGCGCCGAGTTGGCTGTCTGCGCTGATGAAATTTGGGCTCGAGGAGGCGTCGCCATCTCAACCTTGGATCGCGAAAAGCCTCGAGTTAACCCAGCACTATGAAGTGTCGTTCTACGATGCGGCGTATCACGCGCTCGCGCTCATACACAAGGGGGTGTTTGTCACGGCCGATCGCCGGTATGTCAACCGAGTTAGGGAGGCGGGATCGGTCATAGCACTCGCTGAGTGGTACCCGCCTCTCAAATCACCGCCGCGTGGTCGTACGACAGGATGACATGGCGAAGGAAGAGGATGTATTCGTATCTCGAGAATCCGGCGCTGGCCCCGTCGTACGCGGATTGAAGTCGAACGCCTCGAGGCAGGGAAAGCCTGACCGCGGCAAGCTCAAGATCGGCGATGACTGGAACGCGATTCGCATCATCGCGCTCTCGCAGAACAATCCGTTGAAGGCGATCGCCGAGTTCGTCGAAAACAGCATCGATGCGCACGCAAAAACCGTCACGATCACGCGCGGCCGGGAGCACGGCGAGCACTATCTTTCGATTAAAGATGACGGCGATGGCGTGCCGCGCGATGAAAAGGGCCTACCAAACTTTAGGTACGTTGCGACCCACATTTGTGACTCGATCAAGCGGCGGCTTAAAGCAGAAGGCGTTGGAAACGGCCTGCAGGGAGAGTTCGGTATCGGTCTGCTGTCCTTCTGGACGGTTGGCGACCAGCTCACGATGATCTCGGCGGGTAGCGATCAACGCTCCTATCAAATGACTATGAGCAAGGGCGATTCGGGCTACACCGTGAGCCCACGGCGCGTCCTGTTCGTCGAAGGCGGAACGGAACTTCGTATCAGCCCGTTGCTTGAAGGCATCCGGATGCTCTCAGGCGAGAAGATCCAGTGGTATCTGGCCTCGGAACTGCGTGATCGTATCCGAAGCGCGAAGGTTCGCGTGATCGTCATCGATAAGCTTGCACGCAAGCAGTACGAGGTCGAGCCGCGCGCATACGAAGGGCGGCTCCTGCATCAATTACCCGCGGTGCGCACTGCATTTGGAGACGCCTACGCAGAGATCTATCTCGCAGAGCCTACAGAAACTTGCCGGGTGGCGCTCACTCGCGCGGGGACCCGAGTCATCGAAGACCTCGCGACACTTCCAGGACTCGAGCACGCACCCTGGTCATCCAGGTATCTGCAAGGCCTTATTGACGCGCCGTTTCTGAGCCTCACACCCAGCACACGCACCGGCATAATCCACGATGAACGCTATGCAGCCCTATGCGAAGCGTTACGACCTTTGGCGACGCATCTCAATGGGCTCATCGAGGCCCAACAGCGAGCCGAGGAAGAACAGGCGAGTCAGCAATCATTGCGTGCGATCCAGCGCGCGTTCCGCGAGGCGCTCCTCGCTCTCCCACCCGAGGAGTACGACTGGTTCGACATCCAGGCTCGTGCACGCAGCGAGATTAGGCCGCCGCGGTCGAGCGCGGGCGAGGCCGGTCCCGGAACAGGAAAGGAGGAGAACTCAGATCTCGGCGTAGCAGAACCCTGCTTCAACTCTGGCGGACAGAGGCAGTTCTTCGATTACGCGGGACCGCTATTCAGCGTTGTCATCTCACCAGCCTCCAGCACCATACCTGTCAACGAGCGCCGGCGCTTTCGCGCGCTGCCGCGGGACCGAGCGCGTAGGCGGGTGGAGGAAGACCTGCAATTCTCGTGGGAGATCGCCGCAGGCGACGGCTCACTCGCGAGCACGATCGACCAGGAAATCGAGTACCTGGCGCCCTCTACACCCGGTCTTGCGCACCTGAATGTATCGGTGAGGCAGCATGAGGTCACCTGCACGGCGGAGGCCTTAATCACGATCACCGCCAGTCTCGAGACCTCAATGAACGAGGCGATCCTCAACGCCCGTGGCCTGCCGGGCTACACGTTCGAACGGGCGGCGGGCGAGCTGTGGAGATCTCGGTTCGACGTTGAACGCAACCTCATCATCGTGAACAGCGGGCATCGTGATTTCGTGTTTGCCACAAAAAATCGTGCGCTGCAGCTGCGCTATTTAGTGCGCCTCTATGTGAAGGAGCTCGTGCTGAGGAACTTTGCAGGCGTTTCCCCCGAGCAACTGCTTGAGCGCATGGTCGAATTGTCGCTGTATGCCGAAGAGAAACTTAAATCGAGTTGACAGGCGGTGAGCTGGGATCGGTAAACCCTGGGCCGTTAGCACTTCTATGAGAACGGACCCCGAGTCAAGCGAAATCACCACTAAACGAACCTTGCTTCTATTCGCACTCGTGTAAGCGCTTCGTGCGCTCGGTGCAGTATGGGTTTCTATTCGTTTGCGGTGCTGCTATCTAAGCCTCGGCGTCATTGGAATAGTTAATAAATTCCAAGCACCAGTGCAAACGTCGCAGTCACCGCCGAAACGGTTTTTGTATCAGCAACTTTTTTCCTAGGCCGTTAAGCTGCCTTGCGGTTCTATGACGCAGCCATAAAAGGGAGCGAAGCTCTCCTGTGTCTTCCAAAGGCGATGCATGAGGATGAGTAATTTCCGTGCAACGGCAACGATCGCACGCTTCTTCGCATTCTTTCCACCGCGTACCGCAAGAGCCAACCCCCAACGCTTCAAAGCACAATCTTTGCCGAATTTACCCAGCATAAAATGGGCACACTGCACAGCGAGTTTTCGCATGAGGCCGTCACCTGCCTTTGTAATGCCGAGCTGTGAGACGTGTTTCCCTGAATCCTGCTGTCTGGGTTGTAGACCGAAGTAGCAACCTAGATCTCTACTCTTCGGGATTCGTTGAGGATTGTTGTTGAGCAGCAGGACAAACGTTAATGCCGTAAGTGGTCCGACGCCTGGGATCGTCAATATCGCGGCCGTTTCCGGGTACTCCCTCTCAGCTTTTGCTGTGATTGCCCTATCGTAGGCTCGGATTTCGTTTGTCAGTTCTTGCACAATGCGCATCAGCGGTAAAAGGGCATCGCGCAACGCGGCCGGGCAATTATCCATGGCAGTCTTGGCAAACACGCCAGTCGAGCACACGGCAAGTCGGCTTCCGCTCGACTTGATGATGCCGCGGATTGCAGAGATGAGTGCAGTGCGAGAACGAATAATAGCGTCTCTCGCCTTGATCGTTGCCAAATCAATTTGTACTTCTTTCGATCGGTGGTGAACGGGTGCGAGGAGATCAGGGGCCGCCTGGGCCAGTCTGGCCAGCGTGCGCGAGTCTGCCTTATCGTTCTTACGATCGCTTTCAGAAATCAATCGAAGCCGGCGTGGGTTCGCCACGATCAATTCGTGGCCAAGTTCCTGAAGAAGACGGCTGACCCAGGGCGAATGGGTGCCGCATTCCACAGCAATTCTCATTCTGCCGGTTCCGCCGAAAACCGCCTCGAGCGCTTCAGGGCTAGTCTTCACGACACCGTCTCCGATCACAGCTCCGGCACGATCGAGCGCGCAATACGCGCTATGCTTATCGCCGAGATCAATACCGACTACAGCAGTAATCGTGTCGGCGCCATTGCTAGACAATGCTTCAATGCTGGTGGTTTGGGTTTTCATATGTGAGATGTTTGCTCCTCATCCAGTTTGCCGGTGAGGCCGTTCTCATCTCATCTAAGCCGCTGGCGCGGCGGACGCTACGCATCACGTCTTTTCGATGTTCGTCTACGACTGAGCTTGCGCGCTGTTGAGATTCGTCCTACCATCTAAGCCAGCGTGCCCCAATGACTTTCACTTCTTGAGACGCAACAGCAAGATCTGAGTGCGTCCTTGTCAAGAAAAACGCTATTGAAATTCCAATAAGCACGCAAGTGGCCGCGTCCCGCCGCAAACGCCAGCGCCTCACTGCAAACGACTCAATCTAAACTGATCCGGCGATCAAGCTCATATCACTACGGCAGCTTCTCGCGCCGAATCACTCCAGATTGATCTCTAACGTCACACACGGTGTATCCGGGTGAGTAGGCGCGTTCCTTTCTTCAACTTTCGCGGTGGCCGACATCGAGGAGTCACATCGATCTGAGCGCTTCAATGAATCAGCCAGCTTCTGACAGCCTGCTCCAACCAGCCGTATTCACGTGGCGATCGTCTGAGTGGATTAATGCAGTGGCACCGACACTTGCGAGCCCCAGGCGAACATCAATAATCTGTGCCCGCCCCCAATGATCGCGATCTCCAAAGGGCGGGCAGCGACGATTCTTAGCTTTTGTGCAATGAACGGGTGCCGGACATTCAGAAACAGCGCAACATTAAGCATCAGGGAGACCGCCACTAATATCTGAAGAACTCGAAACCGCCACAGTAATGCTCGATCCAATTCGACCTCGCTAAAACGTACTGAAAAGCTACTTATCGTAGCTTGGAGTTTACAGGCCGGTCTGCTGGACATGGCTTGCGACCTAGATCGTCGCCCAATCGGGGATTAGCTTGCCCTGCCCGCTCGCTTTGGGACGGCAGGCAAAACGGCGGTATGATGCTGGTATGACCAGGTCGAAGATCGCCATCAGCCTGCCCGACGACCAGCTCGCCAGAGTTCACCGGGAAGTTCGCGCTGGACGAGCGGATTCCATTTCGGGTTACATTGCCAGGGTCCTGGCCGAACACGAGAGACGCGAGTCTCTCCGGGCGCTGCTGCGGGATTTGATCGGGCAATACGGCGAACTGACGGCTAAGGACCTGAAATGGGCAGATCGCGCACTCGCGCCGCGCCAGGGATAACGTTGGATACGGGCGCGCTGATCGCCTTGGATCGTGGCGATAAGCGGATGATCGCCCTGATCAAGCGGGCGTTGGATCGAGGCCTCCGTTTTCGAGTCCCCGCCGGCGTCGTTGGACAAGCGTGGCGCGACGGTCGTGTCCAAGTTGCATTGTCGCGGTTCCTACTCAGCGAGGAAGTTCACATCATTCCGCTCGATGACCAGCTTGCCCGCGCTTGCGGAGAACTCTGCGCCGCCACCCGAACGTCCGATGTTATCGACGCATCGGTCGTGATCCTTGCCAGAGAGCGGCGAGAGCCCATATTTACAAGCGATCCGGCCGATCTGCGGCGTCTGGACGGGACCGCCCACATCGTTCCTATCTAACGCGCCGGGCGTGTCCAATTCCGCCGGTGAGATCATCACTCCCGCATGGTTGGCAAACGGGAAATTGGACGGATCAGAAATGGGTAGTCGCCAAGTGTAGGCGAATCTCAATTGCCCTAACCTGCCCATTTCTCCCAAAACACGGGCGCCCCTCAATGTGGCAGCGCCGGTCTCAACGAAAAAGAGTCGGTTTGCCCCACGACATCGGAGCCATCCACCAGCAGAACCTCGTACGGCACTCCCGGGGTCAGTTCCGAAACGTACGCAGGAGCCTCGCCACAACGGGCTCCCACGGGATTACCCGGCGTCCTAAGCCAGGCGCTTATCGCATTGGCGTTGTCTTTCGTGATTTGATCGTTTGGTGTTCCCTTCGGGAAAATGCCGATCCAGCTATTCGCGGCAGCCGCATCTGCCGGCAGACAGTAATGTACAACGAAGTTGGAACCTTCGCGCACCGTCAGGCGATGCGCACCCTCGCCACCGGTCTCACCGCCCAGGATCTCCACGCCAGGGTTGTCCGGACTCAGTCGCGACGGCGGTAGGACCGCAATGAAGGTGGGCGCACGGTTGGGTAGTTGTCCGCGGTGCCTCAGCCACGCCGCGTAAATACCGGGCGCCAAGTGACCTGGGATCGTCACCGAGATACCGTCCCCTTCGAACGGGTACCGTATACACTCGTCGCCCGGCACGTCTCCCAGCCGTTCAAGATTCACATAATCCGACCCGTCGGTGCCGGCAGGAACCACGAGTTTGATTTCCTGCCCCTGTGCCACTTCTGCGGGTGTCGTCACCTGCCCGAACGTATCGTCAATACTCCCTCGAGTCCACTCTCCTTCCGTTGGCCAAAGTTCATGCGCAAGGTCATCCTCTTCTGCATCCGCAAACACGTTTCTCAGCGGCCGCGCGAAGGCGTCGAATCGATCCAGACTTCCTACCCGCAAAGCGCTTTCTACCGTTCGCAGCAGGTCATAGCCGTTGACATGCTCGTGCACCACGCTGCCGGCCAGCAAAACACCGGGCGAACCCACCAGGATCGTCGGTACGCGGTTATCGGGCCAGCCCCAGCCGCCCGATTCGTCCCATGTCAGAATCAACAACGACCGCGAGTTCTTCCATGCATCGGATCGCAGCAACGGGTCGAGCACCGAACGAAGAAAGTTGTCCTGCATTGCGTTGGAAAACGCCACATCGTAGTTCTCGAACCACGCGCCTTCCCCGTCCCACCAATTGTCCGCCGCAATCCAGGCAAAATCAGGCAGCGTGTTGCCCGCGATCGCTGCCTTGAAGTCACTCAGATCGCGGAGATCGGCTTCGCAGCGGCTCAGGTTGTTGATGACGTTGTCGAATTGCACAAATGGCTCGTCATCGGGCGAATATGAGGCTCGTCCCGATCCGCTGGAAGACAGATTGCACGGCGTCACCATGTCCTGAACATAGGCGCGCCACGTCTTGCCTTCCGCTTCGAGCAGATCGCCCAAATGCCGCACCTTGAGGTCGTAATCGGGAAAGTAAGTCAAGCCGTATTTGTAAGTGTCCCCGGCGACCATCGCAACGTAATTTTGATCGCTTGGATGATAAGTCTGCCAGGTGTTAGTCAGAACTACGCCGTTAGCCGCCAATTTCGCGGTGAACGGCATCTGCGGATCAATTGTCACCCTGTTGCCCCGAGTCCGGATAACGTCAGCGTAATTCGTATTCTCCATCATGACGACATACACGTGATCAAGCGCCGGAGTCGCGACCGGCTTCGGCAACACGGGAGCAGAGGCCATCGCTTCCACGTTGCCTTCCAGGTAGAGCCCGATGTTGTCCGCGTACGCGTTGTGATACGACGTCGCCCCGCTGATGAACTGTATCCTCACTTGAATACGCCGCGTACCCTTGGGCACCACGCCATCCGCTTGCCTGCGCAGTAGCGCCGTGACGTTCCCCCGAGCCCGCGCATCCACATCCGCCATCACCACAGGGTTACGCGTCGAGCGTCCTCTTGCGTCCAGAAAAATCGCCGTCAACACCGCGCGTTCCGGTCGCCGTCCCCATCCGCCAAACAATCCCGAAAGACGAAAGCGAACGCCTTCCGCATCAACCGCCGACGCTGCAGCGCTGATGTCCACCATCTGTTCCATCGCCGTGTCTGCACCCGGAGCGCCGAAAAGCGCCCGTCCCGCAGACTCATGTTTCGGCAGAACCGGCTGCTCACCAGATAATTTGAACGCGGAATAGCAAAGCACGCTCACCGCACCCCGCGTCACCCGCCAGCCAGCCACCGACGTCTGGGCCGTCCAGTCATCGGTACATCGCATCTGCTCCGCATTGCCATTCACCAACAGGTTCCGGGTCGTACCGGCATTCACGGCTTGGGGTTCAACAACCAGAAACACAATAAGCAAGAACAACGCAAAAACGCACCGCAAGGGGGTTCTGTAGGACATGGGCATGGCCTCCGCTGGCCCGAAAATCCGGATTTCACCGCCTCTATCCCTACCAAACGGAAGTGACGTGCGTGTGACAACTGGAGAATCGCAGCACAACCTTGCAAGAGCTCTTAGATCTTCAGCCCCTAACGACATAGACCCGCTGTAGCGGCGAACTGGCCAGAGCCAGACAGGACGGGGAGGAACGGAGCGCGAGATGATAGCGACGCAGAGCGAGCCGCAGCAACAGCCCGTGCTGACAATGGTGCTCTTCTATCAAGCCCGTGCTGTAGCGTGGGTCTGGGGCAGCGTACAGATCAGTGATGATGTTCACCAACGGTGACAATCTCGTTCAGGAGTTTGCAATTTATCCGCACCCCGGGCGGCTCACTCGGCGGAATCAGGAGATTGCATGCCGAAGAAAGAACGTAAAGGGCGGAGTGAATTGCCTGTCTTGCATCCTCATGCAGCGGGCGTAGATATTGGAGCCGAAGAGATCTTTGTTGCCGTTCCAGCGGATACTGACACTGTTCCGGTTCGCTGTTTTCCAACTTTCACAAGAGATCTATTAGAAGCAGCAGAGTGGCTAAAGAAATGCGGGGTGCGGACGGTCGCGATGGAGTCCACCAGTGTCTATTGGATCCCCCTTTACCAGATTCTGGAGGCAGAAGGATTCGAAGTCTTTCTTGTCAACGCGCAGTATGTGAAGCACGTACCGGGACGTAAGAGTGACGTCTCAGATTGTCAGTGGATTCAGTATCTGCATACAGTTGGCTTGCTTCGTGGCAGCTTTCGACCGGCCAGTACGATTTGTGCCATTCGCTCTTTGTGGCGCCATCGTGAAAGCCTGATCCAGATGGCGGCCCAGTACGTTATGCATATGCAGAAATCACTTAATCAGATGAACCTGCAACTTCATCATGTGCTGAGTGAAATCACTGGCTTGAGCGGCCTTCGTATCTTAGACGCGATCTTAGCGGGAGAACGGGACCCGCTCAAGCTCGCAGAACTATGTCACGCGCGTGTAAAGAACAGCCGCGACAAGATAGCCAAAGCCCTGGAAGGTGATTACCGGCCCGAGCACCTGTTTACTCTCAAACAATCTCTGGCGGGTTACCGTTATTACCAGCATCAGATCGAAGAAGTCGATCAGGAGATTTGTCGACAACTGGCGGAGGTACCCTCCGCTCAAAATGCCACCGCAAAGCTGCCCAAGCGCACGAAGAAGTATCCGTATGAGAAGAGGCACTATGAACCCACCAGCTTCAACCTTCGCGCGGAACTCTATAGAATCTTCGGAGTCGACCTGACCAACGTGCCTGGAATCAGCGCGGTGACTGCACACACCGTCCTGTGCGAAATCGGAACGGATCTCTCGCGATTTCGCAATGCTTCCGCCTTCGCCTCCTGGTTAGGGCTGTGCCCGGAAAGGCAAATTAGCGGTGGCAAGGTTTTGTACACGGGAACGCGCCCGGTGCGTAGCCGTGTGGCCCTGGCATTACGCCTTGGTGCCAATTCTCTCCACCACGCCGACAATTATCTCGGGGAGTTCTTTCGCAGAATGAAGCGGAAGCTGGGCAAGCCCGAGGCGGTCACCGCTACAGCACACAAACTTGCCCGTATCCTTTTCCATCTGCTCACAAATCGAGAAGAATATGACGAACGAGTCCTCGTGAAATCAGACAAAGAAGTTTCTCTTCGTGCGGCTAATAGACTTCGTAAACAGGCTGCCGCGCTTGGGTTCGAGGTTGTGCCTGTCGTCCGAATAACCGGATAAGTTCCTCAGGAGTCGGGAAGGGTCACGTAATCAGCCTTAGCCGCCAGGTTGATTTCCAGATCGTCAGGAGGGCGTAGGTGCGGATCTATTCGGGCGTTAATTCACCTTCACATGTAGCGGCTGGGCAGCCTCTTCAATTTCTCTTGGTGAGAGCAACGTCGGCTTCGACCGGAGCGCCGTCGCGCAGTACCTTCACTCTGACCTTGTCTCCCGGCTTGTGCTGACGGAGTGCGTAGGTGAAATCGTATAAGTTATCGATCGGCTTGCCGTCGAACTCTACCAGAACATCACCCGCTTTGAATCCCGCTTGGGCGGCGGGCGATCCTTCGCGCACATCGGAAAAGCGAACGCCATGGGCAGGACCACCGAAGTCGGAATGCTGCCGAAGTAAGGCCCGTATCCGCCGCCTCCTGAGATGGTGCCTGCATGCGGATTCTCGGCGACTCGCACGAATCGCGGACGTTCGGGCGCGTCGGCCAGGGTGTTGGCGATTTCAGATACCTCGGCTAGAACACGGACGGCATCTTGCGGGTGAATTTTGTCCCAGGTATCGCCGGGTTTGCGATAATCACCGTGCAGCCCGGAGAAGAAAAACAGCGTGGGTATCTGCCTGGCGGTGAAGGAGGTGTGATCGCTGGCTCCATATCCGCCAATCTCCGACTGATCGGCTTCGAAGCCCGCGTGTCGCGTGGCCTCGTCCACGAGGGGTTTAAAGGTCGATCCGGTACCCTCTCCTCCGATATATAGCTTGTTGTTCTTGAGGCGGCCGATCATATCCATATTGATCATGGTGACAGCGTCCGCCAGAGGCTTCAAGGGATGCGCCGCGTAGTAGGCGGAGCCCAGGAGTCCTTCCTCTTCGCCCGCGAAGCACAGGAACAGAAACCCGCGGCGATGGACTCCGCTTGAAGCGAAGCGGCGGGCAAGTTCGACCACGCCGGCTGTGCCCGAAGCATTGTCGTCAGCGCCGGGGTGAACCGTTCCCGCTTGCGACGGCGCCAGTGAGTTCTGCTCGCCCAGCCCGAGGTGATCATAATGGGCGCCGAGGATCACGTATTCGTTGGTTTCACCTGGCCAGTAGGCCACAACGTTGTGCACAATCCGCTTCTCCTGTTGCAGGTCGATTATCACGGTGGCTGAGACGCCGGAAGCAAGTGCAAACGAATGCGCGGTCAGATCACGGTCGATCTCGCTGATCACATTCTGCAGAGTTTCTTTCGAGCCGGCGAGCAATCGGTTGGCCACCGAAACCGAGACCTGGTCGACGAGGATGCCGTAGTCCTCGGTCGCCATGAGCGGTTCGAAGCGCGGTAATTCGTCGCTGTCGCCGGGGTGATTGGGAACATCGTTGACGATCAGGACAGCCTTTGCGCCATGCAACTTCGCGTTCACGATTTTGCTTGAGAACACGGCGTGCTGCGTCAGATCTTTGCCAGCGAAGACGCTTTTGTCATCGTTCTCTTGGGGCTCATGGCGCAGGATTAGGACGACTTTGTCGCGGACATCAATGTGCGAGTAATCGTCGTAATGGTATTCGGGCGCTGTGATGCCGTAGCCTGCGAAGACAATGGACCCGCCAACTTTCCCATTGCCGCTGAGATTCAATGGCACGAAGTCGGCCCCTTGCTTCAGTTCTCTGGACTGTTCGCCGAGACCCAAAGCGAGCGAGTCTTTATCGCTCAAGCCAGTTCGCGCAGTCACTTCAAAATCTTGTAAATATTTTGCCGCCAAAGGCTGGAGCTTAGCGTGCGCGAATTGCGCGGCGAGACAATCGGCCGCTTTGTTCAGCTCGGGCGTGCCGGTGAGCCGACCCTTCAAATCAGGTGACGCCAGAAACTTGATATGCGCGAGGTAGGATTCCGGGGTGATGATATACGGCGCAGTGGCCAGCACCGGAATTATCGGAAACGCGAGCAAGAGGGCGCTTGAGGCGATCCGCGACTTCATTGCCTTGCCCCTTGATTCCAGTCAGCAGTGAATATGTTGAATTCGTAGCGGGCGGAAGCTCTCCAATCGGAGACGAAGACGAGTTTCCGGCCATCCGGCGAGAACTCCGGGAAAGAGGTAAAGCTTCCGAAGTCCGTCACCTGACGAAGACTGGTCCCATCGATGTTGATTAGATAAAGCTCAAATTTTCGGCCATCGCAGTTGTTGCGATTGGAAGAAAACAGAATCTGCTTTCCGTCGGGGCTGAACGTGGGCGCAAACGATGCGCAATTGAAATTGGTAATCTTCCGGGCGTTGCGGCCGTCGGCATCGGCCACGAACAGCTCCATCTTCATGGGACTCGTCAGATCGTCCCGTAGCAGATCGCGATACACCTTTTGCGCCTCCGGCGTTTCAGGATGATTGGCGCGCCAGGCGATTTTAGCGCCATTGCGCGAAAAAACTGCTCCGCCGTCGTAGCCGAAGGAGTGGGTGAGCTGTTCTTTCTGAGAGCCGTCGAGATTCATACGCCACAGATCGAGATCGCCGGATGAGAGCGAGGTGTAGACGATTTTGTTCGTTTTCCAATTGACGGTTGCTTCGGCGTCATAGCCGGGGGCGTCGGTCAAGCGTTTGAGCGCGCTGCCGTCGTCGTTAGCTTCAAAGATGTCGTAACTCGGATAAACGGCCCAAACGTAACCTTTGCTCCGATCGGCCGGCGGTGGGCAGGCGTCGCCGGCGAGGTGGGTGGAGGCGTAGACGATGTGCTTGCCATCTGGCAGGAAATAGCCGCAGGTGGTGCGACCTTTTCCGGTGGAGACCATGTGCTGATCGGAGCCATCGGCGTTCATGATGAAGATCTGGTCGCACTGAAGTGCACCGCGCGTTGATTGAAAGATCAGCCGCGCCCCATCGGGCGACCAGTACGCCTCGGCGTTCTGGCCGCCGGACGTCAGCTGGTGAATATTGGGCAACTGTTTGTCAACGGATTCCTGCGCAAGGGCGAGGCCGCCGATCAACGCGGCGCTTACGGTAATTCGCACGGGGAGCATAAGTGAACGTAACACGCGACCGTAGGCAAGCGAGACCGTCTGTCCATCCTGCAAACTGTGCGAGATCTCAATGGAGCATCCATTGTCGCAGCGCAATGCTTCGGGCACGGGGCGGCTTCTCACCATCCCTCAAGTAAAGGAGGAACCTAACATCCGTAAAATCCTTGTCTGAATGTGTAGAGGAATCGTCACGGTTCGAGGTGCGGCAGATTAGCAAATGCTAGGCCGTCACAGCGGACATATCCGAGCTTCCATCGGGTTTTCGCTTGGTTCACGGAGCTGCCCATCGTCAGAGCCGAGACCGCGGCCTGTTGTTTGAAGGACAGAGATCTGCGATCTTCTAGGCGACTCTGCGGCCGTGGGGCCCTGTCTACCCGGACGTGATCCGCGGCTCACGCCGGTTGTACGCTTTTCGGATGAGGATACGGTCTTATAACGAAAAATAGCGATTATTTCACAACCCCAATAGCGTCTCCCCAAGGATGATATCTCCAGAGCGCCACGCTTACGCCGGAGTCAACCTTTCCTATGCTGTTACCAATCCCGTTACTTTTCAATTTGCTAGCCAGCCTACTATCTTTGGCTGTTTTCATCGCAGCTATCCCGCTGGTCTATCGTGCCTGGAGGAATTTCCGACGGATTTGCAGTACCCGCCCCGTCTACAGCGAGCGCGTCGAGGCGCGCACCAATGGGGCTGTCCACACAGAAGTCGTCCACGAGACGATACACCCGCCCAGGTCCCAGGAAGCGATGGCTGATCCTGCCGTATGGGTTCCACTGGTGGCGGGACTTGCTCTTCTCTCGTTCACCTTTGTGGGCCGCGAAATTGTAAGCCTGGGTTTCCCATCCGGAAAGAATGAGCCGAAAGAGGTTCACTCTCAAACCGTGCAGTATGTGACAACAGTCGAAGGGGGAAGAATCCGCGCCGAAGTATTTGGCCCGGCCGACGGGCCTACACTGGTTTTTACTCACGGCTGGGGCACAAGCAGTGCCGAATGGTATTACGCGAAGCAGCACTTATCTGACCGGTTCCGGTTGATCTTCTGGGATCTCCCGGGCTTGGGCGATTCGAGTCAGCCATCGAACCGGGATTACGCGCTGGAATCCATGGCGAGGGACTTGGATCTAGTCCTAGGTTTAGCGAAGGGCAAACCCGTCATCCTGGTCGGTCATAGCATTGGGGGCATGATCAATCTGACGTTCTGCCGCTTGTTCCCGGAGAAGCTTGGCCATCAAGTTCTTGGGATTACCCAGTTCGATACGTCTTATACCAACCCCGTCACAACGACAAAGGATGCCAGCCTTTCACGGGCTCTTCAGAAGCCGGTGGCGGAACCGCTGCTCAACGCAATGATCTGGTTTTCTCCCGTATTCCGAGTCATGAACTGGCTCAGCTATCGAAACGGCGTTTCACAGATCTATAACGCAAAGAGCGCATTTGCGGGGTCGGAAACCTGGGGACAGGTGGACTTTATCTCCAGTTACAGCTACAAGTCGTCTCCGGCGGTCGTTGCCCGAGGCACACTTGCGATGTTTCATTGGGATGCGAAACCGGTCTTGACTCATGTCCCTGTGCCGGTACTGATTGTGGTGGGCCAGCAGGATACAACGACATTGCCGAGCGCCAGTGAATTCATGCAAGCTACTCTGCCCCATTCCAATCTGGAAATCGTAAATCCTTCGGCGCACTACGGTTTGCTGGAGCAGAATGACCGATACGACGCCGAGTTAGCGCGTTTCGCCCAGGCAACTATGAAGGCCAGGAATCCATAGGGAGAGGTTTGAATACGGTGCTAAAGAATTTGCGCGAGAAGCCTTTGATGGCAAAAACGGTGGGTGTACTGACCGGCGTCATTGTCGCGGGGCTCGGTATCTGGGCCCGAAGTTGGAGCCGAACTCGGACGAAGCAGACAGAGAAAGAAAGTCATGACGAACGGACAACCAACCCGCCCAACGATACTGCCAAAGCTACTGAGCGCTATCTGCTGTACTTCACGGTTCCGCTATGGGTCATCGCAGGAACGCTTGATTATCTGCACCACCGTCGTACAAAGATTGAGACTACGTCCGGCCCGACGGAAAGCGCTATTCACGCCTTGATGATGACGGAAGCTGGCATTCCCATGGTTCTTGGGCTGCTTCTGGAGATCAATGCCGGAGTGATTCTGCTGATGATTGCCGCATTTTTTTTGCATGCCGCAACGGCTGTTTGGGATGTCGCCTACGCGGTCGAGCGCCGGAAAGTCACTCCTGGCGAACAGCACGTGCACAGTTTTCTCGAAGTTCTGCCCTTCTGTGCAGTGTCGTTTGTTATCTGCATTCACTGGAATCAGTTCGCGTCGCTGCTGGGAATGGGTAATGAGAAGGCTTCTTTCCGACTCAAGAAGAAACAGCCAGGCCTGCCGAAGGGCTACATAGCTGGTTTTCTCGGTGCCGTGGCAATCAACGGCGCGGTGTATGGAGAAGAACTCCTTCGTTGCCTGCGCGCCAACCAGGAAGGATTGACCGGCACAGAAACTCCTGAGGCGGCTCGCGAACTCTACAGGACCTAAGAAGCAAGCCCAGGACTTCGTGCAGGAGCATCGAGCCGGTGAGTGGTGGAACAGTGACTTCACGCATTCAACCGAGTTGGGCGCTGGCGCTTTTGTTGCGTAACGGCTCATCATACTTCACTTTGCCCATAGAACACGTCCCGTTCTAATGCCTGTCGGCTGCTCTCGCCGCCAGTGGGCACCAACTTCCGCGAGTGGAGATCCTGACACACTCGGGTTCCTGATGAGTGTCAGACACAGAGGGGATGATATCCCGTCCTATGTAACAAGCTGGAAGCACTGGACGTATGAGGGTTGCAGCCTAGCAATTCGCAGGCATAGACATTCATTTCGGCTGCTGAGCTAAACCTTCGACTCGCCGCGCATGGTCGTGCCGGGTACGACGTCATCGGTCGCCTGCAATAACTCCTCGCTTGGCGTATCCACTTGGTCCTGCGAGCGGATTCTCTCCCCACACCGTAAACAGACCATCTCTGCGCCAGCCACTGTGGTCTCCAGGCCTTCGTGTTCCAGAATGTACTGTGGCGCGTCCTGTGACATCGCCATGAGCCCGCCGCAGCCCACATGTTTACTGATATCTGTAACGATCCGTATAGTTTCCATATTCCTTCCTCATCTTACCGTTCGAGCACTTCCCGATGCCCAAACGAGACAGTGGTCCGGACACCGGAAAATCGGAGTTGCAAAACCGGATTACCGATGCGGGCGCACACGAACCCTGCGTTGTCGGTGGTCGGGGGGAAGGCTCTGCGCGCGTCAGCACGACATGTCGGACCCTGCCATGGCCCGCGTCGGGTTTTCTGGAGGCGTGACGCTCGCGACTCAGATCCGCGGCCCGAAGGAGTGCTGCTGGACCAGCAGGGAAGCCTGAACCCTCTTCGTGTAACGCATTGTAGCCGCGTAGTGTCTAGAAATAAATTTGTTACGCGACGTCTATAATCGCGTCTGTTTAGCTTACCGAAAAATCACGTATGCACCGTTTGCCCGCCCGCAGCTTCGGACCCACCCTCATCACAGCCGTCCTGCTCGGTGTGAAGCTGAGTGCGGAGCCCGTGCCTGTCCGGCATCTGCAAGGCTCGTCTCACGGTTTTCTCGCCGTGAAAACCGTCGAAGGCACCCGCATCGCTACCGGAGACGCGACTCAGATCGTTCAGGGCGATCGCCTCACCTCACGTGTCATCCTCCGCTTCCTCGACGGCTCCATCGACGAAGACATCACGGTCTTCTCCCAAACCGGCGTCTTCCGTCTTATAAGCGACCATCACATTCAACGCGGGCGCTCGTTCCCGAAGCCCATTGACATATTTATCAACGCGTCCAGCGGGCAGATTACGTCTCGTAGCGAGGACGGAAAGCTGAGACAAGATCATCTCGGTCTTCCACCCGACGTCTCGAACGGCCTTCCCCCCAATCTCCTAATGAATGTCCTTCCCACGAAGCCGGAAACAAAGCTCTCCTTTGTCACTCCGACCGAGAAGCCGCGGCTCATCCACGTCTCGGTCAAGCCAGCGGGCGAGGTTCCCTTCATGATCGGCGGAACCAAGCGGAAAGCCATCGACTTCTTACTCCATGTTGAACTCGGCGGCATTACCGGTGTAGTCGCTCCTTTAATTGGCAAGCAGCCACCCGACTATCACATATGGATTCTTCCGGGGACCTCACCGGCATTCATTCGCGAAGAGGGCCCGCTCTATGAAGGCGGCCCCATCTGGCGGATCGAACAAATCAGCCCCGAATTCCCGCCTTAGCGTCGCTCTGCCTATGTGTTTTGCGCGTGCCAATTGTCATCAACGTGGCATTGGGTATGTTGATGTTGCCTCAACCACACCGTCCGGTTGAGGATCACCAAGCATCAGACGGAACGTGGAGACCCAGTGCCCTAGTCACATTGTGGCCTGGAGAATGGTGCCATTGCCGAACTGTGGAGTCTTCGGAACGTTTGTTGGCGCGAGTAGATAAGACGAACATGTCACAGGAGCAGGGAGAATGAAGTCTTCGGAAAGGTGGCCCGGCTCGCATTCTATTACTTCCTGGCAATATCGCGCGCCGTTCTGCTGCTGCTTGTGCTGCTCAAGCCGTTCGCCGGCGCCGGATTCGAGTTCCGCAGATGCTCCTTGACTCCGTTCAGCAGATCCTGCCGCAGGAAGTTTTAGCCATCAGAGCCCGAGCCACTCGTCGGCCGCTAACTTGGGCGCAAAAGCATGACGGGGTTCAGGCCACACGTACGTATCTTTGCATAGTGCGCGAGGAATGCTTCTATATGCGGGTGGTTCAGGTTAGCTGACGCAGTAGTACCTTGTTCCTTGGTGCGCTTTTGGATGTTAAGTCCTACCCTGGTCGGGATGTGTAGAGAAATCGTCAGTGTTCAGGCCGCGAGAGATTAGCAAACGCTAGGCCGTCAGCGGCGATCTATCGCGAAGCGAACTCAATCAGGCAACTCCTTGAACCGTTGCCCACTGACGAAATCGGCACACACCGTTCGACTTGCGCTGATCTGATTTCTTCCTGCTTGGCGCTTGCCGTGTGCAACATGTGCGAACTTTTTTCGACCTGGTGAAAACCCTGCGAACGCCGCATTAACAGCGGCGTTTCTACCGGGCGTGCTCTGCACTTCCTCGGAATTGGGTACGCTTCCTTTGAGGTACTTGCTCTATGACCGACTGGTTCGCGCGCCCCGTCTTACATGTGAAGGACGTCGATGCTTCGCTTCGCTTTTATCAGAGCGTACTTGGCTTTACGAGCTCATGGCGCTATGACGAGGAGGGTAGAGCGCGAGTTGCGCAAGTCGACCGGCAAGGCTGCGCTCTGATCCTGGCCAACAACCTAGCTCAAGAGAAGATTGGCAGGGCTGTGACGTTTATCTCATTGAATGCCGATCCTGCCACGCCAGAAAACGCCGTCGCCGCGTTGGATGCACTACGCGCAGAACTTGAGGCGAAAGGCGTTCCCGTAAAGGAGAGTTCATGTGGTTATCGACTTCTGGTAGTCGATGATGTCGACGGCAATCAGCTCTTCTTTAATTATCCGAGCGACGCTGCTCTCAGCTAGTTCCCGTACTGTCGGCCACTCGGAAAGTGGGCACCGGACTTCTAGGTCCGCCCTGGTCTGAAAGCATAGATCTACCCTGGCCGTATTCCGCGATCTATGCTGCCGATGTGCGCCAGCCACCGGTTTGCGGGTTGTTCGCTAAATGGCACCTTTCGCGATAACTTCCCAGGCCAGGGCATAGCCGCTCCCGCCCAGGCCATACAAATACAATATAGTCGTCCTCCTGATGATCCGCCCTGAACTGCTGAGCCGACTCTGCAATGCGCGCGATCTATTGCGGGATTGGCAGGACGAGCCCTTTTCTATCAGCTACGTGGCGCGGACTTCCGGTCTCACCCGGTTTCATTTCGTTCGGTTGTTCAAGGCCATCTTTGGTGAAACACCGCACCAGTATCGCTCGCGGGCGCAGGTCGAGAGAGCAAAACAACTGCTGATTCTGACGGACTTGTCGATCACCGAAGTTTGCATGTCGGTCGGATTTTCCAGCCTTGGCAGCTTCAGCGCTCTTTTCTCGCGCCGTGTCGGTATGCCGCCGTCGGAATTTCGGCGAAGTTACCGGCCCTCATTAGCACCGGAACGGGAGCTGCCCGCCAGCTTAATCCCCGGGTGCCTGTCGCTCATGGCCGGAATTTCGGAGAAGAGCAATTTCCGAGAAGACAAAAGTGAAACATAGCTGTTAGCGTGAGGCTATGAAAATTAAACTCAGCAGCATCATGGTCGAGAATCAGGCAAGTGCCCTCGCGTTCTATACCGATGTCCTGGGCTTCAAAAAGTCCAAGGACATTCCTGTTGGGGAATTCCGCTGGCTCACGGTGGTTTCGCCGGATGGTTATCCGGATGTCGAGTTGGTGCTTGAGCCTAATGCGAATCCTGCTGCGAGGGCTTTTCAAGAGGCAATGTTTAAGCAAGGAATCCCTCTCGCCGCCTTTGAGGTGGAGGATATCGAAGCCGAGGCAAAGCGACTAAAAAGAAACGGCGTAAAGTTCACGGCGGACCCGAAACAGCAGGGGCCGATGAAACTTGCGATTTTCTCTGATACCTGCGGCAATCTAGTTCAGATGTACCAGCCGCCTCAAAATGGAGCGTGATTGCAGTCGCGCTCATTTTCATCGGCTCCAGTCTCCCGGAAAACGTTCTGAGCGAGTTATGGCTGCCCGAGAATTACAATCGCCCGCAGGTAGTCCGGCAACGTAGATTAATCGCCACATGGCCGTCACACACGATCTATAGGCTCCGAGAGGTCGCCCGAAGAGGAGGGGGCAGGGTCGGATCTATAAGGACGATGGCCGGTTCAGCTTCCGTTTAGCCCTTCGGAAGCAATCTAGAAGCAAGCTGGGAATCAAACACGACCTTTACTTTCCGACAACCGGGTTTTCTGGGCGCTGTCCGGGTCGGCGGTTTTCGCCGCTCCGAATCTGATGAATTGCCCATTCGAGAGCAGCGTCCGTTCCAGCCTGATAGTCGCTCCACGTGGGGGGAAGCACCTTGTCGGGAATGACTCCGTCCGGGTTCCCGGGGACTAGGTGATAGTACAGGCGCGAGTACTGCACTTGAAAATGGGAGTTGGGCAGCGTAAAGCTCGCCGCTTCGCTGTAAGAGTTTGGCCGTGCTCCAGTAGGTTCGCCGACCAAAATGGCCTGCATCTGCTCCCTGAGTTGCAATGCGTTCATCATGGCAGCTGAAAAGGTCTTTCTTCCAATGAGTGCAAACAGCCGACCGTGCTCGAATAGCCACCTCCGCCTTTCCAGCCCTTCAAGCAATAGCCGGTCAAACTCGATGTAGTCACCGCCGCCATTGTTACGGAAGTGATCACTAGCGCGCCCCCAGGATGAGCGTCAAGGGAACGAAAGAGGTCGGCGGCAACGCGTTCCAATTCGGCAGCCGGGGGATAGTGATTGAACGCCAAATATGTCAAGTTCGCAGGCTGCATTTCTGTGAACCATACCGCGTCGGTGTGCTGACGATACAGCGGATGCCTGGAGCTGGCGTCGATGTAGGTGAAATCGGCATTATAGGGAATCGAATTCACGACCACCTCAATAGTTTTTCCGTTCTGCTCGATGGTGTATGTCGCCTGCTCAAGACTGTTCGTGATACCTAGTGGGCCGTCCCAGCGATAGCTGAAGTAGACAAGCGGCGTTTGGGATTGGTATAACGCCAGCGGATCGGGCGGGCGTATCTGGCAGAGGCGCGAATATATTTCATCAGTTTGCGAGAAAGATCTGCGACGGAGGTGAAGACACCTCTGGC